>JBKPHA010000060.1:0-19503 GCA_046729615.1 Actinomycetota bacterium
CAGCACCACCGCGCTGATCATCAGCGCGGCCAGCGAGCGCCGGCCGGGGCGAGGCGGAGCCGGGCGACGGCCGTGGCGGGCGACAGCCGTGGCGGGCGACGGCCGTGGCGGGCGGCCGGGGATCGAGGGGCCGCAATCGTCGGCACCGGGAGGCGATGGAGTGGCGGTGGGCATGGAGACGTTCCTTTCGATGAAGTCGCGCGTCAGCGGATGGGACTTCATTAATGCCCCCAACCGCAGGATGGCCTAAGGCTCACTGCAGGATTTGCTAAAGAAGCGCTGGGACTGTCCTACAGGCCCTCCAGCGACGACCAGTGCAGGTAACCCTTTTCCACAGTGGGATCACCGACGCCGGCCAGTGGGAGCGTGAGCTCCGAGAGTGGCCCTGGCCGGCGACGGCGCCCGACCTTCACACAGGCTTCGAGCTCGCGGAGCCATCCGTCCTCGTCGGCAGCTCGTTCGGCGGCGCGGTCGCGCTCGAGCTGGCGGTGGAGAAGCCGGAGCTCGTCGTCGGCCTCGTCCTCGTCGCATCCCCGCTTCCGGGCGCGGAACTCTCGCCCGAGCTCGACGCGATCGACCAGCGCGAGACAGAGCTCGCGGAGACCGGCGATTTCGAGGCCGCGGCCGAGCCCATGGCCGAGACGTGGGTGCCCGGGGCCCCAGAGGCCATGCGGGCATACGTGCGCGAGGCTCAGGCACACACCTACGAGCTGCCGCCGCCGACCTGGCTCCCTGACCCGGACCCGCCGGTCTCCGCGCGCTTGGCTGAGGTGCGGGCACCGGTTCTCCTCTTCGACGGGGAATCCGACCGGCCGGAATTCCACCGGATCGCCGACCGGCTCCAGCGAGAGCTGCCGGACGTCCGCGACCGAATCTCGATCGCCGGGGCCTGCCACCTGCCGAACCTCGAGCGGCCGGCCGCGTCCGACGCCGCCGTACTCCCGTTCATCTCCGGCTTCGCCGACGGATGAGGCGCGCCAACTAGCTTCGAAGGATGGATACTTCCGCGGGCCGAGCCGGCCCTGGAGCCGACGCGACGCGTGAGAGGTTGTCAGACCAGCTCGATGGCTGGCTGCAAAGCGACAGCGAAAAGACGCTCGGCAGCCTCATCGAGCTCTTCGGGACGAAGAGCTTCGCGATCCTCTTCGTCCTCCTGCTGGCGGTCCCCGCTCTTCCGCTCCCGACCGGCGGCGTCACCCACGTACTCGAGCTGGTCGCGATGCTGGTCGCCCTGCAATTGATCGCCAATCGGCGAGAGATCTGGCTGCCGGAGCGCTGGCGCGGGCTGGTGATTGCAGGCGAGAGACAGCAGCGTCTCATTGCGACCCTGATGAAGCTCGTGCGCCGGTTGGAGCGCATCTCGCGCCCGCGGCTGGCGTTCCTGTTTGACCATCGGCTGAGCAATATCGTCTTCGGAGCGCTCGTGATCGCCGGCTCCCTCGGCGCATTCTTGGCGCCTCCGTTCTCCGGCCTGGACACCCTGCCCGCGTTGGGCGTAGTGCTCCTGTCGCTTGGCGTCCTCCTCGAGGACATCGCCATCGTGGTTGCCGGAATCGCCCTAGGTGCGGTGGGCGTGGCGCTCGAGATCGCGTTGGGTCGCGCTGCGATCAAGGCGGTGCACGACCTTCTGTAGCGTGGGCGCCCATCTGGAGGCTCCGATGGGGTTTGAGGTCCGGGCCTGATCAGCCTCGATTAGTTATTCGCACGGGCCCCGGTTCGATCGAGCTCTCCTTCAGCCAGCGGCTCCTCGAGTCCTCGATGAAGCAAGCTTGTCTCGAGGAGCGCGTGGGCGGAGGCCCCGATCGCGAGCGCCGAGCACGACACTACGGATGGCGAAATCGGTGCTTTCCACGGATGAACCGACTGTTGCGCGGATGCATGCTGGGCGTGACAGATTCGAACCCGGTTCGCTTGATTGGGGGCGCAAGATGGCAATGCTGGGAAGAGTGAAATTCGAAGCGTTCGACGTGGTCGAGCTCAAGGAGGCAATTCCGGGCCACGACCGTGGTGCGCGCGGACCATCGTCGTTGCCGACTCCGACGTCCATGTGGCTTGTGGACTTCGCTTGGTCTCCAAAAGAAGCCGACTGTGTTGATGTACCCGCGTCTGCGCTGTGCGTCATCCAGCGTCCGCGGCATACGGCCATGACGATGCGGCCGTAAGGTGGCTTGTGCCCCGGAGGCCGCGCGCTAGGCCTTGCAGGCTTGGCCTTCGGCGCCGCGTTGATGTGGGCACTCAGCGCAGTGCTGAGCGTGTAGCTGCGACGATTCGCACGATGACGACTGACGCGGGTCGGAGCCGGGTTCTGATCGCCGGCGGCGGGGTGGCCGGGCTCGAGGCCGCATTCGCGCTCTCGGCGCTCGCCAAGGATCTCGTCGAGGTCGAGCTCGTCTCCCCCGACGACGAGTTCGTCTTTCGACCGATGCTCGTCGCGGAGCCGTTCGGCGCGGCGGAAGCGTTGCGTCTCGACCTCCAGGACGTCGTAGCCGAAGCGGGGGGACGCCATCTGAAGGACGCGCTGGCGTCCGTGGATCCCGCCTCGCGCACCATCACCACGGGCACCGGCAATACCCTGTCCTATGACGCCTTGATCCTCGCGGTCGGCGCGCGGCCGATCGAATCCGTACCGGGGGCGCTCACCTTCGGTGACGCCGCGCAGCGTCAGCAGTTCGAGAAGCTGTTGCGAGCCCTCGGCCGGCGCGGGACGCGGCGTCTGGTGTTCATCGTCCCCGAGAGCGTGAGCTGGCCGATCGCCGCCTATGAGCTCGCGCTGCTCACGGCGGCTGAGCGTGATGTCCGCAACCTGCCGGACGTGGAGCTGATGATCGTCACGCATGAATCGGCGCCTCTCGACGCGTTCGGACGGGCTGCCTCCGCGCTTGTCGCCGCCCGCCTTGATGAGGCTCGGCTGTCGCTAAGGACGACCGCGGTGGCGGAGCGCGTCGATGACGGCCGGCTGATCCTAGAGTCGGGCACAGCCATCGAAGGGGACAGCTTCGTGGCGCTGCCGAAGCTGGAGGTGCCGTCGATTCCCGGTATTCCCCAGCGCCAGGGGGGTTTCATTCACACGGATTCGAGGATGCAGGTGGTGGGGCTCGAATCGGTCTGGGCCGCCGGCGACGCCACCGGGTTCCCCGTCAAGCAGGGCGGCCTCGCCGCTCAGCAATCAGATGTCGCGGCCCGGTCGATCGCGGCCGCTGCCGGAGCGCACGTGCCCGTCGAGCCCTTCCAGCCCGTGCTGAGGGCGGCGCTCATCACCGGGGATGCACCCGAGTTCCTGCGATCGTACCTGCCAAACCGTGGCGTAGGGGAGGCGAGAGGGGGCCGCGCGTTGTGGTGGCCGCCGACAAAGGTCGCCGGCAGATACCTCGGCCCTTACATCGCCGGAAAGTTCGGAGAGGAGCCTGGGGCGGACGAGCTTGTCGATTTGAGCCCGTCAGCGGACGCGACCGATGACGCCGCCGAGCACGAGCTCGCGATCGGTGTGGTATTCGCGGCCGCCAACGCGGATGCGGCTGCTGGCGACTTCGAGGGGGCGCTGAAATGGCTGGCCCTAGTGGAGCAGCTCGACTTCGTCGTACCGGCGTCCTACATAGCGCGCCGCTATGAGTGGCGCCGGCAGCTCCACCCCGACCTCCCCCCGGACGCCGCGGCGGCCCGCATCGATCCATCGTTTGAGAGCGGTGAGGCGGCCATGAGGGATCTCGAGCGACGGCTCGGGTGGATGCGCGAGCTTGGTGATCGCACTGGCCTTGAGATGCAGGATCACCTGTCGCAGCTGGAAGCGGGCATGGAGCACCTCCGTGGTCTGAGCAGGCGCGCCGGCATCTTCAAGCGCGCTGACTGACAGGGGCGCCACGAGCAGCTGAGGCGAAGCTCACTGCCGAGCGACGAGCGAGGCGGCCTCGGTGACGATTCCTTCGACGATGGGGTCGAGGCTTCCCACGATTGTTGGCTCTGCGCAAAGGCCGAAGTGCAGCTCATCGGCCATCGAGATCGAGCGAAGGCTGGTCGCGACCATCGAAGGGACGGTAGGGGAGGCCCGGACCGCCGACATCCGCTCGCGCTACGGCACTTCGGCGTGGCTAACTACTGATTAATGTCCGCACGCGTGTCTGGCTGGTGGCTCCCCTTGATGGTCGCTCGAACCTGGCGCGCGATCTCCAGGTCCTCCCGCGCCTTGACCACGAATGTGCGAACGCCGGCGCAGGAAGCCGTCAGTTCGCGGTCATCGACCGCGCCGGCGTTGGCCGCGCCGTCGATGACGATCCCCAGGAAGCCGAGCCCCTCCGCCGCGCGCGCCCTGATCGCGGGCGCGTTCTCGCCGACGCCGCCGGTGAACGCCAGCAGGTCGAGTCCTCCCAGCGATGCCGCCATCGAGGCGATCCCGGCGCGCAGACGGTGTAGATAGACGGCGATCGCCAGCCGGGCCCGCTCGTCGCCGCGCTCCTCGGCCGCCAGGATGTCACGCATGTCTCCGGTTCCGGCGAGACCGAGGAGGCCGGAGTCGTGCTCGAGCTTCGCCGCGAGCTCCGGCTCCGTCAGCCGCGCGCGCTCTAGGAGCCAAAGCAGAAGGCCGGGATCGACGCTTCCGGATCGCGTGGCCATGACCAATCCCTCGAGCGGCGTGAAACCCATCGTCGTGTCGACTGACCTGCCGTGCTCGATCGCACAGAGTGACGCTCCGGCGCCGAGGTGGCAGCTCACGATCCGCAGCGCCTTAACGGGGTCGCCGGCCAGCTCGGCCCCGCGGCGCGCAACGTACGCGTGCGACAGGCCGTGGAAGCCGTAGCGACGAAGCCCCCACCGCTCCCGCCAGGCCAGCGGCAGCGCGTAGTTCGCCGCGGCGGGCGGCATCTCAGAGTGAAAAGCGGTGTCGAAGCACGCGACCGCCGGCACGTCGGGCAGGAGCCGCTGGACCGCCGCGAGCGCGGTGAGCGACTTCGGCTGGTGCAGTGGCGCCAGCTCGGTCAGATCGTCAAGCGCGCCGATGACTTCGTCGTCGATCAATGTCGCCCGGGCGAAGCGGCTGCCGCCGTGCACGATCCGGTGCCCAACGGCGTCGGGCGGACCCAGCGCGGCTATCGACCCTTGCAGCTCTTCCTCGGACGTGGTGCCTCGAGGCGCCGGGAGCAGGCTGTTGCCGAGAAGCTCGTCGCCGCCGGCGAGGAGGCTGAGCTTGACCGTGCTGGAGCCGGCGTTGACGACGAGGACGCGCACCCTCAGGCGGGCGAGCCGCGGTGCGCGTCGACCGCCGCATCCGCGGGCGGCGGCTTGCCCGGCCACACCCAGTCGCGAACGTCCGGCGCGTCGTCGCCGACTTGGCGAGTGTACGCGCGGTGCCGCAGCCGCTCGTCCTCCATCCGCTGGCGAAGCTCGGCCGTCCGTTCGCCCAGCCCGGGAACGCGGTCGATCACGTCCATCACGAGGTGGAAGCGATCCATGTCGTTCAGCATGACCATGTCGAAGGGCGTCGTGGTCGTGCCCTCCTCCTTGTAGCCGCGGACGTGGAAGTTGCGGTGATTGGTGCGGCGGTAGGTGAGTCGGTGGATCAGCCACGGGTAGCCGTGGTAGGCGAAGATCACCGGGCGATCGTCGGTGAAGATGGCGTCGAATTCCGTGTCGGACATGCCGTGGGGATGCTCGGAGGGAGGCTCGAGGCGCATCAGGTCGACCACGTTCACGACCCGCACCTTGAGCCCGGGCAGGTTGTCCGCAAGGAGGGCTGCGGCCGCGAGGACCTCAAGCGTCGGGACGTCGCCGGCGCCCACGAGCACCACGTCCGGCTCCTGTCCCGCGCCGCTCGAGGCCCACTCCCAGATCCCGATCCCGCGCGTGCAGTGTGCGATCGCCTCGTCCATCGTTAGGTACTGGAGCGCCGGCTGCTTTCCGGCAACGATCACGTTCACGTAGTCGCGGCTGCGCATGCAGTGATCGGCCACCGACAGCAGGCAGTTCGCGTCGGGTGGAAGGTAGACCCGGATGATCTCGGCCTTCTTGTTGACCACGTGGTCGATGAACCCGGGATCCTGATGCGAGAAGCCGTTGTGGTCCTGGCGCCAGACGTGCGAGCTCAGCAGGTAGTTGAGCGAGGCGATCGGGCGGCGCCACGGGATGTCTCGAGTCACCTTCAGCCACTTCGCGTGCTGGTTGAACATCGAGTCGACGATGTGGATGAACGCCTCGTAGCAGTTGAAGAGGCCGTGCCGCCCGGTCAGCAGGTAGCCCTCGAGCCACCCCTGGCAGAGGTGCTCGGAGAGGACCTCCATCACGCGCCCGTCGGGCGCGAGGTGGTCGTCGGTGGGCTCGGTGTCGGCGACCCAGGCGCGGTCTGTGGCGTCGAACACCGCTCCCAGCCGGTTCGAGTTGGTCTCGTCGGGCCCCATCAGCCTGAATGTGGAGGGATTTCGCCGCACCACGTCGCGGAGCCACCCGCCGAGCACGCGAGTTGCCTGCGCGACGGACCGGGCAGGCTCGGGAACGTCCACCGCGTAGTCGCGGAAGTCCGGCAGGTCGAGGTCGCGCAGCAGGAGGCCGCCGTTGGCGTGCGGGTTGGCGCTCATCCGCCGCTCGCCCGCGGGCGCCAGCGAGGCGATCGCCGGCCTCAGCGCGCCCCGCTCGTCGAACAGCTCCTCTGGGCAGTACGAGCGCATCCAGCGCTCGAGCGCCTCGAGGTGCTCGGGGTCTTGGTCCAGGTGCGCGAGCGGCACCTGGTGCGAGCGAAACGACCCCTCCGCCGGCAGCCCGTCCACCTCCTTGGGGCCGGTCCAGCCCTTCGGGGTCCGCAGGACGATCATGGGCCACCGCGGGCGGCGCCGGTCATCGCCCTCCCGTGCGCGGCGCTGGATCGTTTCGATGTCTGTGACCGCCTCGTCCAGCGTGCTCGCCATCAACTCGTGGATGGCGTCTGGATCGGAGCCCTCGATGAACCGCGGCGCGTACCCGTAGCCCTCCATCAGCGCCCGAAGCTCCTCGCGCGGAACACGAGCGAGGACCGTCGGATTCGCGATCTTGTAGCCGTTCAGGTGGAGGATGGGGAGGATCGCGCCGTCGTGAGCGGGGTCGAGGAACTTGTTCGAGTGCCAGCTGGCCGCGAGCGGGCCGGTCTCCGCCTCCCCGTCGCCGACGATGCAGACGGCCAGCAGCTCCGGGTTATCGAGGACGGCGCCGTAGGCGTGAACGAGGGCGTAGCCGAGCTCGCCGCCCTCGTGGATCGAGCCGGGCGTCTCGGGAGCGACGTGACTCGGGATGCCGCCGGGGAATGAGAACTGGCGGAACAGGCGACGCATGCCATCGGCGTCCTGCCCGATGTGGGGATAGACCTCGGTGTAGGTCCCCTCGAGATAGCTGTTCGCCACGAGCCCGGGTCCGCCATGGCCGGGCCCGGTGAGGTAGATCGCGCTCAGGTCGTGCCGCCGGATCGCCCCGTTCATGTGCGCGTAGATGAGGTTGAGGCCCGGCGTCGTGCCCCAGTGGCCGAGGAGCCGTGGCTTTACGTGCTCGATCCGCAGCGGCTCGCGAAGCAGTGGGTTGTCGAGCAGGTAGATCTGCCCGACCGACAGGTAGTTCGCGGCGCGCCACCAGGCGTGGATGCGCTCGAGCTCGTCCACCTATTCGTGCGCCTGCGGCCGGTACGGATCCAGCGCCATCGGCTCCCGGTGCCACTCGGTGGGCAGGGACACCTCGACCTCCAGGGAGTGCCGCGGCGGTGCCGGGTCTGCGCGCGGCTCCTCGCCGGCGAGCCACGCCGGGAGGTAGCGTCCGCTCACCTTGTGCGGTGGCCACCAGAGGTAGTCCAACGACGTCGTGCCCTCGCCGCCGCCTGCAACGTCCGCCTCGAGGCTGAGCGACTCATCGCCCGTCAGCAGCCGGCCGCGGAGGACCGGGTGGAAGGGCCGAGGATCCACGGGGGCTCCGATCGAGGCTGCGATGTGCTCGGCGGCGGCATCCGCCTCTAGCGTCGCGAGCCCTCCCTGCTTGATCGGGAAGGTGGTCCCGTCGCCGGCGGCATAGACGCGCTCAACCCCGCGGACGCGCGCGTGTTGGTCGATCGGGATGAAGCCGTGCTCATCGGCAGGCAGCCCGTCGATGGCCGGTCCCTCCAGGGCCGGGAGCGCGACGGCGCCGCTGATCTCGAGGCGCCCGTCGCCGGGGACCCACCTGACGGCGCCGCCTTCGACCGCGGTTACGTGCGCGGCGGCAACAGCGCGGATGCGTCGCGCCGAAAGCAGCTCCGCGACCGCGTCGCTCGCGAGGCGCCCGAACATGATCAGCGGCGCCTCCTCGGGGGTCACGATCACGCATTCCAGATCCTGCAGCCCGAGCTCCAGCGCGCGACGCTTTCCCATCAGCGCCAGCTCGTAGACCGGCAAGGGCCATGCGGCTCCCGGCGACGCGACGAACGCGACGCGCTTTGGCGCGGTCTCAGCGGCGCATCGCAGAAGGTCGCTGATGGCCAGCGGCTCGCCGGAGGTCCGGAAAGTCGCGGCCTCTCGATAGGCAGGAACCTGGCGGGCGCCTACGCAGATGACCGCCGCGTCGTATGGCAGCTCCGATCCGTTCGTCAGCGAGACGACGTGACGGGCAGGGTCGACGGCGGTGACGCCCTCCTGCACGAAGGCCGCCCCGAACTCCTCCGCAATTGGGGCCAGCGCTCGTCGCTCGGCCGGCTTCGGTGAGAACGGCTCCTCGACCGTGAAGGGCTTGTAAGTGAAATCGGGGTCGGGCGCGACCAGCGTCAACGCGACGCGGTCACCGGCGAGATCGCGAAGCGCAATGAGCGCCTCGAGGCCAGCGATCCCGCCGCCGGCGATGACAACGTGCTCCCGTTCACCCATCGGCCGAACCGTAACCGTCGCGGGCTCGGCGTGCCGCCGTTCAGAACCCGGATTTCGATCAGTAGCGACCAGCGCGACGAACGTGGGACAGGTCCCGCATGAGCTGATGATCGAGCGGAGGCCGATCAAGATGGATGCGCCTGGCCAGCGTAACGAGGAAGCTGCCCAGGGGATGATCGACGGCATGGGTCCCGGGAAGCCGGGCCAGATGACGGTTAACCCGAAGCCGGGCATGTACATGCTGTTCTGCAATGCGCCAGACCACTTTGCCCTGGGCCAGCACACGATGTTCAAGGTGACCGCATAGGGCCGCTCCTCCCGTCGGTCGGCCGCGGGACGGCCCACGGCGACGAGCGGGCGCGGCGGACCTGGCGCGGCGGAGTTCTTCGAGTGCGTTCGGGCTGTCCTGCCGCGGTATGAGGACGAAGAGGTCAAGACGATCGGCGACGCGATGATGTTGCGCGGCGAGCGCGCCGAGGCCGCAGTCGAGCTGGGCCTGCGAATCGTCGATGAGGTGCAAAAGCGTCCGCGATTTCCAATCGTCCGGGTCGGGATACACACCGGTCCGGCGACGCCTCGCTCCGGTGATTGGTTCGGCACGACGGTTAATATCGGCGTCGGGTCGCTGACGTTTCGGGGCATCGAGTACCGCTTCTGCTCGTTTGAGTGCGTACGGGCGTTCAGCGACTCGCCGGAGAAGTACGCGCGCGAGGGATGATTAGCGCCGAGATGAAGTGGGTCTATGACTTCTCGGAGGGATCTCGCGAGATGCGAGACCTGCTCGGTGGCAAGGGGGCGAACCTCGCGGAGATGGCGACGGTTCTGGGATCCGGCCTTGTGCCAGCCGGGTTCACGATCACAACCGAGGCGTGCGTCGCCTATATGAACGCCGGCGGTGAACTCCCGCCGGACCTGGACGACGAGGTAGACGCGGCGCTTTCCGCCCTCGAGGAGACAGTGGGGAGGAGATTCGGCGATGCGGACGATCCGCTCTTGGTATCGGTCCGGTCCGGTGCGCGGGTGTCGATGCCCGGCATGCTCGAGACGATCCTCAATCTCGGGCTCAACGACCGGTCCGTGCG
Source organism: Actinomycetota bacterium (assembly GCA_046729615.1). Taxonomy (GTDB): domain Bacteria; phylum Actinomycetota; class Thermoleophilia; order Solirubrobacterales; family 70-9; genus AC-56. The sequence goes on from JBKPHA010000060.1 coordinate 9,920, forward strand.
GGGCCTGGCGGCGCGGACGGGAAACGATCGATTCGCCTGGGACGCATATCGGCGGCTCGTCCAGATGTTCGGGGATGTCGTCCACGGTGTTCCCGGATCTCGCTTCGAGGACGCGCTGCGGGCGGCGAGGTCCCAGAAGGGAGTGGAGGAGGACACCGGGCTCGACGTCGACGACCTTCGCGAGCTGACGGAGAGGTTCAAGGGGATCTTCGAGCAGGAGACGGGTGAGGCGTTCCCGCAAGAGCCCCGCGAGCAGCTCCGGCAGGCGATCACCGCGGTATTCGACTCGTGGAACGGGGAGCGGGCGGTGGCCTATCGCAGGATCAATGCCATCCCGGACGACTGGGGAACGGCGGTGAACGTCCAGCAGATGGTCTTCGGCAATAAGGGCAACCGATCCGGCTCCGGCGTCGCCTTCAGTCGCGACGAGCGCACCGGCGAGCCGAGTCCGTCGGGCGATTTCCTGATCAATGCCCAGGGGGAGGACGTCGTGGCCGGCATCCGGAATACCCAGGATCTCCACGAGCTCGCGGATCTCGCTCCCGAGGCATATAGCCGTCTGCGCGAGGTCCTCACCACGCTCGAGCACCACTACCGCGACATCCAGGACGTCGAGTTCACGATCGAGGAGGGCCGCCTCTACATGCTTCAGACCCGCAACGCGAAGCGCCCGGCGCAGGCCGCCGTGCGCTTCGCCCGCGATGCGGTTGAAGAAGGGCTGTTGACCCCGCCCGAGGCGCTGCGCACGATCGACGCCGGCTCGCTGGACGCCCTGCTTCATCCCGTGTTCGACCCCTCGGCCGAATTCACGACGCTTACGACAGGCGTCGCCGCCTCCCCCGGGGCGGCCAAGGGAAAGATCGTCCTTAGCGCTCGCGACGCAATCGAGCGTGCCGAGAACGGCGAGAGCGTGATCCTCGTGCGACCGTTCACCGAGGCCGATGACATCGCGGGATTTCATGCTGCCAGCGGCATCCTCACGTCGGAGGGCGGCAAGGCCTCCCACGCCGCCCTGGTGGCTCGCGGAATGGGCCGGCCGTGCGTCGCCGGCGCTTCGGCCGTGATCGTCGACGAGGCGGAGCAGGCGATCCGGGTGAACGGCACCGAGCTCAAGGCTGGCGATCTGCTCGCCATCGATGGATCCACAGGAACGGTGACGGTCGACGACGTGCCGCTCGTCGAGCCGGAGATCGGCGACGACTTTCAAGCGGTTCTGCGGTGGGCCGACGAACGGCGCCGAATCGGCGTCCGCGCCAACGCCGATACGGCGCACGACGCCGCGAGGGCGCGGGCCTTCGGCGCGGAGGGGATCGGCCTCTGCCGGACCGAGCACATGTTCTTCGGCGAGGATCGCGGGGAGCTGGTGCAGGAGATGTTCATCGCCGCCGAGCGCTGGAGGCGCGCGCACGTTCAGGCAACCGGTGGCGAAACCGGCGCGGACGGGGAGGAGCTCGCGACCGCCGAAAGCGAATTCCGGGCCGCGCTCGGGCGTCTCGAGGAGCTCCAGCGGGGGGACTTCGAGGCGATCCTCCACGAGATGCGCGGCCTTACGGTCACGATCCGTCTGCTCGATCCGCCGCTGCACGAGTTCCTCCCGCTCGAGCATTTCGAGGCGCAGGTCCGCGAGCTCGAGGGCTCTGGCGACGCCGCGCGGCTCGAGGAGGCGCGGCGGGCTGCGGCGATCGTCTCGGAGCTTCAGGAGACGAACCCGATGCTCGGGACCCGCGGCATCCGCCTCGGAATCCTCTACCCGCAGATCTATGAGATGCAGACCCGGGCCGTGATCGCCGCGGCCGCCGAGAGCGCCCGCGCGGGGGACGCGCCCCACGTGGAGATCATGCTGCCCCTCGTCGCTTACGACGCCGAGTTGCGGGAGCTGCGGGAGCGGGTGGTCGAGGCGGCGGACGGGGCGCAACGAGATGCCGGCGCCGACGTCTCCTATTCGGTGGGCACGATGATCGAACTGCCGCGCACGTGTCTCGTAGCTGAGCGGATCGCGAGGCACGCCGACTTCTTCAGCTTCGGCACCAACGACCTCACCCAGACGGCGCTCGGGTTCTCACGGGACGACGTCGAGCAGAGCTTCATCCCGGCCTATCTCGAGCGACGGATCATCGATCGCAGCCCCTTCGAGACCCTGGACGTTCCGGGCGTGGGCGAGCTGGTGCGAATCGGGGTCGAGCGCGGCCGGAGCACGAACGCCGGGCTGACCTGCGGCGTATGCGGCGAGCACGGAGGCGACCCGGACAGCGTCCGGTTCTTCGACGAGCTCGGGCTCGACTATGTGAGCTGCTCGCCCTACCGGGTGCCGATCGCGCGAGTCGCCGCGGCGCAGGCTGCTGACGTCAGCGGCTGAGGTGGCGCTTGCGCAAGCCAGGCCAGCCCATCGCCGGTACTTATACCCCGTAGGGGTATACTGCGGCCATGACAGAAGTCGGCTACAAGAACAGCAAGGAGCAGCTCCTCAATCGCCTGTCGCGGATCGAGGGGCAGGTGAGGGGAGTTCGGTCGATGGTCGAGGACGAGCGCTACTGCATCGACGTCCTGACGCAGATCAACGCGATCCGGGCCGCGCTCGACAAGGTGGCTCTCGGACTCGTCGACGAGCACGCTCGGAACTGCCTGCGCGATCCCGCGGCCGATACCGAGGAGCGCGTCGATGAGCTGATGGGTGCGCTCGGCCGGATGCTCTCGCGGTGAGCGACGTCCTCGGCAACGTGGGGGAGGGCCTCTCGAACGCCTTCCTGATGGCCTGGGAGGTTTGGTGGGCCCTGGTGCTGGGCTTCGCGATCTCCGCGATCGTCCAGGCTTGGGTGCCTCGGGAGCGCATCCAGCGCGCCCTCTCGGGAACCGGGTTCGCACCGGTCGCGCGCGCCACGGGCCTCGGCGCCGCGTCCTCGTCGTGCTCCTATGCGGCGATCGCGATCGCGAAGTCGCTGTTCCAAAAGGGCGCCTCGGCGGTCACGGCGCTCGCGTTCCAGTTCGCCTCCACCAACCTGGTCTGGGAGCTGGGCCTGGTGCTGTGGGTGCTGATCGGCTGGCAGTTCACGCTGGCGGAGTTCGTCGGCGGCATCGTCCTCATCGCGCTGATGGCCCTACTCCTGCGGCTTTTCGTCTCGCCCCGGCTCGAGCAGCGGGCTCGCGAGCACGCGCAGCGCGCGCAGGCCAAACACGAGCATCATGCAGCGGCCTCGGGGGGCGTGGGCTGGCGGGAGCGCCTGACCTCGACCTCCGCGTGGTCCGATGTCGCTCACAACTTCCGCGGCGACTGGCGGATGCTGTGGAAGGAGGTCACGGTCGGCTTCCTCCTTGCAGGCTTCATCGGCCTGCTGGGAACCGACTTCTTCAACGTCCTCTTTGTCGAGGACGCGCCCCCGGCCCTGCGGACGATCGAGAACGTCATCGCCGGCCCGATCATCGCCGTCTTGAGCTTCGTGTGCTCGGTGGGCAATGTGCCGCTCGCGGCCGTCCTGTGGTCGGGCGGCATCTCGTTCGCGGGGGTGGTCGCGTTCATCTTCGCCGACCTGATCGTCCTGCCGATCATCGCCGCCTACCGCAAGTACTACGGCTGGGGCTTCGCCTGGCGGATCACGGCGCTGATGCTCGTGACCATGGTCGCCGCCGCCCTCGTCGTCGACGGGCTGTTCTCGGCCACGGGCCTGATTCCGTCGACGCGACCCACGAGCGACGAGATCTTCAGCTCGATCGAGGTCAACTACAAGCTGTGGCTGAACGTCGTCGCGCTGGCCGTCTTTGTGGCGCTGTTTGCGCTCACGGTGCGGCGGGGGGTGACTGATCCGGTCTGCGGGATGAAGGTGGACCGCGCGAAGGCGCTTCGCCTGACGCACGCCGGCCGCACCTATTACTTCTGCTCCGAGCACTGTCGGGATCACTTCGAGACAAGCCCCGCGAGCTATACCGGCGGCGCACGGACGGCGGAGGCTCCGGTCCATGCTCACTCCCACTGAGACGGTGCGCGATGGTCACCGCTGACTTTACGGTCCTCGACCTGCGGTGCGCCGCCTGCGCCGAACACATCGAGCGCGACCTGCGCGCCGCTCCCGGAGTCGCGAGAGCGACGGTCGACTACTCGCACGATCTGGCTGACGTCGAGTACGACCCGAGCGAGATCGACGAGGAGCGGATCCGCGAGCTAATCGCCGAACGCGGCTATCGCTGCGCGATGGATGGCGAGGCGGCCGACGCGGAACAGCGGCGAAGCGCCGCCCAGCTCGGTCACGACACGCAGCTTGCCCCGATCTGCTGCGGGACCAAGCACGACCGGATGCAGTACGAGCTGCCGCACACCTCGGCGGAGCACGAGCACGGCGAGGTCGAGCCCGGCGATCCCGATGCCCATGCGGGGATGGACCACGAGATGTCGGACCCGAAGGTCGCCCGGGCGATGGAGAAGGACATGCGCCGGCGCTTCTTCGGAGCGCTCGTGCTCTCGATCCCGGTCTTCGCGCTTTCGCCCGTGACGGTCAGCTTCTTCGGTTTCGAGCTCGTTCACTCCGAAACGGCCCGCAACTGGCTGATGCTCGTCCTCTCGACGCCGGTCGTCTGGTACGCGGGCTGGATCTTCATCGCTGGCGCCTACACCTCCCTTCGCTCGCGGGCGCTCAACATGAGCGTCCTGATCGCGGTCGGCGTCCTCGCCGCCTGGTCGTTCAGCTTCCTGATCACGGTGATCGGCGGCGAGACCTTCTTCGAGGCCGCTGTGCTCTTAGTCACCTTCGTTCTCTTCGGCCACTGGATGGAGATGAAGGCGCGACGCGGTACGACCGACTCACTGCGGGCGCTGTTCGACATCGTGCCGCCGAAGGCGACCGTGATCCGCGATGGCCGGGAGGTGGAGGTCCCGAGCAGCGAGATCGCGGTGGGGGAGACGGTTGTGCTTCGGCCCGGCGACAAGGTCCCTGTCGACGGGGTCGTCATCGACGGCCACACCGCGATCGACGAGAGCCTCGTCACCGGCGAATCGGTTCCGGTCGAGAAGGAGCCGGGTGATGAGCTCGTCGGCGGCTCGATCAACCAGAGCGGTGCGGTTCGCTTCCGGGCGACGAAGATCGGTGCCGATACCGCATTGGGACAGATCATCGACCTGGTTCAGCAGGCGCAGGAGTCGAAGGCTCCTGGCCAGCGCCTCGCGGACCGCGCAGCGTCCTACCTGGTCATCCTCGCCGTCTCCGCGGGGTTGATCACGTTTGCGGCGTGGGCGTTAATCGCCGACGAGAGCTTCATCACCGCGCTTACCTTCGCGATCTCGGCCGTGGTTATCGCCTGCCCCGACGCCCTCGGCCTGGCCACGCCGACGGCGGTCGCCGTCGGGACCGGGCTCGGCGCCAAGCACAACATCCTGATCAAGGACGCCGCGACGCTCGAGGCGATCGGCTCCCTCGATGCGATCGCCCTGGACAAGACCGGGACCCTCACTGAGGGCCGCCCGGCGCTCACCGACGTGGTACCGGCCAATGGGATGAGCGCGGAGGAGCTCCTGCGGCTGGTGGCGAGCGCCGAACGCGCGTCCGAGCATCCGCTGGCGCTGGCGCTCGTCGAGGGTGCGGAGGGACGGGGCATCACGCTTGCGGATCCCGGGGACTTCGAGGCGGTTCCCGGCCACGGCCTGCGGGCGACCGTGGAGGGCCGCGAGGTCCTGGTCGGAAACACCCGCCTGCTGGAGAGTGCCGCCGTGTCGGCAGACGGTCTCGGCGAGCGCGCGGCGGCACTCGCCGGTGAAGGAAAGACGGCGATGCTCGTCGCGGTCGACGATCGTCCGGCGGGGGTGGTGGCGGCCGCCGACCAGCTGAAGCCGACGGCCAAGCGCGCGATCGCCACGCTCAAGGAGCTCGGCCTCGAGGTGGCGTTGATCTCCGGCGACAACCGGGCGACGGCGGAGGCCGTGGCGAGGGAGCTCGGCATCGACCGCGTCTTCGCCGAGGTCTTGCCCGCGGACAAGGCGGACTACGTCAAGCGCCTCCAGAACGAGGGCAAGAAGGTGGCGATGGTTGGCGACGGCGTAAACGACGCGCCGGCCCTAGCTCAGGCCGACGTGGGGATCGCGATCGGCGCCGGCACCGACGTCGCGATCGAGACCGCGAACGTGGTCCTGATGCGCTCCGATCCGGCCGACATCGCCGCGGCGATGCGGCTTTCGAGGGCGACGGTGCGAAAGATGAAGCAGAATCTCGGCTGGGCGAGCGTCTACAACATCGCCGCGATCCCGATCGCCGCGGGGGTGCTGTTCCCGGCCTACGGGATCGAGCTGCGGCCCGAGTGGTCGGCGCTGCTGATGTCGCTGAGCTCGATCATCGTCGCCACGAATGCCGTTCTGTTGCGCCGGGCCGAGGAGGAGCTGACTGCGTCAGAGCCGCCAGCTCCGGACGAGTTCGCCCGGAGCTGACGACTCCGCGACCGTCGGTGGCGGTCAGTCCTCGTTGTGGGATCGCCGCTCTTCGAGAACCGCCCGCCGCTCTCGGTAGTCCTCCACGCTGAGACCACCCTCGGCGAAGCGACGCTCCAGCGCCTCGATGCCTGTTTCAACCCGCGGGGCGCCCGATCGGCCTCGACGCCACGGCGGCGATCCGCGCACGATCCAGATGATCCCGAGGATCACGAGCCCCCAGAACAGGGGGAACAGGAGGAACCAGGGACCGCCCCAGCCGTGGTGCCAGCCATCCGCAAGCGGTAGGACGGCTCCGATGACGGTCATCGCTGCTGTAGTCATTCGCGTAGTCCCTTCGTCGTTGTCCGGAGGGACATCGTCGGACAGAGGAGCCGATCTGTCATCGGGCCAGCGCGGTGTCTTCGGCTGCACCAGCCAGGCGACGCGCCGCCGCGCAGATACCGCGATCGCGGTAGTCGACGCTGCCGTGCTGGGCCGACGAAGGCGGGCGCGGCCCGATCTACGCTGTTCGAATGAGCGCTGCGACCGCTTTTCGGCTCCCACGTCGCCGGTTCCGCTGGCCGAGTCCGTCTCGCCTCGATATGGCACTCGCCGCCGCTGTTGCGGCCGCTCAGGTCGGCTTCACGACCTTGGCAGCCGAACACCAGACGGGCCGCGCTGGGATGGACGCACTTGCCTACTTCCTGCTTGCCGCGAGCGCAGCGTCCCTTCTCATCAGATCGAGGTACCCGAGGGAGGCTCTCGCGCTCGCGGTCGCCTTCACCCTCGCCTACTGGCTCCTGGACTATCCGCGGGGCCCGATCTTCATCGCCCAGGTCATCGCCTTCGTCACCGTCGTCGTGAAGGGGCACCGCATCTTCGGCTGGGTGACGCTGCTATTCGGCTTCGTGGGCTTCGGCCTGCTCGGGGGAGTGACCGGAACCGAAAACGTGAGCCTGGGATCCGCGGCCGCGAGCGCCGCATGGCTGCTCGCGCTCGGAGCCGGCGCCGAGCTGTTGCGGACGAGGGTTGAGCGCGCCGCCGAGGCACGGCGAGCGCGCCAGGAGGAAGCACTTCGACGCGTCGGCGAGGAGCGGCTTCGGATCGCTCGAGAGCTCCACGACGTGCTGGCCCACAACGTCTCGCTGATCAACGTCCAGGCAGGAGTGGCACTGCACCTGCTCGAGGAGCAACCGGAACGGGCGGAGTCCGCCCTCGCAGCGATCAAGCAGGCGAGCGCCGACACGCTGCGCGAGATGCGCTCCGTCCTCGGGACGCTGCGCCGAGCCGATGAAGGGGCGCCGCGAAGTCCGGCACCGTCGCTCGCAGCGCTCGACAAGCTGGTGGAACGCATGCGGATCGCGGGTCTCGAAGTTGGGACGACGGTCGAGGGCAAGAAGCGCCCGCTGGCACAGCCGGTCGATCTGGCCGCGTACCGGATTATCCAGGAGGCGCTGACCAACGTCGCGCGCCATGCGGCGTCGAGTGCGGCCCAGGTGTGCCTTCGCTATGGCGAAGACGATCTGCTGATCGAGATCGGAAACGACCACAGGGGGTCGCGTCGACGCGGATTCGTCGAAGGCAACGGGATCATCGGCATGCGGGAGCGCGCGCGGGGGCTGGGCGGCGAGTTTGCCGCCGGACCTGAGGATGGCCGCTTCATCGTGCGGGCGCGGCTTCCAGTGGAGGATCGAGCATGATCCGAGTTGCCCTCGCTGACGACCAGGGGCTGGTGCGCGCCGGACTCCGCGCGCTGCTCGACGCCGAGCACGACATCCAGGTCGTCGGCGAGGCCGTCGACGGAGCCGACGCGATCCGCGTGGTGCGGCGGGAGAAGCCGGACGTCGTCCTCATGGACATCCGCATGCCGGAAGTCGACGGGCTAGAGGCCACGCGCCAGATCGTCGCCGAGGAGCGCTTCGCCGACGTGAAGGTAGTGATCCTGACCACCTTCGAGCTCGATGAGTACGTGTTCGAGGCGCTGCGATCGGGAGCCAGCGGATTCCTGGTCAAGGACACCGAACCGGCCGACCTGGTGCAGGCCGTGCGATTGGTGGCCGGGGGCGATGCGCTCCTTTCGCCAAGCGTCACCAAGCGCCTGATCGCGGAATTCGCGAGCCGTGCCAAAGAGCCACCGCCGCCCGCGGCGCTGGAGGAGCTGACCGCGCGCGAAGGCGAGGTGATGGCGCTCGTCGCCGAGGGACTCTCAAACGACGACATCGCCGAACGATTCGTGCTCAGTCCGGCGACGGTGAAGACGCACGTCAATCGGGCGATGATGAAGCTCGGCGCGCGGGACCGCGCCCAGCTCGTAGTGCTCGCCTACGAGTCGGGCCTCGTTCGGCCAGGTTGGACGGCGACCGAGTAATGCCCACACGCGCCGCGTGATTCGGCGGAAGGGGCCGTCGGTCTACGGCGGCGGTGGTAGTCCCGACAACTCTGCGCTGCCGCGGGCGGGGGAGGAGAAGAGCCGACGCTGGGCCGACGACAAATCGGCCTTCCGCATCGAGCCTGTGGTCGCAACCGATCGACGCGTCCCCCATCGCCGGGACGAGGAAAGGAGCGACCATGGCACACGCAGGACAAGTGCTCGAAAATCCAGTCTCGGGCGAGCGGATCGTTTTTCGCGAGACGGCTGCCGACACAGGGGGCGAGGTGCTGGTCATCGACCTGGAGCTCGCGCCCGATGGTCACGCGCCGGGCCTACACGTGCACCCGCTTCAGGAGGAGCGGTTCGAGGTCACCTCAGGAAGGATGCGCTTTCGGAAGGGGCTGCGGACTGCGATTGCGGAACCCGGAGATGTCGTCGTCGTGCCTCCCGGCACCGCGCACGCATTCGAGAATGCTGGCCCCGGTGACGCGCGCGCCGGGGTTGAGGTTCGTCCGGCGCTGCGGATGGAAGCGCTGTTCGAAACCGCGGTTGCTCTGGCCATGGAGGGCCGAACCACGAAGAGCGGACTCCCGAGGCCGCTGGACCTCGCCCTGTTCGTGAACGAGTACCGAGACGAGGTGCGCGGCGCGTTCCCGCCGGCCTGGCTCCAGCGAGCGGCGCTGGCGCCGCTGGCATGGATCGCGACGAGACGCGGCTATGGATCACGCTACGCGCCGGCGCCTGCCTGAGAGCGGTTGCGGGGGGGCCCCCCCCCCCCCCCCCCCACCCCCCCCCCCCGGGGGGGCCCCCCCGGCCTATACCACCCCC
>JBKPHA010000061.1:0-12658 GCA_046729615.1 Actinomycetota bacterium
GACCTCCGTCGATCTGCCGGACACCACGATGACGGGCAGAGCGGGGTCGAAACGCCCCGTCGGTCCCGCCGAGGCGCGGATCTCACGGAGGACGTCGAGGCCCGACGCGTCGGGCAGCCGCAGGTCGAGCAGGAGGAGGTCGCTGCCGTTTATTTCTCTGAGCTGTTCGGCCCGATCCCAATCAGTAGATGACCGAGCCCTCGATTACGTACATAGTGCGGATGCGGACGCGCCTGGGGAGGTCTAGCTTGGCCTCGATAGGAAGGAGGGTTCGCGATGGGAGCTGTCAGACATCATTTCGCCCAGCATCCCACTCACATGCTGGGCTGCGGTATTGCCGCGCTCTTCGTGGTCGCCGCCATGGTCTTCGGGCTCCCCGTTCTTGCCGTCTTCGGCGCAGTCTTCTGCGGCGTGATGATGATCGGGATGGTCTGGATGATGGTCGCAATGGCGGCCAAGGCTCGGCACTAGCCGCTCATAAGAGAACCAGCGCCGCGTTTACCGGCTTTCGCCGCGCGGCGCGGCGCTTCACGTGCGCGGCGTCCCGCCCCAGGTTGAGGATCAGGGTCTCGCTGCCGTTTATTTGTCGGAGGCGTTCGGCCCCGATCCGCTCGCGACCGGAGTCAAGTCCTAATGCCTCAGCATGCGCCGGACGGCTGGACCCTCAATGACCCTGGCCTGCCCCCGGCTGAATACTCGCCGAGCTATTACGCCTCGATGGACTACCAGCCACCTCGGGAAAACGAGCAGTCGAAACGACCGGTGACCGATTAGGGAAACAACCCAGGGGCGTCTAGCGACCTCGTCGTGCGATCGGGGTGCGACCGGCTCGTTGGGCGACAGAGGCGACATTGCCGTCGAAAGCTGCTTGCTCAGCTCGGCGACCCGCTGGTACGGCGGTAGTCCTCGACCTCGATGGCGAGGCGATCCTAGCCCCCCGCTTCGCGCGCGAAGCCCGCCGGAGCGCATGAGCTGCCAGAACTCGGCGTGTAGCTGCCTAGCGGCTGCTTGGAACCGAGGCGTGTAGCGGTTCAGGACCGTCCGTGGAAGAGGATGAGCAGAGCTCGCTCCAGCAGCGCCTCGCGATCGTCGCCCTCGATTGCCTCTCGGCACTCATCGCAGGCGCTCCGTGTTCGCTTCGACGGGATACGCAGAGCGAGGTCTCAGGCTGCCGCAAAGTCACACCGCGGGAACACATGTTCGCATAGACATGGGCTCCGGGCCGGCCTACGCTAAGCGAAAACCTGCGAGCAAAGGGAGGAGCCGTGAGATCAAGCTCGCCGCCATACTTGGCGCGAGAAGGCGCCCAGAGCGTCCCGGTGTTGTGGCAGCTCCAGATCTCGCATTACAACGAGAAGGTGCGCTGGGCGCTGGACTACAAGCGCATCCCCCACATCCGCCGCTCGCTGCTTCCGGGGCCCCACACCTTCAAGGCGAAGCGTCTGACCGGCGATACGTCGACGACGCCCGTGCTCACCGTCGACGGGCGGTCGATCGGCGATTCGACCCGCATCATCGCCTCGATCGAGGAGCGCTGGCCGCGGCCACCGCTCTATCCGCCGGATGCGGCGCAGCGGCGCCGCGCGCTCGAGCTCGAGGAGTTCTTCGACGAGGAGTTGGGACCGCACATCCGCAGAGTGGCCTACCACGAGCTGCTTCCCCATCCGGGACTGGTGGTGCCGCGGTTTGCCCACGGGCAACCGCTCGTGGCGCGGATCCTGCTGCGGGCTGGATTCCCGATGCTGCGTTCCGCCATGCGTCAGAAATTCGAGATCAACGCCGAGACGGCCGAGGACAGCCGCGCGAAGACGGTCGCCGCGATGGATCTGCTCGAGCGTGAGATCTCCCCGAGCGGGTTTCTCGTCGGCGAGTCGTTCACGGTCGCCGACCTGACGGCGGCGGCGCTGTTCTACCCGGTGATCCTCCCTGCCGAGTACCCGTATCCGCTGATCCCCGACCACGACCTGCGGGATTCGTGGCGTGAGTTTTTCAACTCACTGGCCGAGCGCCCGGGCGGGCGCTGGGTCGCGGAGATCTACCATCGCCACCGCTACCCGTCGGTCGAGCGGACGGCGCCCACAGCAGCCCAAGCAGAGGATGAACCGCGGCTAGCTGAGCCGGCCTAATGAACCTGGCCCTGGAACCCTGGGACGCCTTTCATTTTGAGGCCGAGGAGATCAGGGCAGCTGAAGATGACCCGGTTTTCGTTTGGCGCTTTGCTCTCCACGCACGCTAGACGCACCGGCGTGGACGCCCAGATCCGTGGCTGGGGGGTCATCTGGATGACGGACGGGAAGATCACGCGGCGACGGATCTGTCGACCGCGACGAGGCCCTCGAAGCCGCCGGGCTGTGCGAGTAGGCGATGTCCGGGAGAAGGTCGAGGTCGTGCGACGGGTGAACGAGGCGTTTGCCGCGAGAGATATCGACGCCCTCCTGGCCCTGCATCACCCCGATGTCGAGATCATCCGGGCCGGTTGCATGTCGACCCCGGCCAGCGCGGAGGCGAAGAAGCAGCAGCCTGGGAATGTGTCGACCTCGACGTAGCGTAGGCGGCCGTCGACGAGCCGGCGCAGCCGCTCGAAGCCGTTTGGGGCATATGGTGCCCGGCGAACGATCGTGCTATCCGCTGAAAGGAACCGACCGCATGAACTCAGCCCCGGTCAACGAACTGGTCCGTGACCTCGCCGGACAGGTCTCCGGATCCGTTTTCTCGCCCCAGGACGCCGGCTACGACGCGGCCCGCGCCATCCACAACGGCCTCGTCGACCGCAGGCCGGGTCTGATCGTCTCATGCCGCACCGCCGGCGACGTAGTCGCCGCGCTCGCGTTCGCCCGCCGCGCGGGGCTCGAGGTGTCCGTCCGAGGCGGCGGCCACAACGTCGCCGGCCGCGCCGTCACCGACGGCGGGGTGATGATCAGCCTCGCCGACATGAAGGACATCGCCGTCGATCCCAAGCGCGCGACCGCCACCGCGCAGGGAGGCGTGACGTGGGGCGAGCTGAACGACGCCGCCGGCGCACACGGCCTGGCGGTCACCGGGGGCGTTGTCTCGACGACCGGCATCGCCGGCTACACCCTCGGCGGCGGGCTTGGCTGGCTGATGGCGAAGCACGGGCTCGCGGCCGACAACCTGCTCGCTGTCGAGCTCGTGACCGCAGGCGGCGAGGTGCTCGACGTCGACGCCGCCTCGCACCCGGACCTCTACTGGGCACTGCGCGGCGGTGGCGGCAACTTCGGCGTCGCCACCTCGTTCACCTACCGCCTCCACGAGGTCGGCACGATCACCGGTGGCCTGATCGCCCACCCGATCGAGGCTGCCCCCGAGCTCCTTCGCTTCTACCGCGACGCCGTGGCCGAGGTATCAGACGATCTGACTGTCTTCGCGGGGCTGGTGCACGCGCCGGACGGCTCCGGCGCGAAGCTCGCGGCGCTCGTCGTCTTCCACGCCGGAGACCCCGACACGGCCGAGCGCGAGCTGGCGCCGTTCACGACCTTCGGATCGCCCCTCATGGTCCAGGTCGGCCCGCTCCCCTACCCGGAGATGAACACGCTCCTCGACGCCGGGTTCCCCGAGGGCGCGCTCAACTACTGGCTCTCGAGCTTCACCCGAGGCCTGCCGGACGCGCTCATCGACACGGCCGTCGAGCGCTTCGCGGCCGTCCCCTCTCCGATGTCGTCGATCTTGTTCGAACATTTCCACGGCGCCGTGACCCGCGTCGGGCCGACCGAGACCGCCGTTCCACACCGCGAGCCCGGCTGGAACCTCCTCGTTCCGTCCGTGTGGACCGACCCGGCCGCTACCGACGCCAACATCCAATGGACTCGCGAGACGTTTGCCGACCTACGGCCCCAGCTCGCGACCCGCCGCTGGCTCAACTACCTCGGCGACGACCAGGGCGACGACGCCATCCGGGCCGCCTACGGCCCCAACTATCAGCGGCTCTGCGACATCAAGATCCGCTACGACCCCGACAACGTCTTCCACCTCAACCACAACATCGCGCCGTAGCGGCTCCCGCCGCCCTCGTCGTTGGAACCCACACGCGTGCAGGTCGGGATTCGGTCAGGCACAGACGCAGAATCCGTGACGTATATGAAACGGAGGTTTAGTTCACGAACCTCGCCGCCATCGTGCGATCGGCGCGCGATCGGCCGGTTAGGCGACGGCGGGCGATTCGGGGACGATTCCCGGTTCAGCCGGGCCGACTTTGCCTCGATTTACGGCCGCGGCCAACGTCGAGAAGGAGCCGATTTGCAGGGTCTTCCCGTTAGGAGCGGAGGGGGAGGGATTCGAACCCTCGACACGCCGTTACGACGTGTAACGGTTTCGAGACCTGCGCATGGTCATGCAGACCATTGCGCGAGCGAGCACCGCGGTGTGGTCACGGCGTAAGGCGAGCCGAACGCTGAACTCCGCGCGCAGCGGCTTCCGCTGCCGGGCTGCGGAGTGCTGCCGCGACACCGACGCCGATCAGCAGCACGCCGGCGAGGGTCGCCCCGAGCCCGGTGTAGTCGGTCGCGTGGGCGCTGTGGCGGACCATTGGAAGCACATGATGGAAGAAGTCGCCGACGAGCCAGGACAGCCCCAGCACGATCGACCCCACTGCCTGGACCTGCCGCGGGAGACGCGGGTAGACGAGCGCAGCGACGGCGGTGAGAGCACCGAACGCGACGACGCTGTCGAATTGGAGGCTGGTCTCCACCCCGACGATGAGGTGGTCGATGAGATGCGCGACCACAGCCGCAGCGGCGAGGCCAAAGACGACGCGCTCGGTTCGCACCTTCCCCTCAGTATCGCGCCCTGCGGCGCTCGCCTGACCATGCGGGATGTGAGCGGCCCCACCGGCGCGGATTCACGCGAGTGCTTGGTGCCCGGTTTGCCCGGTCATCCCTTCCGGCCTCAGGGGTTGACCGGGACCATGATGCGGCGGCGCCGCTCGCCGCCACAGCCGATGGCGTCGAGATGAACCTCAAGGGAAGAACCGATGTAGCGCGGCCAGGTCGATCTCAGCAAGGATCCCGACCTCAGCACAAAACCGGTGATTGCGGCGAGTCAGCCATCCAGGACCAGCCCGCTCGGGTCCCGGGCAGTTGGCCGACAACGAGCGCTTCAGAGGATAATTAGCCCGTTCCGCGTCCCCAACCACCCGCCCAGCCTCAGTTCGCTGCGTCTGGCGTTGTTCAGGCTTCTCATGGCAGCAGGCGCAAAGCCCGACTTCAACAGGCTGGGCGCCAGGGGGGACGCGCGCGCTTTGCGTGCGGCACTTCGGCACCGGGACCCCATTGTCCGTGTGCACGCCGCACTGGCGCTCGGCGAGTTCGGGGACGACGCCGGTGTAGAACCGCTGATCGCGCTCCTCGCCGACAAGAGCCCCGGTACGCAACCGGCCGCCGCTCGGAGAGCTCGGTGACTCCCGTGCCGGTGAGCCGCTAATCGCCGCCGTGGAAAACTGGCCGCCCCACATGCGAGTGGATGCCGCCTGGGCGCTCGCGGAGTTCGACGACTCCCGCGCAGTCACACCCCTGATTAGCGTCGTGCAAGGCGACCCGGACGACCGGCGGGTCGGGAGTGCCGCCAGGCACGCGCTCGACAAGCTGGTCGAGGGGCTGGGGGAAGATGCGTTCGACCCGCTGATCGAGGCGCCTCGAGCTGGGCGGCGAGGGGACCTTGACCGCGTTCGCCTGCCTGGACGCAGTCTGCAGACGTCATCTAGGTGCAGCTGCGGAGGAGGTCCTGCGTGCGATCGCGGACGACCCGGCTCGGGATCCGATCGAGCGTGGTCGCGCGAAGCTCGGTCTGGAGCTGGAAGACCGTCGCAAGGCAGCCGCGGTGGCGGCAGAAGAGCGTCGTAAGGCAGCCGCGCCGGCATCACGTGGACACGTAGTGCTGCTCGTTTCGGGAACCTTCTTCAAGGCGAGGACCACTGCGCGGCTGATGGAGGCACTCGACGTGGTGTCAGGAAAGCTCGCTGGCGCCACTCCCGCACTAGCCGCCAACGATGGCGTGAATGTAGACGTGGATGGGGTGTTTCGACACGCTTCGCGCCTTGAAGGTGACTGGATCCTCGTCGTCGCTGAGGAGACTGTCCCCCACCTCCAAGCCGAGATGACGTCCTGGGCGCAGAGTGGCAACCTCATCGATGGCCGGAAGCGCAAGACGATGGGCAGGCCAAGCTAATTGAGACCCTTATCTCACGGGCTGCCCTGGGAACCGCGCAGCCACCGCGCAACCCGGCTCGAGTCCGGGCATAAAAAGATGACCCCAAAGGGCAGCGCCTCCCCTCCCGAGCCATTCATGGGAGCCCAAGCAGGCGCGTCACCCCAGGTTGAGTGGGGTCGCTCAGCTGTCCGGAGGATCTGCTCCTAGCCGAGCTCTGTGCGCGGGTCAGCTGTCGTGTCAGTCGCACGATCTCTGCTGCACAGCGATGCCTGCAACCTCGTGGCCGCTGAGGGCGAGCTCAGTTTGAGACGAGACGCTCGATCGTCACCCGGGTGTTGTAGTCGGGGATGCGGGCCTCGGGCGAGCGCCGCCCGGCGCCGATCAGCACGTTGCCCTCGGGCCAGTGGACCTGGAGGTTGGCGGGGGCGATCGGGGCGATCAGCGCCCGGCAGCGAAGCTCGCCGTGGTCGCTTCGCAGGAGCACCTCGTCGCCGTCGGCGATGCCGAGTCGCTCCGCGTCGCGCCCACAGATGAGCACCGCGTCGCGCCCCGCTCCGGTGAGCGCGTCGCGGCGCCCCTGGACCATCGAGTTGAACTGCTTCCCGCGACGGGTCGCGAGCCGGAAGCCGTCTCCGTCCTCGGGAGCGCGGGGCATCCGCACCGCGGCGAAGTGCGCCCTGCCGTCCGAGGTCGGAAACCGCCAGCCCTCGCAGAGGCGCTCGCCCCCGTACTGCAGCGAGTCGCCGCCTTCGCGCAGCTCCTCGATCCCGCGGTAGGAGGACACCGCACGAGCAATCTCCTCGCGAACCTCGGGTGTCCCCTCGTAGGTGAGGCGGTCCGCTAGCTCCGGCCGGACGCGCCGGGCGAGCTCCAGGAGCACCTCCCACTCGGGACGCGCCTCGCCCACGCGCGGCCCGGGGATCTCGGGGCTGAGGATGATCCGCCGCTCGGTCGTCGTCTCGGTCACCCCGCCTGGAACCTCGTAGCGGGTCGTCGCCGGCAGCAGGAGCACCTCCTCGCGGGGGTCGACCAGCATCTGCGAGGAGACGACGATATCCATGTGAACGCGGGTGGGTATGCGGGCCAGCGCCTCCCGCACGACCTCCGGATCAGGAAGCACCTCGAGGAAGTTGCCGCCGACCGAGACCAGCGCGTCGAGCTCGCGCCGCAGGCCCGCGTCGAGCATCTCCGGCGCCGTCCGGCCGGGGGCGGACGGCACCTCGAACCCCCACAGGTCGGCAAACCGCGCCGCCCCGTCGGCGTCCACCGGCGCCCCGCCCGGGAAGGCGGTCGCGTAGCAGCCCATCTCGGCGCCGCCTTGGACCCCGGAGTGGCCGCGGATCGGCATGAGCCCGCAGCCCTCGCGCCCGACGAAGCCCCGGGCGAGTGCCAGGTTGATGATCGCCCGCACGTTGTCCTCGCCTTGTTCGTGCTGGGTCACGCCCATGCTCCACACCAGCACCCCGCGCCCGGCCTTGGCGAGCATCCGCGCCAGCTCGAACATTTCGTCGCGCGAGGCTCCGCTCGCCGCCTCGAGACGCTCCCAGGGGACGGCCTCCAGCTCGGCCCGCGCCGCCTCGAACCCGGTCGTTTGCTCGGTGACGAACTCGGCGTCGGCCCATCCGTTCTCGACCAGGTGGCGAAGGACGCCGCCGAGGAAGGCGACGTCACCGCCGGTGTGGATCTGGAAGAAGCGGTCGCAGATCCGGGTGCCGAACAGCGCGCTCTCGACGCTCGACGGCACCCAGTAGCGCTCCATGCCGGGCTCGCGGTAGGGGTTGACGACCGCGACCCTGGTCCCGGCCTTCTTCGCCAGGTGCAGGTACTTGGTCATCACCGGCTGACTGTTGGCGACGTTCGAGCCGATGAAGACGACGAGGTCGGTTCCGATCAGGTCCCGGTAGGAGCAGGTCGTGGCGGCGACGCCGAGCGCCTGCTTGAGGCCGAAGGTGCTGGGCGAGTGGCAGACGCGCGCAGCATTGTCGATCGAGTTCGTCCCGATCGCGCGAGCCGCCTTCTGGGCCGCGTAGTAGGCCTCGTTCGACATCCCCCGCGAGGTGAGGTAAAAGCCGGTTCGGTCAGGGCCGGCGGCTCGGATCCGGGCGGCGACGAGCCCCAGGGCCTCGTCCCAGGGGACCCGCCGGAACCCGGGCTCGCCGGCGCGGCGGAGCATCGGCCACGGGAGGCGGCCCAGCTCGCGAAGCTCGGTGCTCGTCCGATTGGTGAGCCCGGAGACGTCGGCGAGCGCCGCGCCGTCCATCGCCGGCATCGTGTTCAAGCGCAGGAGGCGCAGGCGGACGTTGCAGACGTGGACGCCGGAAATCGTCCAGTCGCGCAGGCCGCGCGTGCCCAGCGAGCAGCCGTCGCAGACGCCGTCCCTGAGAATTCGCCATGCGTAGGCGGCGCGGTCGCGGTTCTCCCAGGCGGCGCGGAATACCTCGGCGTAGTTGTTGGGTCGCTGCTCGCCGATCCCGAATGGCTTCCAGGAGGCCCATGTGCGGGGCGTTGGGCCGTGCCGCGGCCGCCGCAGGCCACCTTGCTCTATCCCACTCAACTCGACCCCATAGGGGTATGTTGCCAGTCGTCGAATGAAGTCCTCGGCGACGTCGCGATTGGCACCGCGATCGGCCCTCGGGCGACAACCGGCGATTGGGGCCTTCGTCTGCTCAGCTTCCCGTGCGATCGGCGCGCGATCGGCCCGCTAGGCGACAGGGGCGACTCAGCGCCCATTTCCGCTCTGGCTGCGGGATCGGAGCCCGACCTTGCGACCGGGCTAGGAGCGAGAAATGCGCGGTTTGCAGCCTCTTCCCGCTAGAAGCGGAGGGGGAGGGATTCGAACCCTCGACACGCCTTTACGACATGTAACGGTTTTCGAGACGAGCGGCTCAAGCTCTCGAGCCCGCGCTCTTGCGGGCACCCGTGAGGCCATGATCGCCCCTGTGCGATCGATTTGCGATCGGGCGGTTTTGCGAGTTTTGAGACTCCTTGGAGGCCGGGTGAAGTTCTGAAACTTCTCCCGCTGCCTAGTCCCAGCGCCTGCAATCCGCCCGGGTCTGGCGCCTCGACTGGCATGCATGCAGACCAACGGCGCGAGTCTCGCGCTCTCGCTTCTCGCGCGAAGCAAAAGCAAAACGCCCGTTGAATATGCCATCCATGGCAACAGGTGTAGGCCGGCGGCGTCAGCACCTGTCCGCTGCCGAGGCGCGTCGGGTGGTCCTCGCCGCGCAGGGTTTCGCCGATGAGCTCCGAGAGCGGCGGGCCGATGGCTGGGCCCTGCGGCGCGTGCTCGCCCGTGTTGGCTTGTTGCAGATGGACTCGGTCAACGTCGTGGCGCGGGCGCATTACCTCTCGCTGTTCGCCCGGTTGTGTGCGCTTGCGACCGCAGGCGGGTACGCAGTCGCCGACAACGTCTCCGACAACCTGAAGGCGGCGATCGACGGCTTCGCCGCCGGCGCGCTGCTCGTGATGCTGGTCGACTCGATGATCCCCGACGCCAGGGAGAAGTCCGGCCGCACGGCTGGCCTCGTCACGACGCTGGGATTCGCGCTGGCAACGGGCCTTTCATTCACCAGCTGATGAAACAGGGTGTCTCGGGCTGCGGCTGCCGCCGCTGGAGGGTGCCCATGCCGACGTGCTTCCGCTTTCACGCGGAAGCAGACGCGACCTCACGACCGATCTGGCACGCTCTTGCCTTCGGTGGCGCACGGGGTGTAGGTTCGCCTGGACACGCGCAACTCCTGCGCGGCTGGAAAAGGGAGGACGGGATGCCAGCCAAGCTTCGCCTTCACGCCGCACCTGCGACGGTTGTTTCGCTTGCGGTGATCCTGGCCCTGGTGGGTGTCGCGCATGTGGCGTTGAGCGCCGCTAAGGCCGCTGGCCAGGGACAGCCGAAGTGCGGCGAGGTGATCACCAGCGACACGACCCTTCATAAGGACCTCGTCAACTGCCCGAACAACGGCATCATCATCGGCGCCGACGGCATCACCCTCGACCTGAACGGCCACACGATCGACGGCGACGGGACCCCGGCCGCCGGCTGCAACCCCCGGCAGGAGTTCTGCGACGAGGGACTGCCCAACTTGGGTCACGATGGAGTCACGGTAATGAACGGCTCCATTCGCGACTTTGCGTTCGGCCCGGAGGTCTTACGCGCACGCGACGTCCGCCTGCTCGAAATTTCCTCAACCAGGCACACCTTCTTCGGCGCCCTGTTCTTCAAGTCGGCCCGAAGCGTGGTCCGGAACGGTTCGTTCAGCCGCAATATCGCCCCTGACGGCGACGGGATCGGCGTCTTCAGCTCCGACCACCTCCGGATCCTGCGCAACGAGATCCGCCGTAACCCGGGGCCTGGGATACACGTCGGCGACTCGGCGGAGAATCTGATCAAGAGGAACTCGTTCTCGCGGAACGGACCCGGAATCACCCTGGAGAAGGCCGACCGCAATCAGGTTCGACACAACCAGCTCAGCCGACGCGGCGGCATCCTCGTCGCCCCCGGCGACCGAAACGTGATCGCGAGCAATCGCGTCTCCCGCGCCCTGGACAGCATCGCGATCGAGAAGGGACGCGGCAACCTTGTCGCCCGCAATCTCGTCGTTAGTGCCCACGGGGATGGCATTCGCCTCGGAATCCGACGGCCTTCGATCGGCGGCGCCAACAACGTTGTCCGCCGAAATCGGGTCAGAGGGAGTGCCGACGACGGGTTCCACGTCTATGCGAAGGACGACCACAGCCTCCTGCGGCGCAACATCGCCACCGGCGCGGGAGATGATGGCTTCGACGTCGAGGGCCGCAGAAGCAAGCTGACCGGCAATCGCGCCCTCCGCAACCACGACCTCGGCATCGAGGCCGTTCGCGGCGTGATCGACGGCGGCGGGAACATCGCCCGCCACAACGGCGACCCGCGTCAGTGCACGCACATCGCGTGTAACTGATCGCTAGCCAGCCACCAGGGCAATGGCGCCGCGCCACATTGGGCTAAATCAGTGCTTTGCGCGATGAGCAGAAGTGCTGATTTGGAGCTCAGGTGCGAACCGGATAGGCTCGACCAGGCAGCGAGATCCAAGGAGATGATCGATGGCAGTTGGCTTGCGCCTGGACTTCAGCAATCTCGGCCTCGGCGATTACGATGCGACTTGCCGAGCGCTGAACTTCCCAGCTGACTGGCCTGACGGCCTGTTGGCCCATGTCTCGACCGAAGTGGAGGGGCGACTGCGCGTGCTCGATGCCTGGGAATCGCGTGGGCATTTCGACCGCTTCGTCCAAGCGCGACTCCAGGGCGCGATGGGCGAGGCGCTGGGGGATCGTGCCGAGCAGCCGGAAATCACCGAGACGGAACTGCACACCGTCCATACTCCCTAGGCACCGCCGCCCGGCGGTCAGCGCGTGGCGGCCATCCCGACGACCGGAGCCGGCTGCCGCTTTCACGCGAAGGCGAAAGAGCTCGGCGGGTAGTCGCGGGCTACGCCGTCACCCTCCGCGCCAAGCCGGGGTAGTGGCGGACGAGGCAGTCGCGGTCGAACTCGAGGTCGGCGGTGAAGGTCTCGCGCGCGTCCTCGACGCTGACGTATCTCACCATCGCACCATGACTGTTGGCGCGCACGTGCTCGTAGCGCTGGTACAACGTATGTTCGCCGAGATCGGGAACCGAGATCCAGGCCATCACGAAGTCCACCCGCCCTGGCTGGCGGTGCAGGCCGTGGCGCAGCACCGGCATCGTGTTGGTGAGGAGCGAGGAGCCGAGGTCGCAGTCGAGCGCCGCGACGAGGCCGGCGACATCGCCGCGGGCGCGGGCAGGGCGGGCTCACCCTCGATGCCCACCTCCGCGACCCACTCGCCGCCTGGGTCGCGCTCCAGGCGCGCTCCCAGCCCTCACCGGTTGCCGCGATCCGCAGCGAGCGGGTGACGTAGTCGTGGCCGGACACGTCGAGGCGGTAGTCGAGCCGGTACGGGAGTGGGTCGATCGCGAGCTGGGCGCCACTCGCGCGCAGGACGCCGTGGCCAAGCTCTACTTGCGCGGTCTCGGCGAGCCAGCCGCCAGCCCGCCCCCGCTCCCCCCCCAGATCAACAGCCGCTCCACGCCACTACCTGCTTTCAGGCTCTCGGCTCTACCGCAGGCACCGCCCCGCCTGCCACCACTTTGCCTGACCGCCTTCAGCTGGGGACGTAGGTGAGGATGACCGAGCTGCTGGCGAGCCTGCGGACATCGGTGAGCTTGAGGTCAAGCGCGCTGGAGTCATAGAGCCGTCCGCGCTTTTGACCGCCAGATCGGACGGGCTTCTGTTTTGCGCGGAAAGCGGGAGTCGTGTCGCCTTCACTCGAAGGGAGCAGCGTAGAAGTCGGGGCTCGCGACTTCCTCGAATATCGAGCGCCGCGAGCCGCAGCCTCACGCCTGCGCCGCGATCTGCGGGCCGACGACCGTGACCTCGGGGATCGGCTGCAGCGCCCACTGCGGCGGCTCGACCCCGGCCGCGTCGGCGGCGATGCGCGCCCAGTG
>JBKPHA010000062.1:0-25296 GCA_046729615.1 Actinomycetota bacterium
ACGGCGGCGCGCGCAGGCGGCGCGGGACCGCGGCGCCGAGCGCCGGCGAGCGGCCGAGGAGGAGCCCGGGCGGCCGCTGGACAAGAGGGCCCGGCTCATGCTCGCAGTGCTGAAGGCCGACGGCGCCGAGCCGCCGACGCCGCGGGCGATCGCGGAGCGCTTCGGCATCGGCCACCCGGAGGCGGTCGCGGCCCTCGACCGCTTGGTGGAGCGCGGATTGGCGGTCCGCATATCCCCAGACGTCTACTACGAACGGCACGCGCTCGAGCGACTGCGCGCCCGCACCCTCGAACTAGCTCGTGCGCGCGGGGAGATCACGCTCCCAGAGCTCCGCGACGCCCTCCGCACCTCCCGTAAATACGCCCAAGCGCTGGTGGAGCACCTCGACGCCACGAAGGCGACCGTCCGCCTCGGCGACCGCCACGTGTTGCGTCGCCAGGCATGAGGGGTCGCAGACTTTAGGGGCCGGAATCTGGGCGCAAAACCTCCGCCACCCCTGAACCTCATCAAGCTGTGGCGGGGTCGAGCGCGGGCTACGCTTGCGACGGGGCGGCAGGGGTCTGGTGGCCCATCTGGCCTTCAAAGCCAGCAGGGCGGTGCAGCCCACCGCTTGGAAGGTTCGATTCCTTCGCCGCCTCGTGCGTCAGTCGGGGTCATGGGCGATCTCTCCCTACAGACAGCCGTACCCACGATGCCATCACGAGTCGTGGGCGCGTCGCCCTCCGTCCGTGGTCCGTGCGCTGCTCGCAGACGAACGACCTCAAGGGCCAGCTAGTCCCGTAGCGCCAGCCGCCCGTCCGGCCTCCGCGACGACGCGGCGCGCCCGTTCCGTGTACGCACCGGCTGCCTCTATCGGGGCTGGGACGGGCAAAGCGTCGCCGCCGAGCGCCTCGACCGTCGCGCGCATCGATTGCGCCAGCGCAGCCGGCGCGTAGCCGCCCTCGAGGCAGACCAGTACCGGCGTGGAGAGCTCGGCGGCGAGGAGCCTGACGGTCGCCGCCATCGACAGGTACCCCGCCTCATCGACGAGGCAATCGGCCAGCGGATCCTCGCGGTGGGCGTCGAAACCGGCGGAGATGGCCACGAGGCCGGGCCGGTAAACGCGCGCGACCGGCGCGACGACGTGCTCGACCAGCGCCGTGAACACGTCGTTCCCGCTCCCCGGGGGCACCGGCATGTTGACGGTGAACCCGGCGCCAGCCGCCTCGCCCTCGTATCCGGCCTCGCCCGTCCCCGGATAGAGCGGCCACTGATGGATGCTCGTGTAGAGCACGTCGGCGGAGGCGGCGAAGATCGCCTCCGTGCCGTTGCCGTGGTGGACGTCCCAGTCGAGGATGAAGACGCGCTGCGCGCCGCACGCCTCGATCGCATGTGCCGCCGCGACTGCGATGTTGTTGAGAAGGCAGAAACCCATCGCTCGGGCCCGCTCGGCGTGGTGGCCGGGGGGGCGCAGAGCGCATACGGCGAACCCATCCTCGCCCCCTAGGAGCGCCTCAGCCGCCCAGGCGGCGCCCCCGGCGGCATGAAGGGCCGCCTCATACGACCACTGGCTCGCGACTGTGTCGGCGTCGAGCATCCCCCCGCCCTTGACGCAGAAGCCCTCGACCGCGCGCAGGTAGTCGAGCGAGTGCACGCGGAGGAGCTGCTCGCGGGTGGCCGCCGGCGCCTTGCGCCGGTCGAGGCCGAGCCAGCCGTTGTTCCCCAGCTCGGACTCGATCGCCTGCAGCCGCGAGGCGTTCTCGGGATGGGCGCCGGTGTCGTGCTCGTAGGAGGACGGGTGGTGAACGTAGAGCCCCACGCCGGGGGTACCGTAGCTTGATCGCGGTGGCGGGGCCACGGGGCGGGTCCGCCAGGCGGCGTCCCCAGGGCCGCTAGAACATCATCCTGACGTCGGTGACTCCCCCCGCCGTCGTCACGCTGAATGAGTGATCGCCGCGCTCGAAGATGCGCATCATGCGGGAGTTGCCGGGCAGCACGTCCGCCCTCAACCCGCGAGCGCCATGCTCGCGGGCGTATTCGACAAGTCCCGTATGGAGGATCTTCCCCAGGCCCGTACCCTGCCAGTCCGGGTCGACCATGTACGCCACCTCTGCGAGGCCAGTGGCGGGACTGAGGTAATACGCACTGGCGCCAACGATGCGCTCGTGCTCTGGGGGCCCGATCACGGCCGCGAAGGCCATCTCCTCGTGGTAGTCGACGCTGCAAAGGTATTGGGCAGCAGTGTCGGTGAGCGAGCTCAGCTGCTGGAAGAACCGGGTGTAGACGTCCTCCTCGCTCAGACGAAAGAAGAGCTCCTGCATCGCGCGGGTGTCGCTCGTCCGCGTGGGTCGTATCAGCACGTCACGGCCGTCACGTAGCCGCGCCTCGTGCACCTCGGCCACGGGATATGCCCTTCGGCTGCGTAGCTGCTGCTTAGGCCCGACGAGGGCGCTGGCCTTGGCCGCGTCCAGTAGCTCCTGGCGGAAGTCTGGATGGGCGATATCGATCAACGCCACCGCTCGCTCGGCCAGAGAGCGGCCGAAAAGGTACGCCGTGCCGTACTCGGTGATCACCCAACGCACGTCGGCTCGCGGGATAGCGATCGCCTGATCGGGAGCTAGCGCGAGTGAGATCGCGGAATGCCCCGCCGGGGTCCGCGAGGCCAGGCAGACGATTGCCGTACCGCCAGGGGAGGCGAGTGCCCCACGGTGGAAGGCAGGGCCAGTGGACACCCCGCCGTAGAGCACCCCATCGAGGCTCTCCATCGACACCTGGCCGGTGAGATCGATGGTGAACGCCTGCGTGACCGAGACCATTCGCTCTCGGCTCCCGATGACCGCCGGGTCGCAGATGTAGTCGATCGGGTGGAAGGCGAAGCCGGGATCGTCGTCCACGAGATCGTAGAGGCGCCTCGTTCCCATCGCCCAGCTCGCCGCGACGCGACCCGTTACGACGCCGGCGGCGACGAGGTCGACGATCGGCTCGCAGATCACGTCGGAGTGAATCGCCAGGTTTCGCCGGTTGGTCAGGTGGGTGAGCATCTGGTTCGGTACCCGGCCCAGACCGACCTGAAGGGTGGATCGATCTTCGATCAGTCTGGCGACGTACCGGGCGATCTGCTCAGCCACTTCGCCGGCGGGCTCGTGCAGGTACTCCACCACGGGTGTCTCCACCGGCACGAAGCTCGCAATCCGATCAACCCGGATCCGGCTGTCGCCCGAGGTGCGAGGCATGGCAGGGTTGACCTCAGCGATGACGGTGCGCGCCGCCAGCGCGGCGGCCTTCGTCACGTCCACCGATACCCCGAGGCTGCAGGTACCGTCGGGATCTGGTGGGGCGACCTGGACCATCGCGACGTCGAGCGGGAGCTGCCCGTTCTCAAAAAGGCGCGGAACGTCGGGGAGGGAGAGCGGGAGATACTCCACCATTCGAGTCGGGCCGAGCAGGTCCCGCTCGTTGGTCCCGACGTAGAAGACGCGGTGGCGATAGGCGGTCTGCGGGGGATCACCGGTGCTCACGGGGTTGATGAGGAAATGCACCAGCACAACCCCTGGCCGCCTCAGTTCCTCGAGGGCGCCCAGTAGCGTCCGGGGAGTCGCGCAGGCGCTGCCGACGAAGACCTTGTCGCCAGGCCGCACGACGGATACGGCCTTATCGGCGGATACCCGGCGCTCATGCCAGTCATGTGCCTCGACCGCGGTCATGCGTGAGGCACAAAACTAGCGCTGCTTCCCGTGCGTGTCGAAAGAGGCCAGCGGGGCGGTGCAGCCCACCACTTGGAAGGTTCGATTCCTTCGCCGCCTCGCGGATCAGGCCCCGTCAGCAACAGGCGCGACAGTGTCGCCCACCGAGATCTCGCCCTCGGTCAGGATCGCCGCCCGCAGGCCGCCGCGGTGGACGAGGCCGCGGAGAACTCCGAACGTGGTGAGTCGCTCGAGGTGGCGGCAGGGCTCGCAGAGCTCGATCCCCTCGCATTCGGCGTCGCCGACTCGAAAGCGCCGGCCCACGAGCTGGTTGATGTCGATGCCCCGAGTCGCGACGTTGCGCCGTGATTCCGCGGCGGTCAGCTGGATGCCGTGGTCCTCGGCGAACGCCTCCAGCGCCTCGATCGCGATCAGCGTGAGCTCGCGGTCGCGCTTTGTCTGCATCCCCGGTCCCTCGAAGAAGTTGCGATCGCCCTCGAGTCCGCGCCCGGGCACCGCGCGGACGCGCGTCACCGGCTGCGGGAGCGCCTCGTGCTCGGGCGCGATGTTGATCTCGACGACCTCTCCGGCGAGCATCGCTGGCACGCCGGTGAGGGTATCGGCCGCCGCAGCCGGAAGCTAGCGCTCCTGCGATCGCGCCGCGAGCGCTCGCGGCTCTGCGGCGGATGTGGATCGCTCGTCGACGGGTCGCGCGGAGTCCGATCCGCCGCCCGCTCGGCCTCCGGATCCGCCGGATCGGCTGGAGTGTCGACCGTGGCCGGACCGCGCGGGTCCGGGCGCTTGTCGTACGGATCGGGCCATTCGGTTGGGTCGGGATCGGCAACCGGGTTCGTCGGCCGCGGCAGAGCATCATCCGGCGCGCGGGGCGGTGGGAGATCCCTTCCGCCGCGATGTTCCTACTCGACCTGCTCGCGGACCTTGCGGTCCGGCTCGTTCTCCTGCTGGCCTCGTTCGCTCATGAACGACCCCCTACCCCCGTTGCGAGCTCGCGAACGCGCAGCGGGCCGCCTGCACCCGGATCGAGCGGCGGCGTCGGAAGCCCCCGCCGGGAGCGGATGCCGTCCAGGAGCTCGCGCAGGGCATCCGTCGCGCTCACCATCGGGCTCCAGCCGAGCTCCGTCCACGCCCTGGCCGTGTCCATGATCGGTACTGCCAGCGCCATATCGAGCCAACCGGGCGGAGTCGGTTGCAGTCGTAGGCGCCAGGTGAGATCCGCGCCCGTTCGCAGAACTCCGGGTGGCACCTTGATCCGCCGGGCTCCGAGCAGGTTGGCGAGCCGCTTGGGATCGAGTACCGGCTCGGCCGCGATGTTGAAGGCGCCGCGGACGTCGCGCTTGATCGCCAGGCGATACGCCTGGGCGACGTCGTCCGCATGGACCGCCTGGAAGCGCAGCCGCGGGATGTCCGGGATGACCGGGATCAGGCCGCCCCGCACGAGCCGGCTCGGCAGGAGCGGCCCGGCGAAGTAGCGCCGGATCTCGCTGGCTGCCTCGCGCTTGAAGATCAGGGCGGGCCGTAGCCTCACGACCCGGATGCCCTCATGCGCCGCCTCGAACTCGTCCAGCTGTCGCTCGACCGCCGCCTTGTGGCGCGCGTAGAAGGAGGTGGGTATTCCCTCCGTGGGCCACGACTCGTCGACCGAGCGGTCCTTCGGCCCGGCCGAATACGCGCCGACAGACGATGCATAGACCAGCACGGGAACCTTGGCCCGCACCGTGGCGTCGAAGACGCGAGCGCTCCCATCGACGTTCGTGTGCCGCAGCGCGTCCTGGTCTCGTGAGGGCTGAATCGCCCAGGCGAGGTGGACGACGGCGTCGGCGCCCTCGAAATGAGGCACGAGCTCGTCACTCCAGACGTCCGCCACCGCCCAGTCGGTCTTCGGGACCTCGAGCTTCGGCCGCCGGCGGGCGATGCCTGTCACCGACTCGACATCGGGGTCGGCCGCGAGGGCGTCGAGCACGCTCGTCCCGACATTTCCGCTCGCTCCGACGACCACGATCCGCATGCCGGTCGCGTACCCCGCGCCGCAACGTGGAAACCGTGGCCGCTGCTGACCTACTGCAGGCGGCGGTACTTACGCACGCAGAGTGGCACGAAGACGAGCAGGATGCCGCCCACCCAGGCGAGCATCTGCCACAAAGAGCTGCCCATGTCGCCCCCGATCGCCAGCACGCGCGCTGTGTCCGCGGTCGCGGTCACGGGGCTCACGTCGGCGAAGCTCTTGAGCCACGACGGCATCGTGTCCACGGGGACGAAGATTGAGCTGGCGAAGACCAGCGGGAAGATCGCGACGAAGCCGGCGGACTGAGCCGCCTCGGGACCCTTGGCGATCAATCCGACGTAGGCGAAGATCCAGCTCAGCGCGAATCCGAACGCCGCGACGGCGAGGACCGACGCGATGGCCGAAAGCGCCCCCTCCTCGAACCGGAAACCGATCGCGTAGCCCACCACGATCATGAGGCCGATGACGAAGATCGTGCGAGCGAAGTCCGCGGTCGTGCGTCCGACGAGGACGGCCGACCGGGCCATCGGCATCGAGCGGAACCGGTCGATGACCCCGCGCTGCATGTCCTCGGAGAGCCCGATGGCGGTCTGAGTCGCCCGGAAGGCGGTGGACTGGATGAAGATGCCGGGCAGGAGGAAGTCCTTGTAGCTGACGCCGGCCGGCAGCGATCCGCTGATGGCGCCGCCGAAGACGTAGGAGAACAGCAGCACGAACATGATCGGCTGCACAGTTGAGAAGAGCAGCAGCTGCGGCTGGCGGATGAAGTGCCGCATGTTCCGCACGGACACGACGTAGCCGTCGCGCAGCATCCAGACGATTCGCTTGGCCATCACCGGCGCGCCTCCGCGGCCTCGGGCTCGGGCGCCGCTGCGAACTCCCCGGTCTCCGGCCCGGCTCCGTCCGTCGTCGCCGGGGCTCCGGTGAGCGTGAGGAAGACGTCGTCCAGCGTCGGCCGGCGAAGCCCGAGGTCGGAGACGGCAATGCCCGCGTCGCGCAGCGCGTGCGCCGCGGACTCGATCATCGCGATGCCGTCCTGAGGCGCCGCGAGCGTCAGTTCCCGCTCGAGCTCAGACGGCTCCGGCGTGCCGCAGCCAAGTCGCGTCAGTGCGGTGATCGCGGGGTCGCGGTCCTCGGCGTTCGCCAGCCGCACGAAGATCATCTGCCCGCCGACCGAGTCCTTCAGCTCGTCGCCGGTCCCCTCCGCGATCACGCGGCCCTGGTCGATCACGGCGATGCGGTCGGCGAGCTGGTCCGCCTCCTCCAGGTACTGCGTCGTCAGCAGCAGGGTGGTTCCCTCACGGACGAGCTCGCGGATGATCTCCCAGATCTGATTGCGGCTGCGGGGGTCCAGGCCAGTGGTGGGTTCGTCGAGGAACAGGACCCGCGGTCTCGTCAGCAGGCTGGAGGCCAGATCCAGCCGGCGCCGCATCCCGCCCGAGTAGGTGCGAGCCACGCGGTCGGCGGCGTCGGCCAGGTCGAATCGCGTTAGCAGCTCGTCGGCCCGGCGCGACGCCTCGCGCCGGCTGAGCCGGAAGAGCTGCCCGAACATGCGCAGGTTCTCGCGCCCGGTCAGGAGCTCGTCGATGGCCGCGAACTGCCCTGTGAGCGCGATCAGTTCGCGGACCTCGCTGGCGCGCGAGACGACGTCGCGGCCGAAGACCGACGCGGTCCCGCCGTCGGGCCGCAGGAGGGTGGCCAGCACGCGCACCGTCGTCGTCTTGCCGGCGCCGTTCGGCCCGAGGAGCCCCATCACGGTGCCCTCCTCGACCGCGAGGTCGACGCCGTCAAGCGCCACGGTCGAGCCGAAGCGCTTGATGAGTCCGTCGGCCTCGACCGCCCGATCAGCCATGGATGTAGTTCAGCACGTGGCCGCCCGACGCCGCGATTGTTGGATTTGTGGCCCTATGGACGACTAATCCGACAATCGCGCTAGGCGGCCGCGGGCAGCTCCACCGGGGCGGGCTCTAGCGCGTGCTCCAGCACCTCGTCGATCGTCATCACCGGGTGAAACTTGATCTGCTCCCGGACGTCCTCGGGCACGTCCTCCAGGTCGCCGCGGTTTCGCTCGGGGAGGATTACCTCCCGGAGCCCCGCCGCGTGCGCCGCCAGCACCTTCTGCTTGACGCCTCCAATCGGAAGCACGCGCCCCTGCAGCGTGATCTCGCCGGTCATGCCCACGTCATGGCGGACTGGGCGGCCGGTGAGGAGCGATGCCAGCGCCGTGGTCATCGTGATCCCCGCGCTCGGGCCGTCCTTCGGGATCGCACCGGCGGGCACGTGCACGTGGAACTGGCGATCCTCGAACGCGCTTTCATCGATGCCCAGCCGATCCGCGCGGCTGCGCACGAAGGAGAGCGCGATCCGCGCCGACTCCTTCATGACGTCGCCGAGTTGGCCGGTGAGGACGAGTCCGCCGTCCTTGCCGGGCATCGACGTCGCCTCGATGAAGAGCACGTCGCCGCCCGCGCCCGTGACCGACAAGCCCGTTGCCACTCCCGGCACTGCTGTGCGCTCGGCAGCCTCCTGGAAGAACCGCTGTCGCCCGACCGCGTCGCGGACCTGTGCGACGTCGACGTGGACCGGCGTGTGCTCATCGCCGGAGGCGACGCGGGTCGCGATCTTCCGCAGCGCCTTCCCGAGCTCACGCTCCAGGTTCCGAACCCCCGCCTCGCGGGTGTACTCGGTGATCACGGTGCGGATCGCCTCATCTGCGATCGAGACCTCGTCCGGGCGCAACCCGTTGCGCTCGCGCTGGCGCGGCCACAGGTAGCCCTTAGCGATCTCGACCTTCTCGTCGGTCGTGTAGCCGTCGAAGCGCACGACCTCCATGCGGTCGAGCAGCGGCGGCGGGATCGTCTCGGAGATGTTGGCCGTGGCGATGAAGAGCACCCCGGACAGGTCGAGCTCCACGTCCAGGTAGTGGTCGCGGAAGCTGTGGTTCTGCGCGGGGTCGAGCACCTCGAGGAGGGCTGCCGACGGATCGCCGCGCCAGTCGGCGCCGACCTTGTCGACCTCGTCCAGCATGATCACCGGGTTCATCGTGCCCGCGTCCCGGAGCGCCCGAACCAGCCGGCCGGGCAGCGCGCCGATGTAGGTACGGCGGTGGCCGCGGATCTCGGCCTCGTCGCGAACGCCGCCCAGCGACATGCGCACGAACTCGCGCCCGGTGGCGCGCGCGATCGACTCCCCGATCGAGGTCTTGCCGGTGCCGGGCGGGCCGATCAGCGTCAGGATCGCCCCGGAGCCGCGCTCATCTTCGATCGCGCGGTCGCGCCGCAGCTTGCGCACGGCGATGTACTCGGTGATCCGGTCCTTCACGTCTTCGAGCCCGGCGTGGTCGGCGTCGAGGACCTCGCGCGCGTGCGCGGGGTCGAGACGCTCCTCGGAGCGCTCGCTCCACGGCACCGAGAGCAGCCAGTCGAGGTAGGTGCGGATCATCGAGCCCTCGCCGCCGCCTTCGCCCATGCGCTCCAGGCGGCCGAGCTCGCGCTCGGCCTGCTCGCGAACGGCGGCGGGCATACCGGCCTCTTCGATCCGCTTGCGGTAGTCGTCGACGACCGAGCCCTCGTCCTCGCCCAGCTCCTTGCGGATCGACTCCATCTGCTTGCGCAGGAAGTACTCGCGCTGCTGCTGCTGCGCCCCGGACTCGACGTCATCGCGGATGCGCTTTCGCACCTGAAACTCGGCGAGTCGCTCGCGCTGAGCGGCAAGCGCCTTCTCGAGCCGCTGCGTCACGTCAAGCGTCTCGAGCAGCTCGCGTTTGGTCTCGAAGCTCAGGTCCGGCGAGTAGCCGGCGGTGTCGGCGAGCTCGCCGGGGCTCGTGATCGAGCGCAGGAACGCGCCGATGCGGGGATCGGCGTCGCGGACCTCGAGGATCTCCTCGACCACGGCGCGATACTCGCGCTCGAGCTCCCGCGTGCGCTCGTCGGTGGGGGACGTGTCTCGGTGCTCGGTGACGTCGACGCGGAGCCGGCCGTCGATGCCGGTGGCCGCGGCGCCGGCGACGCCGCGGTAGAGACCTTCCAAGGCGACGGCCTGAAGGCCGCCCGGAAGCTTGATGCGGTCGGCGACCTGGGCGACGGTGCCGACCGAGCCGAACTGCTCGCCGTGGCGGGGGACCAGGAACACGCGGTCGGCGTCGCCGACGTCGATCGCCAGGGTGGCGGTCATGCCGGGGAAGACGACGGAGTCCTCGATGGGGATCAGCGGAAGGTTCTCCATTTGCACGCGCTCCTGTTGGCGTTATAACCTGTAATGAGTATAGCCTGAAGCTGTTATTGTCTATAACTAATCCCCAAATGGCTGCTACGCAGACACGCACAGCGCGCATCGAGATCGACCCTGGGGAGGCAACCCTGGGCGCCGGCGTCGGGCTGCTGATCGCGCGGTTCGCTCGCGCGTGCGCGTGGCGCCTGGGGCGCAGCCTCGCCGAAGGTGGGTTGCGGTGGGCCGACTACGCGGTGCTACATCACCTCGCGGTTCAGGGGCCGGCGTCCCAGCGAGAGCTGGCGGCGGCGCTCCGGATCCAGCCCTCCAACATCGTTGCGCTGCTCGACGAGCTCCAGCATCGCGGCCTGTTGCACCGGTCGCCAGATCCGGCGGATCGACGCCGTCATCGCGTTGAGCTAACCCCGCGGGGGAATGCGGCGCTTGAGCGGGCCACGAAGGCGGCAAGGGCGGCGGAGGCCGATCTCCTGGCGCCGCTCAGCGCTGGCGAGCGGCGCCAGTTCCGCGCCTACCTGGTCCGCTTGACGGCGCACGCCTGCGATCGGAGCGGCTTCGGCTGCGCGCCGCGGACCTGATCCAAACGGTGGATTGCCGAGATAGAGCGTCCTCAGCCAACAGCAGGGCGCGGGTGGGACCCTTTACGCTTCCTGCCCCGGAACCTGGCTGGGGCGGCGAGCGCAAGGCGACCGGACCCTGGACCTGGGTCGTGCCGTGCTTCGCTGCCCGACAAATCTAATTCGTCCGGCGCCGCCTCGCTCTGGGCACCGAGACCACCAGGCCGTGCTTTAGATCAGCCTTCGGCTATCCAAGCTCGAGCGTCGTTACCCCGTAGACCAGCGGAGCGATCATAGGCGGGCACAGGGCCGCGATACATCCGCGCGCGGTGCGAAAGCCAGGTTCGAGCCCGAGCCGCTTAGCAAGGGCGATGGCGTCTAGGTTTGTCTCTGGGGTGTCGAGCGACCACGGCTCGTCGGCGCGGAGCTCGGCGGTGAGGGCGCCCGACGAAGCCGAAGTCATCGCCATAGCGAACGCAGGCGATGGCCGCCGCCGGCTCGCCATCGCAGAGCCGATGATGAGCCCCTCCGGGTCGACCTCGGCGAAAAGCCGTGGCGTCGTGCAGGCCCGGGTTCCAGTCCTCTGCGGCGACCCAATCCAGCGCAAGTTCAAGCTCGCCGCGCTTCATTCTTCGGATCGTGAGCTCAGGCATCGCCAGCTCACCGTTGTCGGGTTCGTTCCCGATACGGCCACAAACCCGACAATCGCTCCTTTAGGTGGGCTCGACCACGAACGCGACCTCGTCCACGTAGCACCACGACCAGTCCTCGCCGGGCTCGAGCGAGGTTACGATCGGATGCTCCGCCCCGGCCGCGTGCTTGGAGGCATGCCGGTTGGGAGAGGAGTCGCAGCAGCCGACGTGGCCACAGGTACGGCAGACGCGCAGGTGGACCCACGAGCCGCCGGTCCGCAGGCAGTCCTCGCACCCCTCGAATTCGTCGGGCGGATCGACCTTGATCTGGTCGAGGTGAGTGCAGGCGGGCATATTCCCAGTGTGGCAGGCTTGGCAAGTCGCGCTACGTCGTAGGCTGGTGACGATGCCCCGGACTGCCGCCCAGCTCCTGGTCGAATGCCTGGAGGCCGAGGGGGTCAAGCACGTCTTCGGGATCCCGGGAGAGGAGACGCTCGACCTGAACCAGGCGCTCGCGGATTCGTCGATCGAGTTCGTGCCGGTTCGCCACGAGCAGGGCGGCGCCTACATCGCCGATGTCTACGGGCGGCTCACCGGCCGCGCCGGAGTCTGCCTCGGGACGCTCGGGCCTGGGGCGACCAACCTCGTCACCGCGGTCGCCGACGCGTTCCTGGACCGGGCTCCGCTCGTGGCGCTGACGGGCCAGGCGGACCTGGAGCGCCAGCACAAGGAGTCACACCAGCACATCGACGTCGCGGAGATGATGCGGCCGATCACCAAGTGGAACGCGCGCCTCTCGGACCCGCAGATCGTGGCCGAGGTGGTCCGCAAGGCGTTCAAGGTCGCCGAGGCCGAGAAGCCGGGGTCGACCCACATCGAGCTGCCGGAGGACGTGATGGCGTCCGAGGTCCCGGACGAAGCGAGGCCACTCCCCAGGCGCCCTGTGCCGGCATCCGAGCCGCCCGCGCGCGTGCTGGTGGAGGCCGCCGGCGTGATCAATCGGGCCGATAACGCCGTCTGCCTTGCCGGGAATGGGGTGATCCGCACCGGTGCCGCTCCCGCCCTGCGGGAGTTCGCCCGCGCGACCGGGATCCCGGTCGCAGTGACCTTCATGGGGAAGGGGCTGATCGAATCCGAGTCCGATCTCGCGCTCGGCGCCGTGGGGCTCCAAGCGGGCGACTTCGCGATGGCCGGCTTCGACGACGCCGACCTCGTGATCACCGTGGGTTATGACCTGGTCGAGCACTCGCCGTCGCTCTGGAACCCGAACGGCGACAAGCGCATCGTCTGCATCGACTCGCTGCCGGCCGAGACGGACGAGAGCTTCATGCCGGAGGTGGAGCTGGTGGGGGACGTCTACGCGATCCTCCTCCGCCTCGCCCAGGAGTGCCGCGACGCCCCGTGCGCGGGCGGGTCTCCGCGGCTGCGCGAGGCGGTCGATGGGATCCTGGACGCGGCCTCGCACGCCGATAGCTTCCCCGCGCTTCCGCCGCGGGCCCTCCTGGAGATCCGCGAGGCGCTCGGCCGCGATGACATCCTCGTCTCGGACGTCGGCCTGCACAAGCTGTGGATCGGGCGGGCGTTCCCGGCCTTCGAGCCAAATACGGTGCTGATCGCCAACGGGCTGGCGGGCATGGGGTTCGCCGTCCCGGCGGCGATCGCGGCGAAGCTCGTTCACCCAAGCCGCAACGTCGTGGCGGTGTCCGGCGACGGCGGCTTCTTGATGAACAGCCAGGAGCTCGAGACCGCGATGCGGCTGCGGACCGGCTTCGTCAACGTGATCTGGGAGAACCGCCAGTACGGCTCGATCGTGTGGAAGCAGGAGAACCGCTTCGGCCGACACTTCGGCACCGACTTTCAAAATCCGGACTTCGTGCAGCTCGCCGCGTCGTTTGGGATGCCGGCTTGGCGCTGCGACTCGATCGAGGACTACGGCGAGCAGCTCCGCGCGGCGCTCGACCTGGACGTGCCGTCGCTGATCACGCTGCCGATCGACTACTCAGTCGACATCGCGATCGCCACCGAGCTCGGGACCGAGACCACCCGGATCTGATTCTCAGGACCGGATGCGCCGCGTTACGCCGCAGCGCGAACCGGCGCGAGTGTCGCGGAGCCGCCCTACCATGACGCCGGGTGATGACGCGGTGGTCGGATAGCGGCGAAGTTGGGGTGGATGTCGATTCGCTCCGCCTCGAGCCCGGGAGCCATAGCTCGCCGCGCGATGGCGTTTGCCTGCTCGAGCTCACCTCGATCCTCGCCCATGAGGAGTTCTCCGACCGGCCGCGTTGCGTGTGCGAGGTGATCGCCGCGTTCCTTCGCGGCTGGAACGATCGCTCCAGCCACGCCGAGCGCCAGCGCCTGCGCCCATACGCGGAGCGCGTGATCGGCTCGAAACCAGCCGCGCCCGTTCCAGACGGGCGCCGGGGCTGGTTTCTCGCACACTCGCCATCCGGGGCTCGCTCGAAACCAGCGGGGCCCGCTCCCGGCGGGCGCCTGGCCTGGCTTCTTCACCCGCTCGCCGTCCGGGCTCGCTCCCGCGCCGGCCGCAGCGTCACCCGTCGGCGGCGGGACATCTGCCTGATCTGGGCCGGCGCCGATCTCAGCGGCAACGCCCTCTCGCGCGCCCTGCGGCGGCTCGCAATGCGGTTCCGCATCCTGATCCTGTGTGGGATCCGACCGGCGCTGCGGTTGGACGAGGGCGCTGGTGAGCTCGCCGCCAGGGTCGTCTTCGCGCGCTACGACTCCCGAACCGGCCTGCGGCTCGTCGACTCCCTGCTCGAGGTCGGATCCGACGGCGGGCCCGAGGCTCCCTCGGCGGGCGGCGAGGGAAGCGACGCGCTCGCGCGTGCGATCGGCGAGCGAGCGCTCCGCGGCCCCGCTTCGTTGCCACCCGCAAATGGGAGCGGGAATGGGAATGGGCACCGAGAGGCGGCCTCGCACGGGGTGGCAGCGATCGAGTGAGCGACTGACCGGAAACTATTCCGGTCAAAACCACATTCGCCGATCGGGGGCCGCGGCGCGCTAGAAGCCTCGGCGCTCGCGGGCGCGGTTGAGCGCACGCCGGATCGCGGGATTTCCGCCGCGATCCGCGAGCTCGCTCGCCACGCGCACGCTGCGGATGAAGAACAGCATGGACAGAATTGCGACGACGATGGTCACCGTGGCGACCTGGGCTGGCGGGATGCTCGCAACGACGACGAAGAAGACGTACATCACGATCGCGCCAAGCACCACGAGCCATAGGGGCACCGCGATCCTCCCCAGGATCCTCATTTCACGGGCAGGGTAGCTGCCCGCGGCGGCCCCGCCAAGGGGGTGGGTTCGCATGGACTCCTAGAGTGCCGCGGATGCAAACGGCCCGGGGGGTCACCAGACGCGAGCTCGCGGTCCTGATCGTCGGCGCGTGCCTGGTGTCCATCGTCATGCACTGGCCCCTGATCCTGCACCTCGGCCGCGACATCCCGAAGGATGTCGGCGACCCGCTGGCGCAGGCCTACCAGATGGCCTGGGACGGTCACGCGCTGGTGCACCAGCCGTTTCACTTCTTCGACGCGAACCAGTTCTGGCCGTTCGGGGACACTCTGGCGTTCTCGGACGCGCTGATCGGCTACACGCCCGCCGCCGTGGTTGGCTCCGGACCGGACGCCGCCGTCGTCCGGTACGACCTGATGTTCATGTTCGCGTACGCCCTCGCGTTCGCGGGCGTCTATCTGCTGGGTCGCGAGCTCGGCCTGGGGCCCGGCGGCGCCGCTGTGGCCGGCGCGGCCTTCGCCTTCGCGCCCTTCCGCCTCGAGCAGGACGGCCACATGCAGGTCATCTCGAGCGGGGGCGTCCCGCTATCGCTCGCGTTCGGTGTTCGCGGATACCGGCTGCGGCGCCCGGGCTGGGTCCTCGGCGGATGGGTCGTCGCGACCTGGCAGCTCCTGCTCGGCTTCACGCTCGGTCTGCCGTTCGCATATCTGCTGGTCGCGCTCTGGATCTGCTCCGCCGTCATCTGGTGGCGGCGCGGCCGGCCCCCCGTCCACCGCGGACTCGTCGTCGCGACGGTCGCAGGTGCCCTGCTCTTCGTCGGGACGGGGATCGCGCTCAGCCGTCCGTACGTCCACGTGGCCGACGCGCACCCAAACGCTCGCCGCTCCCCGGAGGACGTGGAGGCGTTCGCGGCGCCGCCGTGGGCATACCTGGTGGCGCCGGATGAGAACCTCGTCTGGGGCGAGGCGACGGAGCCGGTCGGCGACACGCTGTCGAACGTCGCCGAGGAGACTCTGTTCCCGGGACTCGCCATCCTGGTGCTCGCGATCGCCGGGCTCGGCTCGAGTGCATTCCCGCGCTGGCTGCGGGTCGGTTTGGGCGTCGCGGTCATAGTCATCGCCGTCCTCGTGATGGGCTTTCGCGGGCCGGGCGTCGTCGGCTACCTGTGGCCCTACCGATGGATGTACGAGCTCCTACCCGGCTGGCAGGCGATCCGCGTGCCCGGGCGCCTCGACACGTTCACCGGCCTGGGGCTGGCGCTGCTCGCGGGCGCGGGCATCGAGCGGCTGATGGCGTGGGCCCGCAGCCGCGGCGCCCTCGCGTGGCGCCCCGGGACGATCGCCGCGGTGGCCATGCTGGTGATCCTGATCGAGGGCCGCGGGCTCCCGTTCGACCCGCTCGACACCCAGGCGCAGCCGAGGGTGCCGCCCGTCCCGCCCTCGACCGCCTCGGTTCCCGCGCCGCAGCTCCACCTCCCGGCGGAGCGAGCTACCGACAACCGCCGCTACGTCCTGTGGTCGACCGACGGCTTTCCGGAGATCGTCAACGGGCGCTCGAGCCTCAACCCGGCTTGGACGGCTCGCGTCATCCGCCGCGAGCAGGGGTTTCCGAGCCGAACCAGCGTCCGGCGGCTGGAGCGGCTGGGGGTCCGCAGCGTGATCCTCCACACCAACCGCGCGAAGGGGACGCCGTGGCAGCATGCCGCCAACAAGCCCGTGGCGGGGCTGCCGGTGAGCCGCGAACGCAAGGGGGTACTCCTGATCTACGTGCTGCGAAGGCTCTGACGACGCTGGGGCTACGACGGAACGAGGAGCGGATCGATCCGAGCCTCGCGCCGGTGGCGAGCGTGCAGGACGAGGACAGTGGCGGCTGCGGTTATGCCAGAGACCCCGATCAATCCCAGGGCGGGCGTGCCGTGCGAGAGGGGGGTGTTGGGATCGCCCGCGACCGTTGGGCCGACGGCCGAAGCGGCCGCCCACATGACGATCGCCCCCATCGCCAACCGCACATCGGCCACGCGCGTTCGGGGAGTGGCCTTCGCCGCGAAGGCGACGGCCGCCGCCACCGCCGCGAACACGGGCAGCGCAGCGAGCCAGCCGCTATGGACGCCGAGAACGGTCAGGACCGTGTGCTCGAGGATGCCGTCGGCGAGGTCGCGCGCCCAGGTGCCGGTGCCATTCTCGCCCAGCAGGGGGTAGGTCATCGAGCCGGCGAGCATGAAGAGCACCGACGGAATCGCCATAGCTAGGGTGAGCGCCGGCATCCGGCGGTAGGCGACGGCCAGACCGACCGCCAGGAAGGGGAGTGCAGGGATCATGAACCTCGGGCCGGGGGCGCCGCCCCCGAACGGCAGCCAGTAGCCGCAGTTGTAGAGGAAGTAGACGGCCGCCACGGCGAGCACCACGTTCGCCTCGGCGCGCCACCGGCTCTGGCGCATGAGGACAGCGCCGGCGACCGCGACCGCGAGCACCGGCGTCAGCGTCAGGATGCCTCGGCTCGCGGCCAGCAGGTCGAGCGCCGCGGTCGGCCTCGGGATGCCGATCCCGAAGAACCCCGGATCGTTCAGGCCGAGCACGGCATGCCCCGAGTAGCCCTGCACGGCAACGGCCGACGAGTATGCGAAGTCGAACGGCGACCCCAGGGCCCAGGCGTTGAAAGCCAGCGTCGGAGCGGCACCGAGGGCTGCCGTCGCCCCGTAAGCGAGCGCCCGCGGCATCCGCGGCGCGCGCCGGGACAGCGCGTAGGCGAACAGAATCAGCCCGATCAGGCCGAGCGGGTACTCGAACGTCACTGCCAGGCCCGCGGCCAGGCCGGCGCCTGCGACCCTCCCCAGCCGCGGCGGCCCCCGCCGCTCGCGGAAGAGGATGGCGAAGGCGGCGAACCCGAGGGCGGCCGACGCGACGTGCGAGAAGAGCTCGGCAGCGAACGTCATGACGATGGTCCCGAGCCCCAGCGTGATCGCGGCCGCCGTTCCGTAGCCGGGCTCGACCCGCTCGCCCAGCCAGCGAACGAGAAGGAGCAGGAGGGTGGCGGGGACCACCGCTCCAAGCAGCGTCAGCGCCCACACCATCGGCGTCTCGTCCTCGACCTGGACCTCGGCGCGGAGAGCGCGCTGCGGGTCGAAGCCGTACTGCAGCACGTACGGGTATGCCCGTCCCGGTGGGGTCCACCGCGGGTGATCGGCGTGGCTCGCGTTCTGGGCGGCTTCGCGGGAGGCCGTCCACGCGCCGGCGGCATCGAGGGCCAGGTACCCGGGCAGCGTCAGGAGCGGAAGCCCGGGTGCCTTAACGGAGTAGAAGTGGCCGTCGACCCACGCCTTGTCCTTGGTCTGCCACTGCCATGGGTCGATGCTCGCCCGGCCCTCGGCGAGCGCTCGAATCTGCGCGAAGTGGGCTAGCTGCGCCCAGCCCGTGGAGTGCATGACCAGGCCCCACGCGATGCCCAGACAGGCCACCGCGGCGAGGCCGGGCCGGGACCGCACCGGCTCGGCCAACCTACGTAGCCGCGTCACGACGGGGAGATTCTAGGCTCGGGCGCCCGGCAGAGCGCCATCGTCCACGGGAGCGGGCAGCGCACCTCGACCACCTCCAGGGGCCGTCGAAGCAACTCGATGAAGGCGCGCCGCGACCAGTGGTTGAGGTGCCCCGGCGTGTTTCCGAGGTCGCGCGCGTACCGCAGCCGCGCGAGGTTGAGCAGCCGCCACAGCGGCTCCCTGGGCACGCTCACGATCGCCCACTGGGTCGCAAGCCGCGCCACCATGCCGAGGCCGGCCTCCGGGTTGGGCAGGTGCTCCAGCACCTCGCAGCAGACGACCAGCTCGGCGGCGTCGCGCGCCGGGTCGAGCTCTTCGAGGGGGGCGGCGCGGAACTCGATGTCGAGGCCCTCTGCCTCTGCCCGGCGCCGCGCCTCCGCGACCACATCGGGCGAAGCGTCCGTTCCGCGAACCCGCATGCCGCGGGCGGCCAGTCGGCGCGCGAGCTCACCCTCGCCGCAGCCAACCTCGTGGACGTCGGCCGCGTCCGTCCGGCCCGCGAGCGCGAGCAGCTCGGCGACGAAGCCGCCCACCAGCCGCCGCTCGATCGGATTCCGGGTTCCGTACTTTTCGTAGACGTTGCCGGCGGGTTGCGTCGTGTCCGCCGGGCTCAGACGCCCACCTCGCCTCGGTCCCGCCTGCGGCCCCGACCTCCGAGCCCCCAGCGACGCTGCGGCGAGACGTCCAGGGGCGCCGTGCCCGGCTCGTAGTGGGAGGGTTCGATTCCCGCCTCGAGCTCCAG
The DNA here is from genome assembly GCA_046729615.1 of Actinomycetota bacterium. Lineage (GTDB taxonomy): Bacteria > Actinomycetota > Thermoleophilia > Solirubrobacterales > 70-9 > AC-56. Next base: position 18,628 of record JBKPHA010000062.1, read on the forward strand.
CCGGCGAACGCGCTCGTAGGTCCGCTGCGCGATCACACGCTGGCCGGCCAGCGCGTCGCCGACGATGCCTAGGCCGAACATCTGCACCGCGGTTAGCGCCAGTATTGCCCCCAGGATCAGCGACTGGATGTGGCCGCTGGTGTCGCCGTTTGCGATCCAGTCGATGAGGAACGGGCTGAACGCCGCTAGCGCCGCCAGCGCGAACACAATCGCCACGACGGTGAAGACGCGCAACGGCTCGTACAGCACGTAGGCGCGAAAGATCGCGAGCGCGTTGCGTCGCACGTACTTGGCGGTGGAGTCGACCAGCCGCGAGTCCCGCGTCTTCGGATTGCTTCCGATCGGGACGTGCTCGACGGCGACCAGCATCTTTCCGGCCTGGATCAGGCTCTCGAGCGTGTAGGTGTAATTGGAGACGACGACCAGCTGGAGCGCCGCCTCACGGTTGTAGGCGCGAAATCCGGACGTGGTGTCGGGAACGCCGGTGCCGGAGGCCCGGCGAACGACCCAGCTGCCGAGCCGCTGGAGGAGCTTCTTCGGCGCCGAGAAGTGCTCGACGTCCTTCACCCGGCGATCGCCGACAACCATGTCGGCACGCCCCTCGAGGATCGGCTCGACGAGCCTCGGGATGTCGCGGCCCGGATACTGGTGGTCGGCGTCAGTGTTCACGATGACGTCGGCGCCCAGCTTCAGGCTTGCGTCCAGGCCGGCCTGGAACGCCGCCGCGAGCCCCTTGTTGTTCGTGAGCCGGACGATGTGATCCACGCCATGGGTGCGGGCGACCTCGACCGTGCGATCGGTCGAGCCGTCGTCGACGATCAGCCACTCGACCGCATCCAAGCCGGGAAGCTCGCGCGGGAGCTCGGTCAGCACTCGCGGAAGCGTCGTTTCCTCGTTCAGGCACGGAATCTGGATGACCAGCTTCATGCCCGCGCCATGGTACGTCTCCTGCCGCTCCGCCTGCGCAGGGCGGGCGCCGCGCAGTTAGCGTGGCGCGGCGGGGCGAGTAGTGGGCCGCCGTTCAGGACTGGGGGACTTCACCACGCGATAGCGAGGTCAACTTCCCCACTGCGGTCCTAGTCCGACAGTTCCACCCGCTCGATCACCTGCGGCTCAAGCGGGCGGTCGCTTGGCCCCGTGGGCGTGGCCTCGATCGCCTCGACCGCCTCCATGCCGTCGGTCACGCGTCCGAAGACGGTGTGCTTGCCGTCGAGCCACGGCGCGGCCTCGGCGGCGACGATGAAGAATTGCGAACCGTTGGTGTTCGGACCGGCGTTCGCCATGGCCAGCGCTCCGCGGACCACGCGGTGCTCGTTGATCTCGTCATCGAAGGTGTATCCCGGACCGCCGGTGCCGGTGCCCTCTGGACAGCCGCCCTGGATCATGAAATCGCGGATCACCCTGTGGAAGATGAGCTCGTCGTAGAAGCCGTCCGCGGCGAGCCTGCGGAAGTTCGCAACGGTCTTGGGCGCGTCCTCGTCGAAGAGCTCGAGCGCGATGGGGCCTGCGCTCGTATGTAGCGTGGCCTGCGACATCGATATCTGACTCTAGAGGACGAGCCACGGCTCACGCTCGCGTCGGTTGCACGGTTTCACAGGACCTTTACGAGAAGCGTCCCTCGGCCCCGGACCGCCCCTTATTCTCACCCGCCATGCGGGACCACCCAAGCCTGCGCATGGCGCCTCGCGCGCACGCCATCGCGGCGGCCCTGGCGATCCGTGGCAGGATGCCGCGCCCGGCGATCAGTACACGAACCGGCACAACCCGTTCGTCTACTTCCACTCGATCATCGACTTCCGGACGTGCACGCGCCACGACGTCGACTACTCGACCTGCGCGAGGACCTTCGCCGCCGGGGAACGACCCTGAATCACGCGTTCCTCGCGCTCAACCTTTGCCACGACGAGCCCCTGCGTGATCGGCGCCCCCGGCGGTCTCGTGTCCGCAACCCCTGGCCGCAGCACCGGATGCCGAGGATCCTCAGGATCCCGGGTTTCAAGGATCGGGGACCCCTGGTCGTCGCGTTCGACGAGGCCGAGGCCGATGGCAGCGAGGATTCGAGCGCGTGCTGCAACGAGCAGCCGGGACCCAACTTGAGCCCGCCGGACACGCCGGGGGCACTGCACCAGGGCCCCGGGGTGGTCGCATCGGCACCGTCATCATCTCGCCGTGCATTAGACCCGGCACGGTCACGGAACGCGCATACGACCATTACTCCCTGCTTTGCTGGGTGGTGGCGGAACTTCGGGCTGCCGTATCTTGGATGCGCCGCATAGCCCGGCCTCCGGGCCGTTTGGCCGCGACATCCTGAACCGACCGCATTGCGGCAGGTGACTTCGCGGGGCGGCCCTTTCGCGGTGTAAGCGCTGGATTGCGACGGCCGCCCCGGGTACGGTGGACAACATCGAACACGAAGTGCGCCTCGACCTTCCCTGCGAGCCGGCGAGCGCGCGGGTCGCCAGAAACGCGGTGGCGGGGATCGCGCAATGGCTCGGCGTCGCCGTCGAGGACGTCAAGATCGCCGTTGGCGAGGCGGTTGGAAATGCGGTCCTCCATGCGTACCGCGGCGGTAGTCGGGGGGCGATCAGGGTCTTCGCCCGGCACGAGCGCGGGCGTCTCCTGGTGACCGTGGCCGACGACGGGATCGGGATGGCGCCAGACCCGGACAGCTTGGGCCTGGGGCTCGGCATCCCGCTGATCACGCGGCTGTGCGACGACGTGCGATTCAGCTCGTCCGACCGCGGGACCAAGGTGTCGATGAGCTTCGTCGTCCCGAGGTCCGCCGAGGCGTGAGGCTTGCCCATCCGCCGCGCCGGGCCGAGCGAGGTGGATTTAGCGCCGCGGCAGTTAAGCGCGGTCGGCCGCGCGCTCGAGCAGCGCGCGGACCTGCTGCGGCTCGCCGTTGAGCGCCTCGGCGTGGCCGGCCCAGACGGTCCTGGGCTCGAGCGCCGCAAGCTTGCGGACGCTCGCCTTCGCGCTCTCGTGGTCAAGGTTCCAGACCCGATCCGGCACGACAGGAGCCCGTTCGTCGGGCAGGCGCTTCAGGCGAAGCGAGTCGACCATGTAGATGACGTCGCTCACGATCGCGAGCCGGTCGCGCTCGCGCCACAGCCCGATGAGGCCGGGCGCATGGCCGGGGAAGTGGATCACCCTGAACCCGGCCACCTCGTCCCGCTCGCTGACGGTGTCCGCGACCTCGACCGGGCCTCCGTCCCAGCGGCGCAGCAGGGCGGGGTAGATGCGGCGCGACCACCACACCGGGATCCGATCGATGTCGAAGTAGTGCACCCCGCCGTCCCCGCGCGCGTCGGCGACTTCATCGAGGTGGCAGAGCACCGGCACCCCGAGCGCCGGCGCGACGCCGCGGTGATCCGGGTGGCTGTGTCCCAGCACGACCCGCTTCGCGCCACCCAGCTCATCGGCGGCCTTCCGCACGCCCTCGGTCATCGCCCGCGTGGCGGCGTCGAAGACGGTCACGCCGCCGTCGTCGGCAAGCAGGTAGACGTTCATGCTGCGCCGCACGTCCCCGGCATGACGCCAGACGCCATCCGCGATCCGCTCGGTGATGGGCTCGAACACCGGGCGCGGAGTCTATGGCTGCTTGCTGAACGCGAATCCAGCGCGTTGAACGTTGGCTTTCGCATACCGGAAACAAGGCGAAGGCGCGTCAGTCGGTGCCTCCTTGGTCCTCGCCGAAGGTGGGTGGGGCCTCGTACGATGCGTCGGTGCCGCGGACCTGGCTGATCACGATGGCGATCCTCGTCGCGTGTCTGATCGCTTCGATCGTGATCGCGCTGGTGCGGCTCCTGTAGGTATCACTCGGGATAGCATGCGCCGCACTCGCGACAGGAAGGGGGCACCATCTTCGATCACATTGTGGTTGGCACCGACGGCTCAAACACCGCCAGCGAGGCGGTGCGCCACGCGATCGAACTCGCAAAGATGTCCGGCGGAAAGCTCAGCATCGTCGCGGCGTTCGAGCCGATTCCGCAACCTCGCCTGCGCGAGGAGCAGGCCGAGCTTCCCGGGGACGTCTCATACGCGGCCGGGCCGCACGAGGACGTCAACGTCATCCTGGATACCGCGGTCGGCCGGGCGAAGCAGGAGGGCGTCGATGCCGAGCCCTACCCGCGCGAGGGCGACCCCGCGGATGCGATCCTCGACGTGGCCGAGGAGACGAACGCCGACCTCATCGTGGTCGGGAACAAGGGGATGACCGGAGCCAAGCGATTCCTGCTCGGCAGCGTGCCGAACAAGGTGTCGCACCACGCCCCTACCGGCGTCTACATCGTCCGCACAACGTAGTGGTACCTCTCACAACGTTTCACCGTAAATGGCGGCCCCAGACGCCGCCATGCTGCGCGGCGCCTACGGCGCCGACGGCGCCGACGGCATCCATGCCTGGTCGCTCGCGTGCAGTCATGCACGCCACGCTCCCTGCGTCCTTGCCTGGCGGCGTCTGTGCCTCGCCATTTCCGGCACAACGTCATGAGAGGCACCACTCGCGGGGCGCTACCGCGCCGGGCAGGCCCACGCGGGATTGGTCGCCCGGTCCGCGCTGACGAGCCCGTGCCCGTAGAAGTCGTCGCGGCCGTGGGCGCCCCGGTCGACCGCGGTCCCCTCTAGGCGCTGCGCCAGCACCGACGGCGTGGGACTCGAGCCGCAGACTCCCTCGGCCAGGATCAGCGCCGCGACGCCGCTCACATGCGCGGCCGCCATCGAGGTGCCGCGGCGGCCCACGATCACGAACCTGCGGTAGTTGCCATTGTTCGCCGCCCCCGGAGCGAGGCTGTACTGGCGGATCTCATAACCCGGAGCGCCGGGCTCGCAGGAGCGATCAACCGTCTGCGCCGCCGGCTTGTCGACCCCCCCGCCGGGGGCGACGAGATCCAGCTCGCTGCCGTAATCCGAATAGCTCGCGGCGCAGCCGCGGTAGGTCGTGGCCCCGACCGCGATCGCGCCGGGTGCCGCGGCGGGATAGGCGACCCTCGCCTCATCGTGGTTTCCCGCGGATGCGATCACGGTTGTCCCGCGAGCGGTCGCCTCCGCGATCGCGTCACAGACGATTTGGATCTGCTGGCACTCGCGGACAATGGGCTCGAACTCCAGGCTCAGATTGATGATGTCCGCGCCGTGCCGCGTCGCGTACGTGATCGCCTTGGCGACGTCGCTGCCGGTGCCGGTGTCCTTGCGGTCGAGGACTCTGATCGGCATGATCCTCGCGCCGTAGGCGATCCCGGTCAGGCCGATCCCGTTGTCGGTGGACTGAACGATCGTGCTGGTGACGTGGGTGCCATGGCCGTCGCGGTCGAGCGGGACCTTGTCGCCGTCGATGAGGTCCTCGGGATGGACGAACCGCCGGGCTGACGGGAGGTCCGGGTCCCTGCGGTAGCGGCGCCCCTTCTTCCGGTAGGCGACGCCGCTGTCCACGACCGCCACCGTCACGTCGCGCCCCCCGGGATGCCCATCGCGGATCAGGCGCTGCCACGATGGCGGGACCGAGATCCCGCCCGGCACGAGCCGGGGTGAGAGGAAGTTCCATTGATCGCGGTACCAGCCCCCGGTCCCATCGCCGCCGGGGTCGTTCGGTGAAGCGGCTGCGGCACGGACGAGGTAGTCCGGCTGCGCGGAACGGACCGCCTGCTCGCTCCGCAGCTTCGACAGCGCGGTCTTTACCGACTCCCCGGCGGGCACGTCCACGCGCCGCTCGCCCGCATCGCCGCGGTACTGCACCAAGACCTCATCCCGCGCGTAGGCGGGAGCGGCCGCCGACGCGGACGCGGCCTGGGAGGCGAGAAGGCTGCCAGCGAGAGCCAGCGAGATCGCCGCGACGCGTGCTCTCCTCACGGGCGGTGTGGTCATTGGATAGCTGTAACACGCTTCAGGGGTCCAAAGTTGCCCATACTGGAGCCCGTGACCGGCGCGGGCGATCCTGCCGATGCCGAGATGATGCGCTTGGCCCTGGTGGAGGCAGAGCGCGCCGCTTCGCACGATGACGTCCCGATCGGGGCGGTGGTCGCAAGAGACGGGGAGGTGCTCGCCACGGCGGGCAACGAGCGCGAGCTGCGCGCGGATCCGACCGCACACGCCGAGATCCTCGCGCTTCGCGCCGCGGCCGCCCGGCTAGGCGGTTGGCGCATCGCCGATTCAACGATCTACGTGACCCTGGAGCCGTGCGCGATGTGCGCCGGCGCGATCGTGCTGGCGCGGGTTCCGCGCGTCGTGTACGGAGCGGCCGACCCGAAGGCGGGGGCGGCGGGAAGCATCCTCGACGTCCTACGGCAGCCGCGCCTGAACCACCGCCCGCTCGTGGAGGGTGGGCTCCTCGCCTCGGAGTCGGCGCGGCTGCTTTCGTCGTTCTTCGAGTCGCGCAGGTAGAGGCTGTCTCGGAACCCCCCGACTGTGCGGCTGGCGAGTGCCGGGGCTCGCCAGGCCACCGACGCAGCCGGGCGTGGCGTACTGAAAGTACGCGAACGAGCCGGGACGGCGAGCGGGTGAAGAAACCAGCCCGGGCGCCCGCCGGGAGCGAGCGCGTCTGGTTTCGAAACCGGCGAGGAGGCCGCCTGGCGGGTCCTGGCGCCAGACGTGCGGGTGGGGCTCCGAGCCAGCCTCAGCTACCCGGCGTCGATGAGCGCCTGCAGCCGCTCGGAGTAGCGAACCGGATAGGGC
>JBKPHA010000063.1:0-17155 GCA_046729615.1 Actinomycetota bacterium
TGGCCCTGGCCCAGCAGCTCGGCGGCTCCCGCGGCGCTGCCCTGGCCGCGCAGGCGCAGTCCGCGTTCGTCGACGGGCTGGGCCTCGCGTTGCTGATCGCCGCCGGGACGGTGGCGGCTGCCGCCGTGGTCGTCTTCCTGCGCGCGCCGCGCAGGGTCGCGGGCCCGCGGCGAGCCGAGCCGGTCACCGGCCGGCTCGCGGGATCCTGAGTGGGAGGTGTCGTCGTGAAGCCGGTGACGGTGAACGTGACTGTCCCCCAGCCGCGGGAGGAGGTCTACGCGCTCCTCGACGTCCTGAGAGCCCACGAGGCGTTCACCGACCATTTCCTGGTCGACTGGGAGACCTCGGGCCCGCGGTCAGGCGTCGGCGCTCGGGCGCGCATGCGCGTGAAGAAACCCGGGCCGCCCGACCGGCTCGACATGGAGGTCGTCGCGGCCGAGCGCCCTCGCACGACCGTGGAGGAGTCGGTCTCGGCCAACGGCCGCCGCCGCACGCGCGGCACCTACGTCCTCGAGGAGCTCCCCGGCGGCGGAACCAAGATCAGCTTCGAGCTCGCCTGGCTCGAGGCCCCGCTGTCGGAGCGGTTCGCGGCACCGCTTACGCGCTGGGTGGTGAGGCGAAACAACGAGATATCGCTCCGCCGGCTCGCGGAGCAGCTCAGCGCGCAAACCGCAGGCAGAAGGAGGTAACCGATGAAGCTCTTGATCACCGGAGGCACCGGCGTCCTGGCCCGTGCCTCGATCTCGCTCCTTCGCGAGGCAGGCCACGAGATCGACGCTCGCGGCCGCGGCGACCTCGACCTGTTCGACCGCAGGGCGGTAAGGGCCGCGGTCGATGGCGCGGACGCGGTCATGCACCTGGCGACCCGCATCCCACCGCGCGATCAGCAGGGCAACCCCGCGGCGTGGCGCGAGAACGACCGTCTGCGGAGCGAGGCGACGCCGATCCTCGTCGACGCCGCGCTCGCGACCGGCGTGCGGCGCTTTGTCTTCCCGAGCATCGCCTTCGTGTATCCCGCGAGCGGCCCCGCGGACGAGTCGACCCCGGTGGCGTCGCCGGCGCCGGAACTCGCGCGCTCGGCGCTCGCGGCCGAGCGAGAGGTGACGCGCTTCGCACAGGCCGGCGACGGCGTGATCCTGCGGTTGGGCCTGCTCTACGGGCCCGGCACCGGCAGCGACACGCCCGCCGAGCGCTTCGCGCCGTACGGGGCCACGCTTAGGATCGAGGACGCGGGCTCCGCGCTCGCGGTCTCGCTCGAGATTCCCGCCGGGATCTACAACGTCACCAGCGACGGCGAGCGAATCTCGAACAAACGTCTCAAGGAGGTCAGCGCGTGGCGTCCGGACCACGCGCGATAGCTCGTCGCGGATCGATTAGAGGAAAGGAGGAGCGCAAGCCATGAGGGTCTTCGTCGCCGGCGGAACGGGGGCGATCGGCAAGCGGCTCGTGCCGCAGCTCGTCGCCGCGGGCCACGACGTGGTCGCGACCACGCGGTCGCAGAGGGGCGCCGAGCTCGTGCGGGAGATGGGCGGCGAGCCGGCGATCGCCGACGGGCTCGACGGGCGGGGGATGGTGGACGCCGTCGGCCGGGCGCAGCCCGAGGTCGTGATCCACGAGATGACCGCGCTCGCCGGGAAGCCGGACCTGCGCCACTTCGACCGCTGGTTTGCGACCACGAATCAGCTGCGGACGAAGGGCACCGACTACCTCATCCGCGGTGCCCAGAAGGCCGGCGCGCGCCGGCTGCTCGTCCAGAGCTACAGCGGTTGGCCGTACCTCCGCGAGGGGAGCACCATCAAGACTGAAGAGGACCCCCTCGACCCCGACCCGCCGAAGTGGATGCGCGAATCGCTTTCCGCGATCCGCTACATCGAGGCCACGGTGCCGGCGGCTGAGGGCCTCGAGGGCCTGGTGCTGCGCTACGGCGGCCTCTACGCGGCGGGCACCGGGATGCTGTCCGACGAGCTCCTCGATTTGATCCGCAAGCGCCAGTTCCCGGTCGTGGGCGACGGCGCCGGTGTCTGGTCGTTCATCGACACAGTCGACGCCGCGTCCGCGACGGTGGCCGCGCTCGATCACGGCGCACCCGGCGTCTACAACATCGTCGACGACGACCCCGCGCCGGCCCGGGAATGGCTGCCCTACCTCGCCGAGTTGATCGGGGCGAAGCCGCCGCGCCGGGTGCCGGCCTGGCTCGGGCGGATCCTTGCGGGCGAGGTCCCGGTGTCGATGATGACCCAGATCCGCGGCTCCTCGAACGCCAAGGCCAAGCGCGAGCTGGGCTGGCAGCCGAGGTACGCGAGCTGGCGCGAGGGCTTCGCCGCTGAGCGCGCCGGCTCGTCGTGACGCCGCGGCACACGATCCCCGGCGCGGCGAGGAATCACCTATAACTCACCGGCGCCTGACGCGAGGTCAGACCGCGCGCACCTCCACCTCGAACTCGCCCGCGGAGGCGGCAACGCTGCCGTAGAGAGGGCAGCGCTTTGCCACGCCATCCACCACAGCCCTCGCCCGCTCCTCGGTCGCGCCCGCGATCTCAAAGCCCATCTCGACCCGGTTGAAGACGGTCAGATCCTCGCGGACTGGGCGCTCGCGATCGACCGCGCCGCGGATCGACACCGATACGGGACCGAGCTCGAGCCCGTAGTCGCGCGCTACCACCTGCGAGAGCTCCACGCCGCACGCCGCCACCCCGGCGAGGAAGGCCTCGCCGGGCGTGAGCGCCTCGCCCGGGCAGCCGTTCCAGGCCGGCCCGTCGATGACGAAGTGCTGCTCGCGGGCGTGGCACAACACTCGACCGAAGGCGTCGGTCGAGCGCGCCTCGGCTCTGTACTCCCTCACCTCATTTGCCACTCTCACTCCTCTCCTCGTCCGGGGCCTTAGGCTCCCGCACGATGCTGGGTCTGCCCGACGGCGTCAACACCTGCCTCTTCGATCTCGACGGCGTCCTCACCCAGACCGCGAAGGTCCACGCGGCGGCCTGGAAGCAGATGTTCGACGAGTATCTGCGGCAGCACTCGGAGCGCACCGGCGAGGAGTTCGCGCCGTTCGACGAACGCGGCGACTACGACGCATACGTCGACGGCAAGCCCCGCTACGAGGGCGTCCAGTCGTTCCTCGAGTCGCGGGGGATCGATCTGCCGCGCGGTAAGCCCACGGACCCGCCCGACGCAGAGACGGTTGATGGGCTCGGCAACCGCAAGAACGAGATCGTCTTGAAGCTGATCCACGAGCGGGGCGTCGAGTCGTACGTGGGATCGGTGCGCTACCTGCACGCGGCGCGCGACGCGGGGCTGCGCCGTGCCGTCGTCTCCTCCTCGACCAACTGCCGCGACGTGCTGCATGCGGCGGGAATCGAGGACCTGCTGGAGGTGCGGATGGACGGCATCGTGGCCGAGCGCGAGCACCTGAAGGGAAAGCCCGCACCCGACACCTATCTGAAGGCGGCCGAGATGCTCGGATCGGAACCGGGGCGGTGCACCGTCTTCGAGGACGCGTTGGCGGGCGTGGAGTCGGGGCGGGCGGGCAACTTCGGGTTCGTCGTCGGCGTCGACCGCGTCGGACAGGCCGAGGCACTGAAGCAACACGGCGCCGATGTCGTGGTGAAGGACCTGGCCGAGCTCTTGGACGAGCGATGATCACCCATCCGGTGTTCGAGCTCGAACCCTGGGCGTGCAGGGAGACGCATCTGGACCTCGAGCGGCTCGCGCAGACCGAGTCGGTGTTCGCGCTGTCGAACGGTCACATCGGCCTGCGGGGAAACCTCGACGAGGGCGAGCCGCACGGGCTGCCCGGCACCTACCTGAACGGCGTGCATGAGATCCGCCCCCTCCCCTACGCCGAGGCCGGCTACGGCTTCCCCGAGGCCGGCCAGACGGTCCTGAACGTCACGAACGGCAAGATCATCCGCCTGCTGGTCGACGACGAGCCGTTCGACGTCCGCTACGGGGAGCTGAAGAGCCACGAGCGGGTGCTCGACTTCGGAGCCGGCGTGCTGCGGCGGACGGCGGATTGGGTCTCTCCGGCCCGCGCGCGGGTGCGGGTAGGCAGCACGCGGCTGGTCTCGTTCTCGCAGCGGTCCGTGGCGGCGATCGAGTACGTAGTCGAGCCGGTCGAGGGACCGCTGCGGGTAGTGGTCCAGTCGCAGCTCGTGACGAACGAGCCGCTGCCGACGCAGGAGGAGGACCCACGCGCGGCGGCCGCCCTCCACAATCCGCTCGAGCGCCAGGCGGCGATCACGCGCGATGTCGCGGCGCTCATGGCGCACCGCACGCGGGCGAGCGGCCTGCTGATGGCGGCGGCGATGGACCACGAGATCGACGGGCCGCCCGGGACCGACTCGACGTCCTGGGCGGTCAACGACGAGGCGAGCGTGACGGTCGCGACGGACCTGGAGGCCGGCCAGCGCCTGCGCGTGGTGAAGTTCATCGCTTACGGCTGGTCGAGCCAGCGCTCGCTGCCCGCGGTGCGCGATCAGGTCTGGGCGGCGGTCGTGGAGGCGCGGCACACCGGCTGGGAGGGCCTGCTCCAGGCCCAGCGCGAGTACATGGCCGACTACTGGGAGCGTGCCGACGTTGAGATGGAGGGCGACACAGAGCTTCAGGTGGCGGTGCGCTTCTCGATGTTCCACTGCCTGCAGGCGGCCGCGCGGGCTGAGCAGCGCGCGATCCCCGCCAAGGGGCTGACCGGCCCCGGCTACGACGGCCACACCTTCTGGGACACCGAGACGTTCGTCCTGCCGGTCCTCACCTACACCGACTCCGACGCGGTACGAGACGCGCTGGCCTGGCGCCACTCGACGCTGGATTTGGCCCGCGACCGGGCGGGGGTCCTGGGACTGCGAGGCGCGACGTTCCCATGGCGGACAATCGACGGGCGGGAGTGCTCGGGGTACTGGCCGGCCGGCACGGCCGCCTTCCACATCAACGCCGACGTCGCCGACGCCGTGGCGCGCTACCTGGACGCGATCGACGACCCGGCGTTCGAGCGCAGCTGCGGCCTGGAGATCCTGGTGGAGACGGCGCGGCTTTGGCGGTCGCTCGGCCACCACGACGCGCGGGGGCAATTTCGCATCGACGGCGTCACTGGCCCCGACGAGTACAGCGCGATCGCCGACAACAACGTCTACACGAACCTGATGGCGCAGCGGAATCTGCGGGCAGCGGCCGACTCGGTCGTCCGCCATCCCGATCGCGCCAGGGAGCTGGGCGCCGACGTCGAGGAGGCCGCCTCCTGGCGCGACGCGGCGGACGACATCGTCATCCCGTACGACTCCGACCTCGGTGTCCACTGCCAGTCGGAGGGATTCACCCGCCATGAACCGTGGGACTTCGACCGCACGCCCGCCGACCACTACCCCCTGTTGCTCCACTACCCCTACTTCGACCTCTACCGCAAGCAGGTCATCAAGCAGGCGGACCTGGTGCAGGCGATGCACCTGCGCGGCGACGCCTTCACCGACGAGGAGAAGCTCCGCAACTTCGACTACTACGAGCGCCTCACGGTGCGTGACTCATCGCTCTCGGCCTGCACGCAGGCGGTGATGGCCGCAGAGGTGGGCCACATGGATCTGGCGTACGACTACTTCGGCGAGGCGGCGCTGATCGACCTCGACGACCTCCAGCACAACACCCGCGACGGCCTTCACATCGCGTCGCTGGCGGGCAGCTGGATCGCCGCGGTCAACGGCTTCGGCGGGATGCGCGACCACGGCGGAACTCTGTCCTTCAAGCCGCGCCTGCCCCCCGCGCTGATGCGCCTTGCCTTCGGGATCTCGTTTCGTGGCCGGTGCCTGCGCGTCGAGGTGACCCAGCAGCAGGTCACGTACACGCTCACCCGAGGCGAGCCGCTCGAGATCACCCACTATGGCGAGCGGCTGACGATCGCCGACGGGGAGCCGGTAACGAGAGCGATCCCGCACCTCCCGGCCCGCGAGCCACCGAGCCAGCCTCGCGGCCGCGAGCCGAGTCGGCCCAAGCTGCCTGGCGACTAGCACCGCGGGCAGGCGCTGTGATGGGCGCGGGCTGGATTGGGAGGCTCGCTACAAGCGCTGGCGTGAGGGCTTCGCCTGGCCCTTCGACCTCAACCGGCGCTGACCGCCTGGCGCTCGAAGAGCTCCGCCACGGCGTCGGGTTCGATCGGCTCAAGAAGACTCTCCCTGAGCATCTCGTCGAGATCCGGAAACCCGCCGACGCGCAATTCCCGGACGGCGCGCTCGAGCTCGTACTCGGTCTGGCGCAGCTCGACATCGCGCCCCAGCAGCGCCCAGTAGGCGCCGAGGCGACCCTCATAGGGGAGCCCGACGCTCCCGGCGTTGACCACCCGCCAGCGGTCGATGCCGCGGTCGAACTGGCGATGCGTGTGCCCGCATACCACGACCCGCTGGCTGGTCCCGGTGAGCATCTCGCGCAGCCGCTCCTCCGAGGTTGCGGTGGTGATGATCTCGGTGTCACTGCGCGGGGAGCCATGACAAAACAGCGTCGGCCCAAGGCCATCGACTTCGAGCACGATCCGAGGGGCGTAGCTGGCCAGGAAGTCACGATGGTTGCGGGAGATCCGCGACGCGGCGAATGCAGACGCCCGCATCGCTGGGTCGCGCTCGGCATCGAGGTCTCGCCTGCCATGGTCGTAGGCGTCGACGATCTCCCGGTCGCCGTTCCCGCGCACAAAGCGCGCCCGATCGCCGAGTCCCATGAGCTGCTCGATCGTCTCCAGCGGCAGCGCGCCGGTCGCGACGTCACCGCCGAGCACGACCGCGTCCACGCGCTCACGCGCGACATCGCTGAGCACGGCGCGGAGCGCGGGCAGGTTGCCGTGGATGTCATAGAGCGCCGCTACCCGCACGCTGGCGACAAACAATCACAGATCCGACGCGAGGCCCGGCAGGTCGGCGATCGACCGTGCTGGCCGATGTGCGGCCCGCTAACGCCGATACCGGCGCTTGCCCGCTGGTCTAATCTGCCCGAGACGGCGATGAGCGCATTCGAGCCGGCCTACCTCGCGTTGCACCGCGCCGGCGAACTCGAGGAGAGGGCGCGCCGGGCGCTCGCCCTGCTCGGCCCCGAGCGGTGCGTGGTCTGTCCCCGCGAGTGCAAGGTGAACCGGCTCGCGGACCGCCCCGGCCTGTGCCGCGTCGGGCGTGAGGCGCTGGTGGCCTCCCACTTCGCCCACTTCGGCGAGGAGAACTGCCTTCGCGGCTGGCGCGGCTCGGGGACGATCTTCTTCTCCGGGTGCAACCTGCGCTGCGTCTTCTGCCAGAACCACGACATCTCCTGGCAGCTGCAGGGCGAGCGGGCCGGGCCGCAACGGCTCGCCGAGATGATGCTCCAACTCCAGGCGATGGGTTGCCACAACATCAACTGGGTGACGCCGGAGCACGTCGTGCCGCAGATCCTCGAGGCCCTCCCGCTGGCCGTCGAGGCCGGCCTGCGGCTCCCGATCATCTACAACACGAGCTCCTACGACTCGCTCGACAGCCTCGAATTGATGGCCGGGATCGTCGACATCTACATGCCGGACTTCAAGCTCTGGTCGAGCGAGCCGTCGCGTCGCTACCTGGCCAAGCGCGACTACCGCGAGGTGGCGTGCGCCACCGTGGCCGCGATGCAGCGCCAGGTCGGTGAACTCGTCTTCGACGAGCGCGGCTTGGCGCGCCGCGGCTTGCTCGTTCGCCACCTCGTCATGCCCGGACTAATCGACGAGACCGAGCGGATCCTCCGCTGGATCGCCGAGGAGCTCGGCCGGGGCACCTACGTCGACCTGATGGCCCAGTACTACCCGGCCGGCCGCACGAGCGAGTTCCCCGAGATCGACCGCCATCCCTACCGGGAGGAGCTGGAGCGAGCCTACGAGCTCGCGGACGGGCTCGGGCTCAGGCGGCTCGACGCGCGCAGCCGAACGCGCTTCAGGGAGCTTGCCTCGGTTTCCGCAGCGGCGTCATAAGCGCGCTCGACCGGCAAATCCTGCGCCGCATGCTCGATCCCGATCGAAGCAGCCCGATCGCAGCTCTGGTCAGATCCGCCCCGCGGCGCGCGATCGCGAGCCGAGTAGCTCCTCCAGCGAGTCTGCGGCCGTCGCGGCTCCCCCGGTGGCGCGGTAGGCATCCGCGATGCGCCGGGCTCCCTCGCCGCGGCTCATCGCCTCCCGCACCGCGTTCCGCAGCCGCCTCGCGTTGAGGCGCATCGCCGGCAGCCGCGTTCCCGCGCCCGCGACCTCCACTCGCCGGGCAACCTCGAACTGGTCGCGCCCGAAGGGGACAACGCACACGGGGACCCCGCGGGCCAGCGCCTTCTGCGTCGCGCCCATCCCGCCGTGGGTGACGGCGCAGGCGGCGCGGTCGAGGATCGGCGCATGCGGGACGAACGGCAGCACGTGGGAGCCCGGGGTCGGCTCGAACGATGCCGGATCGGCCGAGGGAAGCGTCGCGACGACGTGGACGGGCTCGTCGGCGAGCGCCTCGAGCGCCGTGCGCACGAGGCGGCCGTCGTCCTGGAACTCGGAGGAGGTGGTGACGAGGACGATCGGCGCCTCGACCTCCTCGAGCCACGCCGGGGGCTCGGCCGGCGGATCCCAATCGCAGGGTCCGACGAGGCGCACGTTCCGTGGCCAGTCGGAGCGGGGATACTCGAACGGATCGGCGGTCATGTAGAGGAGGAGCCGTGACACGGTGAAGGCCTCCACCGCGTCGGCGACCGGCGGCAGGCCGACGCGCCCTCGCACCTCGTTCACCGCCGGGCGCACCGTTCGCTCGAGCATCCCCAGCGTCAACGGGCGCAGCACGGCGTCGCGCAGCCGCCCGAGCGGCCCGCGCGCCGGGGGCAGGCCGAGGCCGAACGGCGGCGCGTCGCGGGACGGGACCGGCAGCGGGTAAGGGCACCAGGCGGCCCAGGGCCCGCCCCGCTGCTCGGCGACGGAGGAGGCGCCCCAGGCGTTGACATCGACCAGCAGCGCGTCGGGACGCACCTCGTCGATCGCGCGCCGCAGGTCACGGGCATCGTGCTCCGCGCGCTCGCCGAACGTGCGCATGGCTCGCTTCTGCGCGGCGAGCGGCGTCCGGGCGCGGTAGTCGTCGTGCTCGATCGCCTCGATCGCGGGGTCGATCGGAGCGGCGTCGAACCCGCGCTCGCGCATCGCCTCGACCTGCGAGCCAAGCGTGCGGAGAGCGACCTCGTGGCCGCGCAAGCGAAGCTCGTCGAGGATCGGGACGAGCGGGAACAGGTGCCCGCGCGCAGGCGAGGTGTAGATGAGGATTCGTGCCATCAGGATCCCTCCATGATCGGTTTCAGGAGCTCGACCATCGCGAGCTCGGTCTGCCGCCGGCTCAGGCCGGCGTCGCGGCGCAGGAGCTTCCACGTGTACACGTCGCAGATCGCCACGAGCTGGGCGAGCCGGCGCTCGCGATCCACTCCGGTCAGGCCCTCGAGTGCGGGCGCGAAGACCCGCTCGCACCATTCTCGGTGAAGCTGACGCCCGCGATCGGCGATCTCCCCCAGCGCCGGAACGCGGTCCTCCTCGGAGAGCATCTTCAACACCCGGTCACCCAACTCCTCGTAGTGGTCGACGAGAATCCGGACCGCCCCGGGAGCATCGCCCACCGGCGCTAGCTCGCGCTGCTCGACGACGCGCTGGGCCTCGCGCTCGACGGCCGCCGCCATGAGCCCATCGCGGCCCCCGAAGCGCCGGATCACCGTCTGCACGGACACGCCAGCGCGGTGGGCGACCTCCTCCAGCGAGGCCTGGCCGCCCAGCGACTCCCAGAACACCTCCACAGCGGCGTCGAGGATGCGCTCACCCGTTGCGGCCGCGGCCTCGGCACGGGCAACCATTCGGTAGGGGCGGCGGGACGTGGCTGCAGGTTTCACGTTAGCGATACTAACACGAAAGTAGCCTCCGGGCGTTCGCGCCGCCCTGCCGGCGGGCTCAGCGTTCGCTCAGGAGGTCGGCTAGGACGGCGGCGTTGCTGTGCTCCGCGTCCTTGGCGGCGAAGACGAGCGTCAACCTGCCGCGGCGGGCGCGCTCGCGCAGCTCCGCGAGCGCGCCCTCGTGCGCCTCGAGCTCCTCGAGGTAGCGCCGCCGAAACTCCTCGAACCGCTCGGGCTTGTGCCCGTACCAGCGCCGTAGCTCGGCGCTGGGCGGCAGATCCTTCGCCCACTCGTCGACCCGCGCCCGCTCACGCGACACACCGCGGGGCCAGATCCGGTCGACGAGCACCCGATAGCCGTCCGATCCCTCCGCCGGCTCGTAGGCGCGCTTGATCCGAATGTCGGGCTTCTTCGCCACGGCCGGGACTTCGACTAGTGCCTTGCGGTTGCCATGCGCAGCCTACGGCCGACCGGCACGGCGCCAGCGGAGCGGCGTGGTGCCGTGCGCGCGCCGGAAGGACCTGACGAAGTAGACCGAATCGCCGTAGCCGACCCTGGTGCCGATCTCATCCACGGTCAGGTCCGTCTCGACCAGCAGGCGTCTCGCCTGGGCCATGCGCCGCTCCGCGATCCATTCCTGCACGGTGCGACCGGTCTTGCGCCTGACCGTCGTCGTGAGGTGGGCGGGCGAAAGGCTCACCGCCTTGGCCACGTCCCTGAGCGAGATGGGCTCGGCGTAATGCGCCTCGATGAAGCCGAAGACCTCGGCGAGCACGGGCTCGTTCTGGAGCTTCAGGTCACCGACGACGTCGGTCGCCAGCCGCGAGAGCTCCACGAGCAGGAGCGTCAGGTGCGCCACCCCCGCCTCGTGGTAGCCGTCGCGCCTCTCGCGCAGCTCGCGGTCCAGGGCGGCAAAGCGTTCCGACCACTCCCGTCTTTCGGTCGCGGGCACCACCAGCCGCTGAGCGCCCGACGCGGCGCCGCGTACGAACGGAAACAGCAGCGGATGCGCCCGCCACGCGAGCAGGGCGTCCGGCGCCTGGGGTCCGAGCCTGTCGGGCGGAAACGACACGGCCCAGCCCTCGGCCTTCGCGAGCCCGTCGAGATCATCCCCAACGCCCACCACCTCACCGGGGGCGATCACGTATGCGTCACCGGCCTTCACCCGCCACTGCCGGTCTGCGATCCGCATGGAGCCACCGCCGCGCTCGTAGTAGGCGACCACGAGGAAGTCGTGGGCATGGGCGTGCTCCGATTCGGCTCCCTCAAGTGACTCTCGGTCCAGGTGCACGACGCTCACCGGCGGCACCCCGGGCAGCTGCTCGTAGGTGTAGACCGGTGGCCCGGCGGCTCGCCTGGCCAGCCGTCTCCGCGTGACCACTCTGTTGCTTGCTCGTGATGCCAAAGATCGTCCTATAACGTCCGAAGATCCGCCCTTGCTGGCTTCCAGTAAGGCATCAATACTAGTCCGGTAACCAAAGATCGTCCTAAGACGAAGGAGAAGTTGTGACCGCAACCCGACCCGCGATCAAGGCCTCGGGCTTGATGAAGGCCTTCGGTGAAACCCGCGCCGTCGACGGCATCGACCTGACCGTCCCACGCGGCAGCGTCTACGGCCTGCTGGCTCCGAACGGGGCCGGCAAGACGACGACGATCCGGATCCTGGCGACGCTGCTGCGGCCCGACCGGGGCACCGCCCGGGTTCTCGGCTACGACGTCCAAGAGGAACCTGACGCCGTCCGCAGTCGCATCAGCCTCACCGGCCAGTTCGCCTCCGTCGACGAGGATCTCACGGGCCGGGAGAACCTCGTCGTGCTGGCCCGGCTCCTGGGTCACTCGCGGGCGTCGGCCAAGACCCGGTCCGAGGAGCTGCTGAACGCCTTCACGCTGGCGGAGGCGGCCGATCGCCTGGTGAAGACCTACTCCGGTGGCATGCGCCGGCGGCTCGACATCGCGGCCAGCCTCGTGGTCACGCCCGACCTGCTCTTTCTCGACGAGCCGACCACGGGGCTCGACCCCCATAGCCGTAACCAGGTCTGGGAGATCGTCCGGGCGCTGGTGGCTCGCGGAACGACCGTGCTGCTCACGACTCAGTACCTCGACGAGGCCGACCAGCTCGCCGACCGGATCGCGGTAATCGAGGGCGGCAGGGTGATCGCCGAGGGCACGAGCGCCGAGCTCAAGGCCTCCACCGGCGCCGGGGCGGTTCGGGTGCGGCTGCGCGACTCCGAAGATCGTCCCCGCGCCCAACGGGTGCTGTGGCGGGCGCTCGGCGTCGAGGCTCAGCCGGACGGCGATCCCAGGTCGCTCGTCGCGCGCGTCTCGGATCCGGGCGCGGTCGGCAACGCGCTCGCCGAACTCTCCCGCTCGCAGATCGCCGTGACCGAGTTCGCGCTCGCCCACCCGAGTCTCGACGAGGTGTTCCTCGCGCTGACCGGCCATGGGGCTGACGATCACCCAACCGAGGAGGCAGCAGCATGACGACGACTGGAACCACGACGCTCCACCCGGTGGCCGAGCGGACGGGGCAGAGGGCGCTTGCCGACCGCGGACGGCCGCCCAGCGCGAGCCCACTGTCGGCGTCGCTCACCTTCGCCTGGCGGGCACTGCTGAAGGTCAAGCACGTGCCGGAACAGCTCGTCGACGTGGTCGGGCTCCCGATCCTGTTCACGGTGATGTTCACCTACCTGTTCGGCGGCGCGCTGTCGGGGTCGACCGGCGACTACCTGCAGTCCCTGCTGCCGGGAACCCTCGCTATGACCCTGGTACTGGTCAGCGTCTACATCGGCGTCGGGCTCAACACCGACGTCACCAAGGGCATCTTCGACCGCTTCCGGTCGCTGCCGATCTGGAGGCCGGCGGCGCTTGTCGGAGCCCTGCTGGGCGATGCCCCTCGCAACCTGCTCGCCGCAGCGATCGTCATCGGGCTCGGGCCGGCGCTGGGCTTTCGCCCTGACGCCGGCGCGGTTGGCGTGCTCCTGGCGGTGGGACTCCTCCTGGTGTTCTCGTTCAGCATCGCCTGGATCTGGACCGCCCTCGCGCTGGTCCTGCGGACACCGAGCGCCGTCTCGAACGTGAGCCTGCTGTTCGTATTCCCCCTCACGTTCGCGAGCAACGTCTTCGTCGATCCCGAGACGATGCCCGGATGGCTTCGGGCGTTCGTCGACGTCAACCCGATCAGCCACCTGGTGACCGTCGAGCGTGGCCTGATGAACGGCACCGCTACCGCCGGACAGGTCGCGTGGGTCCTGCTGCCATCCGCGGCGTTCATCGCCGTATTCGCGCCGCTCACCGTGCGCCTTTATCGCAATCAGCACTGAATGGCTGACCGCCGTGTCACGGGCTTTAGGCGCAGCGCGGGGCGCCGAATGTGACGCGATCTCCCTTGACATCAGACAGGCGTGTCTGATTTAATAACTCGGACTCTGCTGTCTGACTTTAGGAGGATCGATGCCATCCCTAACCCCCACCCGCCGCGCCCTGTTGATGCTCCTGGCGATCGCGCAGTTGATCGTGATCCTCGACATCTCAGCGGTGAACGTGGCCCTGCCCGATCTCTCCCAGGACCTCGGGATCGCGCCTGGGGACCTGGAGTGGACGATCACGACCTACTCGCTCCTCTTCGGCAGCCTGCTGCTCCTGGGGGGTCGCGCAGCGGACCTCCTGGGACGCAGGCGAACGTTTCTCACCGGATTGGCGTTGTTCACCGGGGCCTCCGTGGCCGCAGCCTTGGCTCCAAGCGCCGGCGCGCTCTACGCGGCCCGGGCCGGCCAGGGGATCGGCGCGGCGTTGCTGTCGCCGGCCGCTCTGTCCATCATCACGACCACCTTCGCCGGTCGCGAGCGCGCGATCGCCCTTGGCGTGTGGGGCGGCGTCGGAGCCGCTGGGGGCGCGGTCGGCGTCCTGCTCGGCGGCATGCTGACCCAGTGGATCGACTGGCGGGCGATCTTCTTCATCAACGCCCCGATCGGGCTGCTGCTCGCAGCCGGAGTGCTGCGGACCGTGCCTGCGGATATGGAGCGTCCACGCTGGCGCGGCCTCGATCTGCGCGGGGCGCTGGTCGCCACGGCGAGCTTGGCCGCCCTGCTCTACGCGATCTCGGGCGCAGACGATTCCGGCTGGGCCTCGGCGAGGACCCTCGGGTTCGGCGGCGCCGGGATGCTCGGCCTCGCGGTGTTCGCCGAGCTCGAGCTCCAGACCCGGCAGCCGCTGCTGCGGATCGGGCGTCTCGCCGACCGGGCCATCGGCGGTGGGGCCGCGCTGATGCTCCCCGCGGCGGCGATCCTCATGGGGTCGGTGCTTCTCACCTCCATCTACCTGCAGGAGGTGGTTGGAGCCTCGCCGCTGGAAACCGGTGTCGGGTTCCTCCCGTTCACCGCGGCGGTCGCCGCTGGTGCGCATCTGGGGAGCAACCTGGGCCGGCGTATCGGCGTCCGGCTGCCGATGGCGATCGCGTTCGCGCTCGCTGGAGCCGGCATGCTGCTCCTGTCGCGGGTCGACGGAGGCGGCGGCTACGCGAGCGACGTCCTGCCCGGCCTCCTGGTCACCGCCGTCGGGCTTGGGATCGCCATCGTCTCGATCGCGCTCTCCGTGATGACCGGGGCGCGCGACGATGACGCCGGCATGCTCTCAGGCCTCAACAACACCGGCCACGAGGTGGGTGGCTCGCTGGGCATCGCCGCGCTGACGACGATCGCCACCGGGGCGATCGGGGGCAGCGCCACAGCCGGCCCAGCCGCGCTCGCCAGCGGCCTCGGCGACGCCTTCCTCGCCGGCGCTGGAATCGCCGGTGCGGGAGCGCTTCTCGCCTTGATCCTGCTGCCGCCGGCGAACCGGTTCCTGCCGCGGCTGCGCGAGGCTCCCGCAACCGTCAGCATCCACTGAGATGGCGGCGGGACCGACGCCGAAGACCCCACGCGCCCAGCGGGCCGATGCGCGACGCAGCATCGCGCGCCTCCTCGACGCCGCCGTCGAGGAGCTCGCGCGCGATCGCCAGGCGAGCATGGAGGCCGTGGCGGGGCGGGCCGGGGTCGCCCGCGCGACCCTCTACGCACACTTCCCGACCCGCGAGGCCCTGATCGCCGCGGTGAGCGAGCGCGCGGTTGCCGAGGCGGCGGAGGTGATCGAATCCGCCAGCCCGGGTGCCGGCGAGCCGCGGGAGGCCCTGGCGCGGGTGCTGGCGGCGGCGTGGCGCACGCTCGGGCCCTATCACGCGCTGGTCGAGATAAACGCCCGCCTCGCCCCGCCGCGCCTGCGCGCTCTCCACGCTCCGGTGCTCGGCCAGCTTGGCCCCCTCATCGAGCGCGGTCAGGAGAGCGGTGCCTTCAACCCCGAGCTGCCGCCGGATTGGGTGCTGATAGCGATCCTCGAGCTGATCCACGCGGCCAGCCGTGAGGTCAGCGGCGGCCGACTGTCCGAGGACGCTGCCGAGCGGGCGCTCCTCGCAAGCGCTCTCGGCGCCGTCTCACGGCTCGCGGGATCCAGCGAATGAAAGGAGAAGCGATGGACGAGAAAATGGATGCCACCGACCATCTGACACTCGAGGCGCTACCCGAATGGCCCACGAGGACGATCGCCGTGCTCGCCACCGTGGACGATGGGCCGCACGCGATCCCGGTCTCGGCGCCGGTCCGCGCGGGCGACCGCCGAATTCTGCTCGGCCTCCACCGCGACCGCGGGTCGCTGCGTCGGATGCGCGAGCGGCCTCAGGTCGCGCTCGCGGTCCTGACCGAAGGGAACATCGCGTTCACGGCGCGGGGACGTGCCCACGTGGTCCAGGAGACGATGGAGGCATCGCCGGAGTACGCGGCGGTGGCCATCGAGGTCGAGGAGATCGACGACCATCGGCAGGAGACATTCACGGTCGAGGCCGGCGTCGATCGCCGCTGGATCGACGAGGGGGAGCGCGATGCCCTCGGCGAGCGCGTTCGGGCACTCGGCGAGGTCGGGCGCGACGCTCTTTAGGCGCGCTCGCTCTTGCGACGAACGCGTTCCGGGCTCGGCACCGGCGTAAGCCCGTGACCGTGCCGCGTTGAACCTTCCCGATCGGAGCGCGGTACCCCAGGTGAACGGCCGGACGCGGGCGGCCGCGGATACGAGGAGGCACCATGGGTTCATCAGCGCGGGCTCGTCGAGGTAACGCCAGGATCGGGATGTGGTGCGCGGCACTGGCCGCAACCGTCGCGGCGGGATTGGCCGTCGCGCCGGCGGCACTCGCCCTCGGGCACTACAGGCGCCACAACCTCGTCTCCGACCAGGCCGGCAAGGCCGACGTCATGGATCCCGACCTCGTCAACGCCTGGGGTCTCGCCTTCGGGAAGTCCACCCCGGCCTGGGTGGCCGACAACGGCACCGACGTGGCGACGCTCTACACGGGCGACACGGGCGGCACCCCGGTCATGAAGGTCCCGCTGACGGTCTCGATCCCCGGTGGCGCGCCCACCGGCCAGGTCTTCAATGGGTCGAACCAGTTCATGGTGCACGCGGGCGGCAAGTCGGGCCCGGCCAACTTCATCTTCTCCTCTGAGGCGGGAAAGATCACCGCCTGGAGCCAGAGCGTGCCCCCGCTCACGAAGGCGCGCACCGTCGCCTCCGCCAACGGCGCAATCTTCAAGGGCCTCGCGATCGCGAAGACGGGCAACGGCCGCCGGCTCTACGCCACGGACTTCCACAACGGCCGCGTCGACGTGTGGAACGGGAGCTTCGACATGGTCCACCGCAAGGGCGCCTTCCGCGACAAGAAGATCCCGGATCGCTACGCGCCCTTCGGCATCGAGAACGTCAACGGCCACATCTTCGTCACCTACGCCAAGCAGGACGCGGACGCCGAGGACGACGTGCCCGGCGCCCACCGCGGCTTCGTCGACGTCTTCGACACCAAGGGCAAGCTCCTGCGGCGCTTCGCCTCCCACGGCCCCCTCAACTCGCCGTGGGGAATCGTGAAGGCGCCGAAGGGCTTCGGCCCGGCGAGCGGCGATCTCTTGATCGGCAACTTCGGCAACGGCCAGGTCAACGCCTACGACCGGAAGAGCTCAAACCTCGTGGGCCCGTTGAAGAACAAGATGGGCCACAAGCTGATCATCGACGGCCTGTGGGCGCTCGAGTTCGGAAACGGCGTGATCGGCACCCCGAAGACGCTGCTCTTCACGGCCGGGCCGGCTGACGAGATGCACGGCCTGTTCGGGGACATAGCGCCGGCCGGCTGATCAGACCAGCCTCGCGAGCTCGTACCAGCGGGCGACGTCCCAGTAGCGCCGCGCCGCGCCCGACGTCGAGGGGAGCACGAACGCCCGGAC
>JBKPHA010000064.1:0-6052 GCA_046729615.1 Actinomycetota bacterium
TGGGGTCTTGCGTGGTGTTTGTTGTCTAGGTCACACGTCTTATTTAAACGGGTAGCCCCGCCGCCGGTGCCGAGTTCACGACCTACTACTACTACACGATCCTGCGCATGTACCTCGCGGGGAACGAGGACTACAAGGAGATCTGTGAGGACGCGCGTCTCGAGGACCGAGCGCACTTCGAGCTCATCACCCCCCGGATCTACGAGCTCGGCGGGACGATCCCCTACGACATCCGCACGTTCGCGGATCGCGCGGGATGCCCCGACGCCTATCTTCCGGGCAGCGACGACGGAAAGAGGGGCGCCAGTCGCGACGAGATCGTCGCGGATGCCACCCCGGCCGCGATCCTCGAGGTTCTGCTCGAGGCGGAGCGCTGCGCGATCCGCACGTGGTCCGAGGTGTGCGATCTGACGTTCGGCAAGGATCCGCGGACCTATGACATGGCCGCTCGGATCCTGAACGAGGAGGTGGAGCACGAGGCCTGGTTCATCGAGCTGCTCTCGAAGGAGCGCGACGGGGTCGTGCGCCCCTCAGGCCACTTCCGCCGCGGCGACCCGGGTGAGGCCCCGTACTCCAAGAACGCCGGCCTCTACAACCCGTAGGGAGCATGTGGCCGCGCGCTATCGGGTGGTCTTCGAGCTCCCGAGCGGCGAGACGCATGAGCTGACGGTCGGCGAGGACGAGCACGTCCTCGCCGCCGCTCGCCGCGCCGGACTGGAGTTGCCGAGCCTGTGCGAGCGGGGATGGGACCTCGCGTGCGCGGTCAGGGTGCTCGAGGGGCGGTTGGACCACTCCGATGCACAGCGCTACTACCGCGAGGACGAGCAGGCGGGGTTTGCTTTGATCTGCACCGCGAAGCCGCTCTCGGACCTGCGCCTGCGAACGCACGAGACGCAGGCGATGCGCCGAAACCGCGACCTGCACGGGCTCCCCGCTCCGCGCGGAACCTGAGCGGCACCGGCCCGCGCCGCTCGGCGGGGGGGCCGCCCCGTCGCGCGCCCGCCGCGTGCGCTAGCGTGACCGCCGTGCGGCGCGTCACCTTCTCGCGCAACTACACGCTCTCGCTGTCGCGCACGTGCCGCTGCTACTGCAAGTACTGCGCCTTCGCCACTCACCGAGCCCACCTGTACGGGCCGGAGGAGGTCGAGGCGCGGCTGGACGAGGCCGTTCGCCGGCGCGCGAAGGAGCTGCTCGTCCTCACGGGGGAGCGGCCGGAGGTGAACCCGCAGGTCGCGCGGCGGCTGTGGGAGCTGGGCCACGACGACTTCGTTTCGTACGTCATCTGGACGTGCGAGCGCGCGCTCGAACGCGGCCTTTTGCCGCACACCAACCTCGGCGTCCTCGACCGCGAGGATCTGGCTCGGCTGCGCGAGGTGACCGCATCTCAGGGGCTCATGCTGGAATCGATCTCCGAGCGCCTTATGGAGACCGTTCACGCCGGCTCGCCGACGAAGCATCCGGCGCGCCGCCTGGAGACGATCGAGGCCGCGGGCGAGCTCCGGATCCCGTTTACGAGCGGTGTCCTCGTCGGCATCGGCGAAACGGCTGAGGAGCGGATCGCCTCGCTCGAGGCGCTCGCCGCCGTCCACGAGCGGCATCGACACATCCAGGAGGTGATCCTCCAGAACTTCGTCCCCCACCAGCGGTACTACGGCAGGGAGGTGGCGGACATCGCGGATGAGGCGGCGAGACAGAGATGGGATAGCGACTCAGGCGCCTCAGGTCGAGTGGAGGATTCGGGCCCCTATATGTCCCCAAACCTCCCCTCGCGCAATGAAGCGCGCGGGTCTTCCCTCGCCGCCCCTGCTGACGCCGGCGAACCCTTGCCGGATTGGGCGACTCCCATCACGCTGGACGACATGAAGCTGCTGGTCCGCGAGTGCCGGCGGCTCATGCCGGACGTCGGTATCCAGATCCCGCCGAATCTCTCGGATTGGTGGGTCGATCTCGTCGAGGAAGGGGCGACCGACCTCGGCGGGCTGTCTGCCAACGGCGATCACATCTCTCCGGAGCAGGCGTTCCCCAGCCCTCACCAGGTGCGCAGACGACTTGCTCCGCGGGGATACGCGCTCAGCGAGCGCCTGTGTGCCTACCCGCAGTACCTGGAGCCGGAGTGGATGGAGCAGGGGGTGCTCGATGTGCTGAAGACCCGGTTCTGGAGCTTCATTCCGCGCAAGGGGTCCGGGCGGCGCACAGATCGGACGGTCGATCCGGCCGCGGCCCCGCGCGCGATCGAGAAGGGCCGGCGAGGCGAGGCGCTCACGGAGGCCGAGCTCACCGCACTCTTCGCCGAGGCGCGGCCGGCGGTGATCGAGGAAATGCGTGCCGCCGCCGACGCGCTGCGAGCAGAGCTGGCGGGCGAGATGGTGACCTTCGTCGTCAACCGCAACGTCAATTTCACGAACATCTGCGTCGTCGGTTGTGCGTTCTGCGGGTTCGGGCAGGGCAGGCGCTCGCCCGACGCCTACCACGTGACCGAGGACGACTTTCAGGCGCGGGTGCAGGAGGCGGTCGATTACGGCGCGACCGAGATCTGCATGCAGGGCGGGATCCATCCCGATTACACGCTCGACCACTATGCGCGGTGGCTGCGGCTCGCGAAGGAGGTCGCCCCGCATATCCACCTGCACGCGTACTCCCCGATGGAGGTCCACTACATGTGTGAGCGCTCCGGCAAGGGTCCGGATGCCGTGTTCGACTACCTGCGCGAGTGCGGCCTGGGATCGACCCCTGGGACGGCGGCCGAGGTGCTCCACGACGGCGTCCGCGCCCGCATCTCCCCGAACAAGCTGCCGGTGGCGCGGTGGGTGGAGATCGTCGAGGCGTGCCACCGCTCAGGCCTTCGCTCCACGTCCACGGTGATGTTCGGGCACATCGAGGAACCGTGGGAGCTCGCCCGGCACATGCGGGTGATCCGCGAGCTCCAGGAGCGGACCGGCGGGATCACGGAGTTCGTTCCTCTCAGCTTCATACCGTTCAACACGCTGCTCGGGCGAACGCACGGCGTCGAGGAGATCTCGCGCGACGAGAACCTGAAGCACACGGCGGCATTCCGTCTGGCCCTCGGCAGGACGATCCCGAACCTCCAGGCGAGTTGGGTGAAGATGGGCCTGGACGCCGCGACGGAGAGCCTGCGCTGGGGCGTGAACGATCTCGGCGGCACCCTGATGGAGGAGAACATCTCCAGGATGGCCGGGTCTCACCACGGCGTGCGTCTCGACCCACCGGAGCTCATCGCGGCGGCGCGCAAAGCGGGCCGCAAGCCGGCCCAACGAACGACCCTGTACGAGATCATCGAGACGTACTAGCCCGGGCCGCCGTTCAGGCCGGGACACCCAGGCAGGCCGGCTCACAGGGGCACATCGAGCGAGTGGAGGGTTGGGGACGGTATGCGTACCCAACCCTCCAATCGATCTGCCGACGGCATCATCGCGGCGCTGGCGGCCAAGCAGCACGGTGTCGTCGCGCGGTGGCAGCTACTGGATGCCGGGATAACAGCTCGACAGATATGACTGCGATTGGCGAGCGGCCGACTTTATGAGATTCAACGGGGCGTGTACCTCGTCGGCCACGGGGTTCCGCCCCCGCCTGCAATCGAGCAGGCGGCGCTGCTCGCGTGTCGCGAACCGGTCGCACTGAGCAACAAACCGCGGCGGACCTCTGGAGCTTGCTTCCTTACCCATCCTCAGCCCGGTATGGGTGACCGTGCCCCCTGAGCGGCGCATCAAGAGGCCACGAATCAAGGTCTGCCGCGCCTTGCTCGCGCCACGTGACATCCGTCGACGCCATGGTCTTCGACTGACGAGCCCCGCGGACGATCCTCGATCTCTCTCACTTGCTCGATCAGGAGGAGCAGCACGTTGTCGCGGAGGCCCAGTACCGGCGGCTCGCCTCCGAGGCGGAGCTCAAGGCCCAGTTGGAAGGCAACGAGGGGAAGAGAGGCGTTGCGAAGCTCCGCCGCGTCCTCGCTCGACCCGGCGGGCCTCAGCGAACGCGATCGGGAGGCGAGCGCGCGATGCTCCGACTGCTGCGTCGCGCGGGCATCACGGGATTCGAGTGCAACGCCTGGATTCATGGCTATGAGGTCGATTTCCTGTGGCGGGATCCCGGAGTCGTGGTTGAGCTCGATGGTTGGGATGGTCACTCCGGGCGTGTCGCGTTCGAGCGCGATCGGCTCAAAGCGGCAACGCTTAGCGCTTACGGGTTGATCGTCGTTCCCGTCACAGGGCGGCAGATACGCGACGATCAGGATGGCGTGATCGACCGTGTGAAGCGCACCCTCGCCGCCAGGCCCAATCCCCGATCGAGTGGAGGGTTGGGGACGCCATAGGTCGCGAACCCTCCAGTCGACTGCGATCCGCGATGATCCTCGCGTGCGGGCCGTGGTGCTTCATCGGCAGCGGCGGCCGCTTCGGCTCGAAGAGGTGCCGGAGCCGCAGCCTGTCTCGGGGCAGGTGCTCGTGCGGGTTCATGCGTGCGGGGTGTGCCGCACCGATCTGCACATCTTCGACGGCGACCTGACGAAGCCCAAGCTGCCGCTCATCCTTGGGCATCAGATCGTCGGGACCATCGAGGCGGCGGGGGAGGGGGCGGAGCGATTCGTCGTCGGGCAGCGGGTCGGTGTTCCCTGGCTGGGCTGGACCGATGGAGCCTGCCGTTACTGCCGCACGGATCGCGAGAACCTCTGCGTGAACGCCAAGTTCACCGGCTATGACATCGACGGCGGGTATGCCGAGGCGACGGTCGCCGACGAGCGCTTCTGCTTTCCGATCCCCGAGGGATACCCCGACCTTCAGGCGGCGCCGCTGCTTTGCGCCGGCCTGATCGGCTACCGGTCGCTGCGTCTTTGCGGCGAGCACGCCGAGCGCATCGGCTTCTACGGGTTCGGGGCATCCGCCCACATCATCTGTCAGGTCGCGGTGCACCAGGGGCGCGAGGTGTACGCGCTCACCCGGCCCGGCGACCAAGCCACACAACGCTTCGCGCTCGAGCTCGGCGCGACGTGGGCCGGCGATACGGAGGGCGGGTCGGAGGTCTCAGAACCAGGCGATGGCGGGCCGCCCGAGCCCCTCCACGCCGCGATCCTGTTCGCGCCGGTCGGGGAACTCGTACCGACGGCGCTCCGCGCGGTTGAGCCCGGGGGGTCGGTGGTGTCGGCCGGCATCCACATGACCGACATCCCGGCATTCCCGTACGAGATCCTGTGGGGCGAGCGGATCGTGCGCTCCGTCGCGAACCTCACCCGGCGGGACGGGCAGGAGTTTTTGCGCATCGCGCCCGAGGTCCCGGTGCGGACGCGGATCACCGAGTACCCGCTCGAGCGGGCGAACGAGGCGCTCGACGATGTCCGCTCGGGCGCGCTGGAAGGCGCCGCCGTGCTGACGCTCGGGCGCTAGGGTCTCAACCGGGTGGTCAGAATTCGGACTTCGAGGCATGCCTGACGTCACCATCAAGCGCGTCGAGGACTTCGAGGCGATCTTCGGGGGCGGGCTGCGGCGAGCTCGCTCGGGCCTCGGCGTCCGCTCGTTCGGGATGCAGGTCGAGGAGTTCCCGCCGAACGCGACGCAGTATCCCGAGCACGATCACTCCGAGGACGGGATGGAGGAGGTCTACACCGTCCTCGAGGGCACGGTGATCCTCCAGGTCGGCGGCGAGGAGCACGTTCTCACTCCGGGGATGTTCGCCCGGGTGGGGCCGAAGGAGAAGCGCAAGCTGATCACGCGGGACGAGGAGGCGCGCGTGCTGGCGATCGGCGCCGTGCCGGGCAAGCTCTACGAGCCCCCCGAGTTCACGGAGGAGGGCCAGCCGGATCCCATGGCGAGCTGAGCCGCGGCAGCCGCGGCAGGGTTACCTGAAGAGGTCCTCCTCGCGCGGCCGCCTGAGCGCGGCGGCCCCCGGGCCGTCCTCGGCCGTCACGAAACGCCCCAGGCCACGCACGATCGCCGCGGGCACGCCCTGATCCTTGGTGCGCACGAGGTCGGCCGCGGGGGGGGGGGCGGGGGGCGGCCCGGAGAACGGCGCCGGCGGGCCCCCCCCCCCCCCGGGGCGCCCC
>JBKPHA010000065.1:0-58840 GCA_046729615.1 Actinomycetota bacterium
GCCGCGCGGCGGACGTCCTGCGCGCCACCCCGTCGCCCGAGCTCCGCGACCAGTGGCAGGCCGTCCAGCGCGAGGCCCTGCTGACGACCCGTGCCCTCATCGACAGCTACCTCGAGCGGCTGGACGGCGAGCAGCGGGGACTGCGCGTGCAGGACATCCCGATCGAGTAGGGCGAGCGGCAGCTCGAAAAGTGGGCACCGAGGGAGGGGCGCCCGATGTCGAGTGAGTGATTGGGGGTGATGTGGACACCGAATCACTCACTCGGCGAACGAGTGAGGCCGAGCCGCTTGCAGCGCGTGACGAATGTCACGTAGCGGGCCATCGCGCCGCGTATCTTTCGTGAACGTGGCTGGAGGTGGTTGCCCGAGCTGCGGCACCGAGAACCCGGACGGGGCGCGCTTCTGCATGGCGTGTGGCTCGCCCCTCCCCGCTTCCTGCGCCTCGTGTGGAGCCGAGAGCCCGCCGGGCGCCAAGTTCTGCATCGAGTGCGGTACGCCACTTGGCGCCGGCGGCGGCGCTCCGGCGACCACCCCCACCCCCACCCCCACTCCCACTCCCACTCCGGCTCCCAGTCCGGTCCGAGCCGGCCACGGGGCTGCGCTCTTCGGTGGGCAGATCCCCGGATCGGGCGCCGGGTGGGGACCCGCCGCCGCGCTGCCGGAGGAGCGGCGGAAGGCGACGGTCCTCTTCGCCGACCTCTCCGGCTACACCGCGGTCGCCGAGCGCCTCGACCCTGAGGCCGTGAAGTCGCTGGTCGACCGTGCGCTTCGCCGCCTGGGGCAGGAGGTGGTTCGCTACGGCGGCACCGTCGACAAGTACATCGGCGACAACGTGATGGCGGTCTTCGGCGCCCCGGTGGCGCACGAGGACGATCCGGAGCGCGCGGTTCGTGCCGGGCTCGCGATGCAGGCGGCGATGGATGAGATCAACAAGGACATCCAAGCCGCCACCGGGGTCATGCTCTCCCTTCGCGTCGGCATCAACTCCGGGGAGGTCCTGGCCGGCCAGGTTGGCGACGGCTACACCGTGATCGGCGACGCGGTGAACGTGGCCTCGCGGCTTCAGTCCGCCGCTCGCCTCGGCAGCGTGACCGTCGGGGAGACCACGTACCGGCTGACCCGCGGGCTGATCGAGTACGAGGAGCTCGAGCCGCTCGAGCTCAAGGGCAAGGCCGAGCCCGTGCCGGCGTGGGAGGCGGCGCGGCTGCTCGTATCCGGAACCGCGGCGCGCGGCTCCCGCAGCGCCGCGCCACTGATCGGGCGCGAGTACGAGTCGTCGCTTCTCGTCTCGCTGTTCGACCGCGTCGTCCGCGAGGCGCGGCCGCATCTGGTGACGATCATCGGACAGGCGGGCGTGGGCAAGACGCGCCTGTTGCGCGAGTTCGCTACGCGCCTCGCCGAGCGCGAGCAGAAAGCGGCCTTCCGAGTCGGCCACTGCCCCGCCTACGGCGCCGGCCTCGCCTACTGGGCACTCGCCGAGATCATTCGCGATCAGTTCGAGATCGTCGACACCGACGACTCCAAGCTGGCCTGGTCCAAGCTCGTAAACGGCATCGGGGCAGTCGGCTCGAAGCTCGAGACGGATGAGCCGCCCGAGCGTCTAGCGGCGACGATCGCGCGGCCGCTTGGGATCGAGCCACCCGCCGAACTTGCGGCCGCGAGCGGCGTCCACGATTCCGACGATCCCCAGCAGATGCGCGATCGCCTCTTCTCGGCAGTCCGCTCGCTGGTCGAGGCCGCCAGCCGGCGCTGGCCGGTCGTCATCGCGATCGAGGACATCCACTGGGCCGACGAGGGAATGCTCGACCTGATCGAATACCTGGCCCGGTGGGTGCGAGGCCCGGCGCTGATCGTCTGCCTCGCCCGTGACGAGTTGCTCGATCGACGCCCGGGCTGGGGCGGCGGACGCCGAAACGCTACGACGATCGCGCTCGAGCCGCTACCGCCCGACGAGACCCGTGAGCTGGTCACCGCTCTCTTGGGCCGCGGCGCCGCCTCGAACGGCCACCACGACCTGGTCCCGCAGGTGGCCGAGCGCTCGGCCGGCAATCCCCTGTTCGTCGAGGAGATGGTGAACCGCATCCGGGAGGAGGGAGCAAAGGACGTCGAGACGCTTCCGGAATCGGTGCACGCCGTGCTCGCCGCTCGCCTGGACTCGCTCACCATCCCCGAGCGCAGGGTGCTGCAGCATGCCTCGGTCGTTGGCCAGACGTTCTGGAGCGGGTCGATCGCCACGCTCACCGAGGAGGAGGGCATCGACATCGGGGGGGCGCTCACCGGTTTAGAGGAGAAGGACCTCGTGGTCACCAGCGCGGGCAGCAGGCTCGCGGGCGAGCAGGAGTATGCGTTCAAGCACGTCCTGATCCGCGACGTGGCCTACTCCACCCTGCCGAAGGCCCTGCGCGCGCAAAAGCATGCCCAGGCCGCATCGTTCATCGAGGAGCGCGCCGCCGAGCGGTCGGAGGGCGTCATCGCGATGGTCGCCGACCACTACGCCCGTGCCGCCTCGCTCGGAGCGGACGCCGACGTCGCGCCGGCGGCGCTGCGGCAGATCAACGCCAAGGCGGTCTCCGCCCTCGAGGCGGCGGGGGACGTGGCCGCCTCGCTGTACTCGAACCAGGAGGCCATCGGCCACTACGAAACCGCCCTTTCGATCGGCCTCCGCCTGGAGGCTCCGGATTCCGATCCCGCCGTCAGGATGCGCGTCGCGGAGAAGCTGGGCGACGTCGCGCTCCGCCTGGGCCGGGTCGACCGAGCGACGGAGGTGTGGGGGGAATGCCTGGACTACCACCGGCGCCAGGAGGACCTCGCGCGAGTGGGCGATCTCCACCGCAAGATCGGCGCGGCGCTCTGGCACAAGGGAGATCGCGAGGGCTCGATCGAGCACTACCAGAAGGGCATCGACCTGCTGAAGGACGGGCCCGCCTGCCTCGAGCTGGTACGCCTTTATGAGGAGGCGGCGTCGCTCTACATGCACACTGGCGACAACATGCTTGCGATCTACGCCTCGGAGAAGGCGCTCCGCCTCGCGGAGCGCCTGGGCGAGGCGGCGGCGGCCAGCCGGGCGCATGGCATCTTCGGCCGCGTGTTCGGCCGGATCGGTGACTCCGAGCGGGCCCGCGAGAACCTGGAGCGCTCGGTCGAGCTGGCACGGGACTCCGATCCGGGCGAGGCGGTGCGGGCCCTGCTCACGCTTGGCTATCACCTCGAGATCTCGGAGGCCGACTACGAGGGCGCGGGAGCGGCATACCGCGAGGCCCTTGAGCTTGCCGAGCAGACCGGCGACCTGCCGTCGAAGGTCGAGCTGCACGCCGCGCTTGCCCAGCTGGCCGCGCACAGCGGCGACTGGCGGGTGGTGGCGCGCGAGGCCGACGCGTCCGGGAGCCTCGCCGAGCGCGAAGGGCTGACCGGAAAGATGTGCTTCCCGTACATGATGAGAGGCATGCTCCGCTGGCGCGAGGGGGACTTCGATGAGGCGGCGGACGAGCTTCGGCGCGCCGCGGAGCTCGCGGAGCAGGTCGGACGCTCCGAGGTCGCCTTCCAGTCGCTCTACTGGCTCGCCGCCGCGCTCCGGCAGCGCGGCGACTACGCCGACTCCGACACCGAGCTTGCCCACGCCCTGGATCTGTGCGAGCGCGCCGGGCTGGGGGCGCAGTCGATCGAGGCCATTTCCGCCCGCGCGGTAACCCTCGCGCTGGCGGGACGGCTCGACGCCGCGCGCGAGGCCGCGGATGAGGCGGAGCGCCTCGCCGACCGCTTGCGCTATCCCGTCGGCAAGGCCGCCAGCCTGGAGGCGCGCGGGACGGTGGCGGGCGATCCCGCCGCCGCCAGCGCCGCCCTGCGCGAGGCGCGCGGCGCGTGGCTCGAGCTCGGGCGCCCGCTCGACGCGGCCCGCTGCGAATACCTGCGGGGCAGGCTGCTGCGCGAGTCCGATCCCGAGCAGAGTCGCGAGGCGCTCGAGCGCGCGGCGGTGGCGGCCGAGGAGTACGGCGTCCGGCACCTGGCGTCGCTCGCGCGCGACCTGATTCCCGCCTGACAGAATCCCTCGCGTGCCGCGTCTGGAGCGCTCCGGCGGGATCGAGCTGAACGTCGAGGAACGCGGTGAGGGGCCGATCCTCATGCTCGCCCCGTACTGGTCGGGCCACCCTAGCGTCTTCCGCGGACTCCTCGCCGATCTCGCGCGCGACCACACGATCGTCACCTGGGATGCTCGCGGGACGGGCCGGTCGACGCGCAGCGGCCCGTACGAGATGGCCACCGACTGCGATGATCTCGAGGCGGTGCTCGAGGCGGTCGGGGGCGCTACAGGGGTCATCGCCGTGGCCAACGGCTGCAACACGCTGGTCCACGTTGCAGCGCGCAGGCCCGACCTCATCGGCCGGGCCCTCGCGTTCGGCGCCGGGCCATTCGCCCGGGCCCAGTTCACGGGCACTGAGGGCATGCTCGGCTCCGACAGCGTGGTGGAGGCGTTCCTCGAGATGCTGCAGCGCGATTATCGCGGCGCCCTCCGCACGACCCTCGCGGCGACGAATCCCCAGATGTCCGAGCAGGAGCTACGCGACCGCGTGGACCTCCAGATCTCGTACTGCCCGCAGGAGGCCGCGGTCGCGCGGGTCCATGCGTGGGCCGAGGACGATCCGACCACCGCGGCCGCTGCGCTCGGCGATCGCCTGTGGATCCTCTCGGCGCCCGACGTTGCCGGTACGTGGCTTCCGCCTCTCGAGGAGCGCCGGCGGATCATCGAGCGCACGATGCCGGAGGCCCACATCGTGACCGTGGCGGAGGACGTCGGACCAATCTCCCGCCCCGGCGTCATCGCCGACGCGGTCCGCCAGGCCACGGCCGTTCAGGCATAGCTGAAGCGGGGGCTCGGGCCCCAGCCGAGACCCGAACCACTTACACCGATCGCTGGTAGGTACGGAACGCCCGCAGCGCGAAGAAGAGGCTGGCGACCAGGAACGCAGCCAGAAGGCGAGCTCGCGAGCCGATCAGCGCCCAGTCCGGCGAGGCGGTCAGCGCCTCCCGTCCCGGCCGATCGTGCCAGTGCGAGTGCCCGGGGAGGCCGCACGGGCGGTTCGCGCCGGTGCGAACCCGTCCCCCAACCGAGTGGAGGACGCCGCACCTGGAAGAGTTCCTTGCCGACCAGATAGGACTTCCGTCCCTTTCCAGCCCGAGCTGATCGCACACCGCAACTCACAAGCCCTCATGAGACTTCCTGACGAGGCCCACCGATACCAGCCGTGGCGGATCCACGAGTTGAGGCCAGACTTCGGTCTCGAGGACGTCTGGGCGCTGCCAACTCCCGGCCTGCAGGAGGACTTTGATCGCCTGGTGCAGAGCCTTGTCCGGGCCGACCCAGCGCAGAGCTCGTCTAGGGCTTCGCGCAGTTTGTGGCAGCTGCGTTGGAAGCTCGGCGAGCTGCTGGGCTGGGATGATGAGGACGCTGGGCTCGGGTCGAGGGTGGCGATTTTACGCGACCGGTTGTCCGAGGATCTGCGCCGCCGACCCGGCCCAGAGTTCGCGGCGCTTCCGTTCCGCCCGCTCTATCTGCTTGACCGCGAGTTCGCTGCCGAGATCGACAACCGGACAATGCATGGGGTTCTCCATCTCGGGTGGATTGAGGAGAACCAGGGCAGCTGGCGCGGCCAGATGGCCGTTTTAGCCAAACCAAACGGACTGCTCGGTCGCACCTATATGACCGTGATACGGCCGTTTCGGCATCTGGTGCTCTACCCAGCGCTGATGCGCCAGATCCAGCGCGAGTGGCAAGCGGCCGCGCGATCGACGCCAGCCGCCGCGTGAGCCCTACTGCTGGCCCGCCGCATGCGAGCGCGACCTGCGCCGGTCACCGGGGCTGCCTGTGGCCGCTGTCGGGATGCCGATGCTCGCAACCGTGAGCGTGGAATTGCTGACGATGAGTCGCAGTCCGACGTCGTACTCCTCGAGGGTGCGCAGGTGCCCATACCGCACATCCCAGGCACCATTTTCGAGGTCGCGCTGAACCGCCGCGGCGCGGGAGCCGCGACGTGCAGCGCGCCGTCGGGGCCTACGCGCGTACGGGCACGCTAGAGGCGCAAACGGCGAGGGATCGGGTGCATGCCCTAGCGTGCGAGCTGCTCGAACTGGCGGGCAATCCGCCGCGGAGCTTCGCCGGCCACGACCATGCGCGTCTCGTCACCGTCCAGCGGCTCGAACGTCATCGTGATCGTCGCTTCCGACCGGAACAGGAGCCGCCCCAGCGGTCCGGCGAACGCCGGTGTGCGCCTGAAGGTCAGCGTCGATGGCGTCTGGTCGGCGAGCTCGTAGCCGGACTTCGACAGCGCCGACCCGAGCTTGTCCAAGGCGAGCGACCGCACGTCCGCTGGCCTCCGCGGAACCCGAAGCTCGTACGAGAACGCCTGCACGGTGGGACAGCGTAGTTCCCGTAGCGGACTGGGACTGAGGGCATCAGTCTCAGTCGGCTCTCGCGACCGAGACTGGCGCGGCGACTCTCATTCGGCCGTCCTGCGCACGAGACGATGCTGTGAACACATACTGCCCGGCCCGCGGCCCGTCCGCTCGGCGTCGGTGACGCGCGTCCGGCGATATTCGAATCCTGACCATACGGACGATCGCAGCCCGAGCGCTGACGCCGGCACGGTTTTCAGGGGTTCGCGTTGCCGCCGCTGGAGGCACTTGCGGCCATGTCCCAGAACGCCGGATAATCCGACGGCTGAGCGCTTGGACGAGCTCCTGGAGCCCGCGCCTTCGGCGTTTCCAAGCTCCGAGTGCGGACGGGGACGCGGCGTCGTGGATTACCCGCCGCCGCCGCTATCCTCGATCACGCCGATGGCAGGGCCGGCAGGGAGGTGCCGGCGCGGGCCGGTCCTTGACGTAGAGCCAGGCACGGTGGGTGCCCGGCGATATCGCAACAACGGGAGTACACCTAGATGCAAGACGTCACAGATCGCCATGAGGTGATCGTGGTCGGGGGTGGCCAGGCCGGCCTGGCCATGGGCTATTTTCTTCGTCGGCAAGGCCGCGATTTCACGATCCTCGAAGGAGCCGATCAGCCCGCGGCCGCTTGGCGCCGGCGCTGGGATTCGCTGAGACTGTTCACGCCAGCGCGCTACAGCGCCCTACCAGGCCTGGCCTTTCCCGGCGATCCCGATCTCTATCCGACGCGGGACGAGGTCGCCTCGTATCTGGCCAACTACGCCCGCAAGCTCGAGCTGCCGGTTCAGCTTGGTAGCCGCGTGCGCTCGCTCCGCCGAGTCGATGACACCTACGTGCTCGAGACCGACGAGCGCACCTACGAGGCCGAGCAAGTCGTCGGGGCCACGGGCGCGTTCCAAGTCCCGCGGCTCCCCGCCATCGCCGACCGGCTCGACCCGAGTGTCGTCCAATTGCACAGCGGCGAGTACCGCAGCCCCAGCGACGTTCCCGAGGGCCCGGTTCTCGTCGTCGGCGGAGGCAACTCCGGTTTTCAAATCGCCGAGGAGCTGGCTGTCTCGCGCGAGGTTCATCTGGCGGTTGGATCGCGGCAAACGCCGCTCCCGCAGCGTCTGCTTGGCCGCGATTTGTTCTGGTATCTCGAGGCCACCGGCCTGATCCGCAGAACGTGGACTCGCGCATCGGCCGGCGCCTGTCCGGCCGAGACACCCTGATCGGCTCGACGCCGCGCGCGATCAGGCGCAGGGGCGTCCAGATCCATCCGCGCGCCGTTGCGGCCGAGGGGTCGAGACTCACATTCAGTGATGGCGCCGAGCTCGACGTTGGCGCCATCATCTGGGCAACTGGGTTCAGGAGCGATTACTCGTGGATTGACGCGTCCGTCTTCGATGAGCGCGGCGCGCTCGTGCACCGTCGCGGCGTCACCGAGTCGCCAGGTCTCTACTTCCTCGGCCTCACCTGGCAGTACACGCGCGGCTCTGCGCTGCTGGGCTGGGTCAAGGATGATGCTGAGTACCTGGCGCAGAGAATCAATGAGTTCAGCGCGACCGCTTCAGATGCGTCCGCATCGGGCGAAGTCCCCGCGGCACCGCAGCTGACCACTGCGTCCGAGGGAGTAGAGAGATGAGCAGCACTTCAGAGCACTTTCCGACCGAGATCGCCGGGCTTCCTGAGGCCCACTCCGCGGAGTTCGTCGAGCTTGGCGATGGCGACGAGTTCGACCTGCGGATTGCCCCCGTGGTCAAGCAGCTTGCTGGGGCCAAGGTGCGGATGCTGGCCTACAACGGCTCGATCCCTGGTCCGATTCTCAAGGTCAAGGAGGGCTCGGAGATTGTCGTCAACATCGAGAACCAAGACGACCACGCGACGACTGTCCACTGGCACGGGCTGCGGCTGAATAACCGCTACGACGGCACGCACGAGACGCAGCCGCTTATCGAGGTCGGCGAGAGCTTCACGGTGCGCTGCCAGTTCCCTGATCCAGGCGTCTACTGGTACCACCCGCATGTCCGCGAGGACTACGGCCAGGAGATGGGCCTGTACGGAAACATCGTCGTCGAGCCTGCCGATCCCAACTACTGGGCGCGGGTCAACCGCGAGCTCGCCATCACCCTCGACGACATCCTGCTCGAGGACGGCAAGGTCGCACCGTTCAGGCGCGCCGAGACGACGCACTCGGCCATGGGCCGCTTCGGCGATCTGATGCTCATTGGCGGCGAGACCGACCTCTCGCTTTCGGCCCAGCGGGGCGAGGTAGTCCGCTTCTACTTCACCAACACCGCCAACACCCGTGTCTTCAACGTTGCCCTTCCGGGCGCGAGGATGAAGCTGGTCGGTGGCGACAGCGGGCACGTCGAGCACGAGCAATTCGTCGATGGCGTCATCCTCGCGCCCTCGGAGCGTGTGGTTGTCGATGTTGTCTTCGACGAAGCGGGCCAGCTGACGCTCGAACACCGCACCCCGGGGCGGGTTTACCCCCTGGCTCGGATCACGGTCGCCGACGAACCGGCGGAGCCCTCGCTCAAGGATCAATTCGAGGTTCTGCGCACCAACGAGGACATGGTTCGCGAGCGCGACAGGATCGCGCCTTACGTCGAGGCCGAGCCGGACAAGACCCTGGCCTTCATCGCCGAGATGGACATGGGCGTACCGGAAGGGGATGTCATCTACGCCTGTCCGATGCACCCCGAGGTCGTCAGCGCCGAGCCCGACCACTGCCCGCAGTGCGGGATGAAGCTCGTCGCCGTTGAGGCGCCAGACACCACGTATACCTGTCCGATGCACCCGGAGG
The DNA here is from genome assembly GCA_046729615.1 of Actinomycetota bacterium. Taxonomy (GTDB): domain Bacteria; phylum Actinomycetota; class Thermoleophilia; order Solirubrobacterales; family 70-9; genus AC-56. The sequence goes on from JBKPHA010000065.1 coordinate 9,223, forward strand.
TCGTTCGCGACGAGCCGGGCCATTGCCCGGAGTGCGGAATGAAGCTTCTGCCGGCGCAGCTCGTGGCCGAGGCCGCGGCCGGGCACGAACACCGGCATGGACACGAGCATGGTCACGACCACGCAACAGCCGACGGCATCGAATGGGAAGACGACATGGTCGAGGTCAACCGCCTGACCACGCCGGCGAATATGCGCTGGAAGCTGATCGATCGTGACGCCGGCGCCGAAAACGCGGCCATCGAGTGGCGCTTTCGCGTCCGCGACCAGGTCAAGATCCGCCTCCTTAACGAGATGGCCGGCGACCATCCGATGCACCACCCGTTCCATATTCATGGCGCCGGCCGCTTCCTGGTCCTGAGCCGCGACGGCGAGATCGATGAGAACCTGGTCTGGACCGACACCGTCCTCATTCCGGCCGGCCAGACCGTCGACATCCTTCTCGACGTCACCAATCCTGGCCGTTGGATGGCCCACTGCCACATCGCCGAGCACCACGAGAGCGGGATGATGTTCAGCTTCGAGGTCGACGAATGAGGATCGCCTACGTCGTCTACCCGGACTTCACCGCCCTCGACCTAGTCGGCCCCTACGAGGTCATCAGCCGCTGGCCCGGCGCCGAGGTCCACTTCCTCTCTAGCGCCCCAGGCCCGGTGCGAACCGATGCCGGCCTGACAGTCCTTCCCACCGATACGCCGGAGACGCTGGCGGACCCTGATTTGATCGTCGTCCCTGGTAGCGGCAATCCGCTGCCCGTGCTCGAGGACAAGGTGTTGCTCGACTGGCTCGCCGCCACAGCGCCCAAGTGTCAATGGACCGCTTCGGTCTGCACCGGGGCTGGCCTCTACGCCGCCGCCGGACTGCTCCACGGCAAGAAGACGACTACGCACTGGGGCTTTCGCGATGTCGTCCGTGCCTACGGGGTCGAGGTGGTCGACGAGCGCGTGGTCTGGCAGGGCAACCACATCAGCGCGGCCGGGGTTTCGGCCGGGATCGACATGGCCTTGACACTCACCGAGCGCGTTCATGGGCACGACCTGGCCAAGGCGCTTCAGCTGGTCATCGAATACGACCCGCGGCCGCCATTCGACTCGGGCTCATTGGAGAAGGCCGATCCCGATACGAACGGCCTGGCGATGCGAGTCCTGATGGCTGATCAGTCGCGAATGAAGGTGGCTGCGCAGATCGGGCGGGCGATCATGGGCGCTCGACTCGGTCGCGCTCGTCGCGCGCTTTCGCGACAGAGGGCGTAGGCCGGCAACTCCCCAGCGCCCCGGGCGCACCCGCCGCGATCTGGTCTTCGAGCGCGGCGTCAAGACGCGCGGATCCCACTGCCGCGGCGCGCTCTCCACGGACACGATAGGCAGACTGTCAGGAGGCGGTAGGCGGCGCGCTGCGGCTACAGATATACCCCCAAGCCCCCAGCGGGATTAGGGAGGGGGCTAAAGACCGCGCTTTGCGATTAACGGAGCTCCTGCCAGGGTATTCGCCGTCTGCCGGAGCCAAACGAAAGGGTCAGTGCACATGGCTCAGCAGACGAAGAGCAAGTCCGGTCGAACCTCAAACGCGAGTCGGTCGAGCGCACGCAAATCATCGGCGAATGGCCGCGCAGCCGCGAAGCCACGCTCCAGCGCGCGCCGCTCACAGAGTCGAAGCTCGTCGCGGGGCACGGCCGGCTCGAGGGTATCCTCGGGGCGGAGCACGTCGACGTCGTCGACCAGCAAGGGCACCGTCAGCGCAGCTAAGGACACAACGGTCAACCGCGCGAAGACCCTCGCGTCGGCCGCCAAGCAGTTCAAGACTCCGGCGATAGCCACCGGGGTGGGCCTTGTCGGACTAGCCGGGGGGATGGCCCTCGGTCGCAGCAAGGATAGGAAGTCGCTCGGCCTGCCGCTGCGGGGCCGCAGTGCCGCCAGGGTGACGTCGAAGAAGCTATCTGGCGCGGCGAAGGACATCGGCGCGGTAGCCGAGCAAACCGGGCAAATCGCCGAGCGGGTGCGCCTGGTGAGCGAGGCAATCGGCGGGAAGGACACTGCTCCTCGCAGATCGCCGATCGAGGTGGTGTTGGAAGGACTCACCAGGCGCTCGACCGCCGCACCGCGAGGTGGAGGGCACTGACATCTGAAGATTCAGCATCGGTGACCGATATTCGACGTGCTTCATCGGCTCACGCGGCGGGTAGTCTCAGCCGCGGAGGGGAGTATCAACAGGAGAGCCACCTACCGCGAACGGCTGACGGGCTGGCTCCTGGCCCGGGAGGGAACTAAATGAGCACACTCGCAATCGTCTTGATCGTGATCGGTGCCGTGATCGTGATCGCGTTAGTTGCCGCGGCACTGAAGAGGAGCCGGGACCGGCAGCTCGAGGGTCGCCGGCAGCTTGCAGCCGAGCACCGTGAGGAATCGACCTCGCGTCGATTGGCGGCCGAAAAGGAGGCCGCAGCAGCCGAGGAGCAGAAGGCCCGTGCGCGCCGTGAAGCGGCCGAAGCCGAAGAGCGGTCCCGTGCGGCCGAGCGGGAGCGAGAGACTGCACGCGCACATGGTGAGCACGCGAGCCAGATTGACCCAGATGCTCGACCAGACCAGGAGGATCGAGAGCGCTCAAGCGAGCGTCGCACGAGGGAGTGATCCACCCCGGAGGCCGTAGCCTGGTTGAACACATCCTGGCCGGCCCACGTTTCGTTACCCCCAGGGTCGGTCCGAGCATCTGGCCCCCGGTCATCGCCTCATCCCCTGAGTAGCGGTGGGCCGGGGGGCCTCTCGCGCCGTCCTTCGCGAGCGCGGAGCTTGGTCATCAATCAGCTCCCTCCGAGCGGGGTTCCGGGTTTTGCCGACCTTCCACGTCGGGAAGCGGTGGGTCAGCGGGCGGTTCCCCGATGGGAGTCCTGGAGTGCCGTGGGGTGCGGTTGTGCTCGGATAGCCCAGAGGCCGGACCGCCCGCGGAGCGCTGCGCTCGCGCGTGCCATCTCGGTGGCCTCCCCGGATAGAGTCAGGCTGCCAACCAGCGACGGAGGAGGGCTCCGGTGCATGCACCGGGTAGCGATGTTCGAGGGCGATCCGGCTCAAACCGATCGCGCGGTCGAGGAAGTCCGGACTCGGATTGAGGCGGGGCGAGAATCGCCTCCCGAGGGGCTCGAGGGGATCAAGGAACGTGGATGCTCGTCGATCGTAAGACAGGCAAGCGTCTCGGCATCACACTCTTCGAGAGTGAGGAGGAGCTGCGCCGAGGCGACGAGGCATTGAACGCGATGTCGCCGCCGGACCCCGGCGTGAATCGGACGGGCGTCGCCTTCTACGAGGTTGCCCTGCACGAGACGCGCTGAGCGTTGAGCATTCCTGGCTAGCTCCGATGCCCCGACGTTGCCGGCTTTCGGAGTAGGCGATGTCGCGGGAGAACGTGGAGATCGTGCGACGGTTCATCGGCAGCGGAGATCGCCAACCTGAGGAGTTGACCGACGACTTCTTGAACGAGTTCTTCGATCCCGATGTCGAATGGCTTCCGATTCCCCAAGGCGTGCTCGCCGGAAGCAGGTACGTTGGATTCGAAGGCATCCGCCGCTTCTGGACCGACTTCTTTGCGGCTTGGGATGAGCTGGTCGTCGAGCCCCGGGAGTTTCGCGAGGCGGGCGATTTCGTCGTCGGCGTGGCGCGAATGAGGGGCCGGATGCACGAGCTCGAGATTGATGAGCTCTGGTCCGCGGTGTTCACGCTGCGCGAGGGCAGAATCCTTCGGGTCCAGGCGTTCGCCAGCCGAGATGGTGCCCTCAAAGCCGCCGGTCTGCGCGGGTAGTCCAACCGCCGAGCTCATCCCGCATCCGCGAGCGCCGAGGCGAGCTCCGCGTCGGGTTCCGAGAGCCTCATCGACAGCCAAGGCGAGCTTCACCGCACGGCGATCGGGATAGTCGACGCCGCACGAGCCCCAGCGCTCGCCGTCCGTCCCGATACGCGCCGCCGCCTCCCGGGCCTCGTCATGGATCGCCTCAACCTCGGACTCTGACAGCCGGCCGCGCTTCGCGACGAACGCGACCGGTCTTCTGGCACCAGCCTGCCGCCGGTGCGACCCTCAGAGCAGCTTACGATCGCGAAGCATCGAGCTTCAATCATCGTCCGTCGCCGCTGAAGGTTGCCGTGCGGCAGTCGTGCGCCAGTGAGCGCCAGTTTCCAGCGGGTTCCAGCACCCGAGCGGGTCGTTACTACCGGATCCGCGCGCCCGAGATCGCGCGGGAGATCACCAGCCGCTGGATCTCTGAGGTGCCCTCGAAGATCGTGTAGATCTTCGCGTCGCGGTGCATTCGCTCGACGGGGTACTCGCGCATGTAGCCGTTGCCGCCGAGGATCTGGATCGCGCGCTCCGTGACCCACACCGCCACCTCGCCGGCCTTGAGCTTCGACATCGAGCCCTCGGCGGCCTCGAAGTCCTTGCCGGTCCGGCCCATCCAGGCGGCCCGCCAGACGAGCACCCGCGCGGCGTCGATCTCCATCTTCATGTCTGCGAGCGGGAAGGCAATCGCCTGGTTCTCGATGATCGGGCGGCCGAACTGCTCGCGCTGCTTGGCGTAGTCCAGCGCGTACTCGTAGGCGGCGCGCGCGATCCCGACGGCCTGCGATCCGACCGTGGGGCGCGAGACCTCGAACGTCTTCATCGCCGCCTGTCCGCGCGAGCTCGTTCCCTCGCGAGCGCGCGCGATGCGCTCGTCGAGCCTCTCCCTGCCGCCGAGGAGACATGACCCCGGAACCCGGCAGTCGTCCAGGTGGACGTCGGCGGTGTGGGAGGCGCGCAGCCCGTGCTTCTTGACCTTCGCGCCCTGCTCGAGCCCTTTCGTCCCCGGCGGCACGACGAAAGCGGCGTGGCCGCGCGCCCTGAGCTCCCGGTCGACGCCCGCGATCACAACGTGGACGCCGGCGATCCCGCCGTTGGTCGCCCACGCCTTCTGGCCGTTCAGAACCCACTCGTCCTTGGCCTCGTCATAGCGGGCCGTGGTTCGGATCGCGGAGACGTCGGAGCCGGCGTTGGGCTCCGACGAGCAGAATGCTCCGACCTGCGGCTCAGCGGCGGTTCCGAAGCACTGCGGCACCCACTCGGCGAGCTGCTCGGGCGTGCCGGAGGAGTAGATCGCAGCGACCGCGAGCGTCGTCCCCATGATCGACATCCCGATCCCGGCGTCTCCCCAGAAGAGCTCCTCGTTGACGATCGGCATCGTCAGGCCGGTCGGGTCCGTCCAGAACTGCGCGAGGCCCTCGAAGCCGTAGAGGCCGATCTTGGCCGCTTCCTGGATGATCGGCCACGGCGTCTCCTCGCGCTCGTCCCACTCGTGCGCGGCCGGGCGGGCCACTCCCTCGGCGAAGCCGTGCACCCACTCGCGGATGTCCTTCTGGTCCTGGGTCAGCTCGAGACTGAACCCAGGGTCGGAGCCGCCGGCGCCGTCCTCCCCTCCCGTTGCGTGCGCGACTGCATTTCCTGCGGTCGGAGCTTCCACGAGGAGAAGGTTACATCAATCCATGTCACATCGTTACCTGTTGGTGAGCGGGCCCTACGCTCTGGGCGTGAGTGAGCTTCGACGGATCCGGCCCGGGCTCTGGCGCTGGACCGTGCCCCACCCGGATTGGGTGGCGGAGTCGAAGCCCGGGAGCCCATCCGATTGGCCTCGGGACGTCGGGTGCGTGCTTTGCGACGCTCCCGACGCCACCGTCCTCATCGACCCGCTCGTAGGTGAGGGCGACGATCGTCCGCTGGAGTGGCTCGATCGACACGTGGAGAGGCGCGGGCTGCCGGTCACGATCCTCACGACGATCAAGTGGCACCGGCGCAGCCGCGACGAGCTCGCGAATCGCTATGGGGCGCGAACTTCGCGCGCCAGACGCGCGCTGCCAGACGGCGTCGAGGCCAAACCCATCCACGGAGCGGGCGAGACGATGTATTGGCTAGTCGAGCACCATGCACTCGTGCCGGGCGACCGCCTGCTGGGAGTACCCGGGCACGGACTCCGCCTCTGCCCGGAGTCATGGCTGAGCTATCTGCCGCGATCCTCGCGCCCCTCCATCGCGGAGCTGGCTGCGCGGGTCCGGCCGCTGCTCGAGCTGCCGATCGCGTCGGTGCTCGTCTCCCACGGCGAGCCCGTGCTGAGTGGCGGGCGGGAAGCGCTCGCGCAAGCGCTTGATCTAGGCGGCTGAGAGCGCCGGGCGCGGTTCGCTCCAGCACTTCCAGCCCACATCGCGCTCGCGCTCGGCGAGCTCCCTCGCGTATCCGCCGCGAATCCCAAAGAGGCGCTTGGCCACCAGCAGATAGGTGACGATGGCGAGGTTGACGATCAGCGCGGTGGTCTTGAACCACGAAACGTAGGCAGTGAGCTCGTAGACCTCGAGCGGGATGGGGACGGTCGTGACGATGAACGTCAGGAACTCCGCCCAGCGCTGCTGGTACCACAGGGCCACGGCCTCCGCGCCCTCGATCACAGCGAGAGCGGCAAGGCCTGCCGCGGCGCCGCGTCGTTTTCGCGGCCCCGGCAGGGTAGCCGAGGCTCGATGACGGCGGAGCCGTCGGATGAGAGCGTCGAGCCGAAGCGAGCCCGCGAGCTGATCAGCTGAGCACGACGGCCCGGCGCCGAGCGATCAACGAGTCCGTGAAGGACGTCGCGGGCTATCTCGCGAACACTCCGTCCGTCTGCCGAAGCGCCTACATCGACCCGCGCGTCATCGACCGATTCGACTCCGGCGAAACGATCCGGCCCGCGCTCGACCGCGAGACAGCCGGCACCGATCCGGGCGAATTCCCGGAGCGCGAGCGAATCGAGGCAGCCGTCCTCGATCTCATCCGCTGAGTCCGCTTCCATCCCCGCGCTCGACTGCACCGATTCGCGCCGGGTGCTACGGTGCCGCGCTGACATGCCGACCGGAACCGTCAAATGGTTCAGCGACGAGAAGGGTTTCGGGTTCATCACGCCCGATGACGGGTCGCAGGACGTCTTCGTGCACCACAGCGCGATCGTCGGCGACGGGTATCGCTCGCTGGACGAAGGTGCCAAGGTCTCGTACGAGGCCGAGGCCAGCGAGAAGGGCCCCCGCGCCAGCAACGTGCAGAAGGTCTAGGCCGATCTCGTCCTAGCCGCTGCCCCGGACCTCCACGGAGGTCGGGCCGAGCGCTGACGCCTGCGGGACTCCCGCGAGCCCGAGCGCGACGTCGAACTCCGCCAGCAGGAGCTCGAGGACGCTGCGGACTCCGCTCTCGCCGTCCGCGGCAAGGCCCCAGATGACGGGGCGACCGACCATCACGGCGCGGGCGCCGAGCGCGAGCGCCTTGAGTACATCCGTACCGCGCCGGACCCCGCCGTCGACGATCACTTCCATCCGGTCGCCGACCGCCTCGGCCACCGCGGGCAGCGCGTCGGCGCCGGCCGGCACGGTGTCGAGCTGGCGGCCACCGTGATTCGAGACGACGACACCCGCGGCACCGTGCTCGGCTGCGAGCCGGGCGTCCTCCGGGGTCAGCACCCCCTTCACAAGGACCGGGAGGTCGCATCTCGCCGCGAAATCCTCGACATCGTCCCAGGTCAGGCTCGGATCGATCAGCTCGCCGATCTGGAGGAGGCTGAACCCGTGGCGGCGCCCCATCGCCGCCATGCTCGGCGAAACGAGGGCGTCAGGCAGCACGTGCTGGCTGCGGACGTCGCGCTCGCGGATCCCGAGCACCGGCAGGTCGACGGTGATCACGATCGCCTCGTAGCCGCTGCCTGTCGCGGCGTCGAGGAGCTCACGCGAGACGCCGCGGTCCCTGAACACGTAGAGCTGGAACCAGCGGACGACATCCGGCGCCGCGGCGGCGACGTCCTGGGGTCCAGCCGTCGCTAGTGAGGACAGGCAAAAGATCGCATGCGCCGCTGCGGCGCCGCGCGCGGTCGCCTCCTCGCCGCCCGGATGGGCGAGGCGGTGATACGCCGTCGGCGCGACGAGAATCGGATGCGGGCGGCGCCGGCCGAGCAAGGTCGTCGAGGGATCGCGCTCCGAGACGTCGACGAGGACGCGCGGGCGGATCGCGATTCGCCGCCATGCCTGGACGTTCTCCTCAAGGGTGAGCTCGTCGCCGGCGCCGCCGGCGTAGTAGCCGTACGGTCCGTGCTCCAGGACCGCGGCGGCGCGCTCCTCGAAGTCGGCGATCGTCCGCGGGACTGGCTCCTCGATGCCGGGAATCTACCCTTCCGCCAGGAACTCGCGGATGGCGGCGTGCGTCTCGATCGGCCCCTCAAGCTGCGGGACGTGCCTTCGCCGGACGCTGGGTCAGGAGTTGGGGCCGGGCAGGAGCGGGGCGTTGTTGTGCGACGAGATCAGGAAGCCGATGAGGATCCCGAAGCTGGCGAGCCCGATGACCCCGATGACGATGCCGGCGATGGCGATGGCGCGGCCGCTCTGGCGCCCGGCTGACGAGTCGATCTGCTTCAGGCCGAGGTACCCAAGCGCGATCGCCGCCACCGAGCCCACCCCGAAGAGCCAGATGATCCCGAGGAACAGCGACGCGATCGCAAACCCATTGGTCTCCCCCGCCTCCTCGCCCCCGGGACCACCGTTGGAGCGGCTCGCCGCCTTCGTCTGCGCATCCAGGGCTCTCAGCCACTCGTCGCGCGACGGCAGCCTGCCCGACTTGCGCGCCGCGACCGCGCACCGAGTGTGGGCGTGTCGCCGGCGGCCCGCGTCGCCCTCCGGGAGCACCAGCACGTGCTCACTCGCGGCGGGCAGGTATTCCCCGCAAAACGGGCAGGCGTATGTGGCGGGCTTGCGGCTCTGAGCGCGCCGAACGGACCACCAGCGGACCTGGGCTTCGCTCATTTGCGTCCGGCCGGCGCCGTACCGCACCGGCGACAGCGGGTACCCGTCACGGGGTTCCAGGTTACGGACGTGAGCCAGCCGTCTCCTCGGTCAGGCTGCGCAGGCGGTCCCGAACGCGCCGGCGCCTGGCCGTGAGCTCGTCCTCCAGCCGCGCGATCTCGTCGCGGCGCCAGCGCACGAGCACGAGCACCCACTTGACCGAGTCAGCGTTCGCACCGGGCGAAAGCCGTGGGAAGATCAGCGCGTGGGCGCGATCGAAATCGATCTCAACTTCAACGGCGGTTCGGGCGCCGTGCGGACGAGCGTCCTGCTGCTGTTCGCCGCGTTCTTGATCTCGTTTCTGTTCATCCGCACGAGCGCGCGGCTGATGCGAAGCCCGAAGGTCCCGTGGTGGCCCGGCAGCGTGACCACCGAGGCCGGGCTTCACCTCCACCACCTCGTGTTTGGCATCGTGCTCATGCTCATCGGCGGCACGCTCGGATTCGCGCTCGACGAGTCCGATGCCCCCTGGATCGAACTGGCGGCGGTGGCGTTCGGGATCGGCGCCGGGCTCACCTTCGACGAGTTCGCCCTGTGGGTGCACCTCGAGGACGTGTACTGGTCCGAGGAGGGACGGCAATCCGTGGACGCGGCGATCATCGCGATCGCGTTCGTGGGCCTGGTGCTGACGGGGGCCTTCTCCGCGAGTCTCGATACGGCCTCCCCCGGCTTGATCGCACTGAGCATCGTCGGGATCCTCCTCGACATCGCCCTGGCCCTGGTCTGCTTCTCCAAGTTCCGCCTGTTCCACGGGTTGGTGGGTGTGGCCATCTGGCCGCTCTCGCTCTGGGCGGCGTGTCGTCTGGCGAAGCCGAACTCGCCCTGGGCGAAGCGCTTCTACGCCGAGCGCAACCCGAAGAAACAGGGGCGATCCGAGGCCCGCTACGGCCACCGGCGCATTGACCGCCTCAAGGACCGAGTACGCGACGCGATCGGCGGCCGCCCCACGGCCATCGAGCAACGCGACCGCCAGTAGGCCTTTTTACGGGCGCTTAATGCGCGGGCTTGAACGACCGGCATGGGCTCCCGGTAGCACCCATAGGAGGTGATTCGATGAACACGCTGTTTCAGGCACGCTGGCGCCCGTGGATCATCGGCGCGATCTTGCTCGCGGTGGCGGTCGCGGTCGTGCTCGTGATCGTCTACTCGGGCGGCGGCTCGAACGGCGGTGGCAGCGGCTACTGACGCCGTCGCGGCTGGCGGAGGCGGCCTTGTCGTCCCGGGAGGCAGGAGCCGCTCGCCGGCGGGCCGCCCGCGCGGCGGGCATGCGAACCTACCGGTCGTCCGGCAAACGGAGAGGAGAACGGGATGACCGGGAAGGCCGATTACATGGACCAGGAGTGGAAGCTCCTTCGCGAGGCTCCGACGAGCGGCGGGATGCTGGTGATCCAGGCCGACCGCGGGGGGGTCTTCAGGGAGACCTTCTCGATGGCGAGGGCCTACGCCGATGCGCGCCGGGAGCACGGAGCCAGCCAGCTCCTGGACGACATCGTCGCGGAGAAGCCGGAGGTCGACCGAACGCGGTTCGCCTCGGTCGAGGACCTTCGCGCCGGCCTGCTGCAGCACATCCGCGATGCCGTGAGCCTGCTCCAGGCGAAGGGGACGCCGGAGGAGCTTGCGGAGTACCGCGGCTTTGTCATTGACGTGGCGAACCGCGTCGCCGAGGCTCATCGTGAGGGCTTCCTCGGCATGAGCGGCGAGCGGGTGAGCGACGCCGAGCGCCAGGCGCTGGCTGAGATCGCCGACGCGGCGGGCGCATCTCCGCCTAACTCGAGCTAGGACGGGATGACTTCGGGCATCCGCGACTGGGCGGATAGGAAACGCGGGCCCGCCTGCTACCGTTCCGCCGTTGATTGGTGCCGGGACGAACGTCCCGGCGAATTCGTGTTAGCGCTCTCGTCGTTGGCTCAGTGCCTCCGCGGTCGCAGCACAAAAACCGATGGAGGAACAGATGCCAACCGGCACCGTGAAGTGGTTCAGTGACGAGAAGGGCTTCGGGTTCATCACGCCCGAGGACGGCTCGAGCGACCTGTTCGTGCACCAGAGCGCGATCAACGCGGAGGGATTCCGGACGCTGACGGAGGGCGCCAAGGTCTCCTTCGAGGCGGAGGCCGGGCCGAAGGGCCCCCGGGCGGTAAACGTCCAGACGCTCTAGCCTCGCACCAAGCCCTATCTCAGCCGCCCGCGCGGCTGAGATAGGCGGCCCAGACGAAGAGCAGCACGGCCCCTCCCACGAGGAGGAGGCCGGCCTGCTCGGAGCCGTGCGTGATCGTCGCGAGGCCGAGCAGCAGGCAGATCCCGCCGCTCCAGGCGGTGATCTCGGGTCCGCGGGAGCTCATACGCCGTTCAAGGGTACTCCCGCCGACAAGGCTGGCAAGCGGTAGCGCCACCCGAGTCAGCGATCGAGCCGATATATGCGGCCAAAGCACTCACTCGGGAAATAAACGGGTGCCCTGACGGGCAACCGCCAGCGTTCGTTCGAGGCGCCGAATCACGCCGTTTGGGTCATCGCGGATTTGGCGACCCGGTTATCGGGATCAGGTTATTCCGCGCGCGCTCAGCCGGGCGATCTTCAGGCGATCGCGCTCGAATGCGACTCGCCCGGAATGGCCGTCCCAGCCGTCCAGTTCAACCCCCACGCCTATACCCCGCCATAGCAAATCGACCTCGTAGCCGTGGATCCATGCGTTGGTCGCGAATCCGCTGATGCCGGCGCGCCCCAGCAGTCGCAGCATCGCCTGCTCGCCGCGCGATCGAGTCCGCATCGGTCCACCCGGAAGATCGAGCACGCGCCGAAGCTTCGCCACGCCTCTCCTACCCTCGTTGCCCTCCACTTGAGCCCTCAGCTCGCCGTGGGACGCCAGCTTTCGATATTCCGCTTCGGCGACGACGGCCTCCAGCTCTTCCACATCGAGCAGTAGGGAGAGGTGCAGGATTGTCCGCGGCGGGCTCGTCAGCCTGAGTCCGTCGCGGCGGCGGATATCTCGTTGCGGCACCACCGCTCGAGAGATCCGCACGCCGGATCGAGCCGCGCTCCGTTCCGGCGGCACCGTGACCCACACCGGGACCCTGGCTGGGTAGGAGAGCAGGTTCCACAGGTTCGCCGCGGTTCTGTGACTTAGGGCCGCGTGCTCGCCACATGCGAGTAGGCGGCCTGCTCGAGCGCCAGTGGGGGCGGGACAGCGTGACCCACCAGGTAGACCCCGCGGTGGATCTCGTGAAGGCGCCCATTCCTCATCCGGAGCGCGATCTGATGGCGGGTCACGCCGGCGGCAATCAGCTGGTGACGAGCGACAACTCCGTGTTGACGCGCTGCGAGCGCCGCGATGACGCCGTCGGCAGACCGAGCGAGTGATTGAACCGCCATATGCGGTCAATCCCACACTCGCGCTTTTTGCCCCCGCCGGAGCGATTAGCTTGCGCACATCGCGCTCATTCCGACCAGCTGGCGGCTTCGTGGTCCCGCCGCGCCAGCGCTTCGGCGCGGACTCCTGGTTGCCGCTCCAGTTGGGATCGCTGCCCTGGTCGAGCTCGAGCTGACGACGCCCGTGACCGGGGCGATCACGGTGGGCGCGTCCATCACGGGATTCGTGGCGTTCGACGCGCCGGCGCGTACGCGTTTCTGGTGGCAGCTCGGCATCGCGCCAATCATCGGCGCGGCGGCCGCCCTGGGCGCGCTGACCGGCGGCTCGGCCGCGCTCGCCGTTCCGACCATTGCCATCGTCGCCGGCGTCGGGGCGATGTCTCGGGCCGTGTCGCCGCGGCTCACCGTCGCCGCCATCAACGTCGTGCTTGCCCTCATCATCGCCCAGGGTCTGAGACTCGAGGCGGACGACACCGTCCGGGTACTCGTGCTCGGCGGTGCGGGGGCACTGTTGCAGGCGATCCTGTCGCTGGTCGTCGCGCTCGCCGAGGGCCCGCTCGAGCTCCCGCGCCCGATCGCCGGCGGGCGAGAGGCCGTGCGGGCGGTGCGCGACAACTTGAGGCTGAGCTCTCCGGTCCTGCGGCATGCGCTTCGCTCCGCCGGCGCGCTCGGTGCCGCGGTCGGCGCATACCACGTGATCCACCTGGGCCGACACGGCTACTGGATTCCCCTCACGGTCCTCTTCGTCCTGAGCTCGGTACGCGCCGAGACCTATGAGCGAATCTGGATGCGGGTGGCCGGTACCGCGTGTGGGCTCGCCGCGGCGACGGCGCTGGCGGTGATCGTTGACCATCACATAGCGGCGAACGTCGCCCTGATCACGGTCACGGCAGCGGCCGCCTACGCGATGCTCAGGCTCGAGTACGCGCTATTCACGTTCGCGATCACCACCTACATCGTCACCCTGTCCCACGCGATGGGCGAATTGGCGGTCGCCGCCGCAGGTCAGCGCGCTCTGGGCACCGCGATCGGGATCGGGATCGTGATCGTCGCGTTCGCGCTGTGGCGCGAGCGCCCGGCCGAGCTCGCCGCACCAACCTAGGAACCGGCGTGGGCGAGAGAGTCAGATCGAAGGCAGAGCTCGGCGTCGCCGCGCTGGTTCTGGGCGCGCTCGGCGTGGTCTTCGGCGACATCGGGACGAGCCCCCTCTACGCGCTTCAAACCGTCTTCGCCGCCGACAACCACGCGGTACATACCACGACCGCCGACGTCTACGGCGTCGTGTCGCTCGTGTTCTGGTCGATCACGATCGTCGTCTCCATCAAGTACGTGACCTTCGTCATGCGAGCCGACAACGACGGCGAGGGAGGGATCATGGCCCTGACGTCGCTGCTGCAGGGAGCGCCGATCAGGAGCCGAAGGGCGAAGGTGACGCTGATCACCCTTGGGATCCTCGGGGCGTCACTCTTTTATGGCGATGGCGTGATCACGCCCGCGATCTCGGTGCTGTCCGCGGTCGAGGGACTGAAGGTCGCGGCGCCGAGCATCGACGGGCTGGTGATCCCGATAACGGTCGCGGTGCTGACGGCGCTGTTCACGCTCCAGCGCTTCGGGACCGGACTCGTCGGGCGCCTGTTCGGCCCCGTGTTGCGGTCTGGTTCGTCGTCATGGCATCGTCGGGCTGGGCGAGGTCATCCCGCACCCGGAGATCGTGAAGGCGCTCCTGCCCAGCTACGGCGTGAGGTTCTTCATCGATCACCCGGGCGTGGCCTTCATCGCGCTGGGATCGGTGGTGCTTGCCGTTACCGGCGCCGAGGCGCTGTATGCGGACATGGGGCAGTTCGGACGCTCGCCGATTCGCCACGCGTGGTTTCTCTGCGTCTTTCCGGCGCGCTGACGCTGAACTACCTCGGGCAGGCCGCGCTGATCGTTCGCTCCCCGGACACGATCCGCAACCCGTTCTACCTCCTCGTTCCCGGATGGGGCCGGCTGCCGATGGTCGTGCTGGCGACCGTCGCCACCGTGATCGCGTCGGAGGCCGTGATCGCGGGCGCGTTCAGCGTCACCAAACAGGCGATGCAGCTGGGGTTCCTGCCGCGCATGTCGATCCGCCATACGTCCTCGCACGTGGAAGGGCGTGTCTACGCACCCGCCGCGAACTGGCTGCTCTTCGCCGCGGTGGTCGCCCTGGTGATCGGCTTCGGCTCGGCGACCGCCCTCGGGTCCGCGTACGGGGTCGCGGTGACCGGGACGTTCTTCCTGAACACGATCCTGTTCCTCGCGGTGGCGCGCGTGCTGTGGCGTACCCGGCCGGCCCTGATAGCGCTGGGCGCTGTCGCGTTCGGGACCGTCGAGCTCGCCTTCTTCTCCTCGACCCTGACGAAGGTAGTCCACGGCGGCTGGGTCCCGCTCGCCGTCGCCGCGATCGTGTTCAGCCTCCTCACGACCTGGCACCGCGGCCGCGAGATCGTGCTCGAGAAGCGCGGCCGCAAGGAGGGATCGCTGCGCGACTTCGTGGCGGCCCTGAGATCGCAGCGGTCCGGAATCTACCGTGTACCGGGGACCGCGGTCTTCCTAAACGCGGACCCGCGGACGACCCCGATGGCCCTGCGCGCAAATTTCGTTCACAACCACGTCCTGCACGAGAACGCGGTCGTGCTGACGGTCATGGTCGATCGCGTCCCGCACGTGCCGCCGCGCGACCGCCTGTACTCCGACGAGCTGGGCGATCCGGCGGACGGTCTCTGCGTGATCGCCGCGCGGCTCGGCTATCACGACACCGCCGACATCCCCGCGCTGGTGCGCCTGGCGGCAAGCCAGGGGCTCATCGAGCGCGAGACGGACCTCCGCCACGCATCCTATTTCGTCTCACGGACCTCGCTCGTCCGCACGAACGCCCGCGGCATGCGGCGCTGGCGCAAGCGGCTGTTCCTGGTCCTGTGGCGCAACTCCGGAAGCCCGATCGAGTACTTCCGCCTGCCCGAGGATCGCACGGTGATGGTGGGCGAGCAGCTCGTTATCTAAGGCTCAATCGGAGCCCGTCAGCAGCCCCGACCAAACCCGGGGTGATTGCGTCGACCAGGGCGGGCCCGGGACGTTACCGGGTTGTCCATCCACCGCAGGACGAGCGACGCCATTCCCATGCTCATCAACTGGGCGAGCGGGTCGACCTCCCGGGCCGGGATCCGCGTCTCGCTCAACGTGGATCACCTGGCGAGCACCTCGCGCCGCGGGCATGAACCTCCTGGCTAACGTACCGCTCGAAGGAGGCAATCGAGGCGGAGGTAGCGCCAAATGACCACGACGAGCACCACGAGCGAGCGGCCCGCGGGCGTCCCGAGCGACGGCAGAGGCCTGGAGCGGATCCATGACCCCGTCCATCACGTCGCCTACGGATTCGAGCAGGGCGACGGCTGCATCTGGGTACACACCTGGTTCGAGCCGGGCGGCATCCTGCCCGAGCATTTTCATCCCTCCCTCGAGGAGCACTGGCAGGCTGTGGAGGGAACGCTACGGGCGAAGGTCGGCGACGCCTGGAGCGATCTCCGGCCGGAGGACGATCCCGTCTTGGTCGGCCGTAACGTCCGCCACGCCATCAAGAACGAGAGCGGCGGCGAGGCCCATGGCCTGAGCAAGGTCGTACCCGGCGGCAGGCTGCGGGAGTTCCTGACGGAGGCCTCGCGCGCCGCTCAGGAGGGTCTCTACAACGAGCGCAACATGCCGACGAGCTGGGGCGGAGCGGTGTGGATCGCCAAGTTCGCCTACCGCTTCCGCGATGAGACGGTGATGTGCTCGCCGCCGCCGGCGCTTCAACGGATCCTGCTGCCGCCTATCGCCCGGCTGACGCGGTAGGCGAAGCCCTCTATCCCGCCGCGAGCGAGTCCCCAGCTCGCAGCCGAGCGGCCTTGATTGCCGCAGGTCGGCTGGGCTGTTCCACTACGACCACACGCCGAAGCCGGCGTGGACGGCGTTCCGGCACATCATCGGCCGTTCCGGCCGTTAGCGCCCGGTTGCGGGCGGTCCCCGATCCAGTAGCGGGGGCCGGGGCCGAGCCGCGCGGCGCGATCATCCGGGTTGGAGAGCTTGCAGCGGTCCAGCGACAGGCAGCCACACCCGATGCACTCGGTGAGCCCCGCTTTCAAACGCTGGAGCTCGGCGATGCGCTGATCGATGCGCTCCGACCAGCCTCGTGAGAGTCGCGACCAGTCCCGGCGAGTGGGAACGCGCCCGGGTGGAAGCTTTGCCAGCTCGGCGCCGATCTCCTCCAGCGTCAGGCCGACGCGCTGCGCGAACACGATGAAGGCGATGCGTCGCAGCACCGATCGGTCGTAGCGGCGATGACCGGAGCCCGCCCGTTGAGAAGTGATGAGGCTTCGGTCCTCGTAGAAGCGAAGCGCGGACGCGGCGACACCGCTGCGCTTCGCGACCTCGCTGATCGTCAGGACCTCGCCCACCAAACACAGCGAATCACAAATTCGCCTTGACTTCAAGTTCACTTGAGCTTGTAGCCTGGGGAGAAGCCAACGTCGAATCAGGAGGTACTCCATGCCGAAGACCAAGACACCGAGCGAGGAGATCACCCAGGAGGTCACTTCCTGGCGCGGGGTCGAGGCCGGGCCAGGAAGACGCGGCGAGTTCGCGTTCAAGGTCGGCGGCCGGGAGATCGGCCATCTCCACGGCGATCGCACGGCCCACTTCGCCTTCCCGAAGGAGGTGTGGACAGAGCTCCGCGACCAAGGGCGGATCACCGAGCACCCCGTCTTCCCGGGAAGAGTGGGCCCGGCCGCGCGGAGGATCGAGAGCGAGGACGACGTTCGCGACGTGATCGCGATGATGCGACTGAACTACGACCGCGCGGTGGCCCGGCAGGGATCGGCATGAGCGTGTTCAGCGATGCCGAGCTCGAATATCTGACGGACGGGAGGCGCCTGGGGCGCCTGGCCACCGTGGGCGCGGATGGAACCCCTCACGTCGTCCCGGTTGGGCTCACCTACAGCCGCGAGCGCGATGCCATCGACGTCCGGGGCCGCAACCTGAAAGCTACGAAGAAGTTCCGGGATGTTGCCCGGTCCGGCCGGGCTGCGATCGTCGTCGACGACCTCGCCAGCAAGGACCCATGGGTCCGCGCGGAATCGAGATCCGCGGGCGAGCCGAGGCGCTCGACGGCTCCCGGCCGGTGATCCGAATCCACCCGGAGCGGATCGTATCGTGGGGGATCGAGAGCGACGCGCTCGGCAGGCGCCGCTCGGCCGTGGCGCCGTTGCAGCCGCGGACGATCGCTTCGCCGGCCGGCCGGTAGACGACCACGTCGACGCCGTAGGCACCCAGGTCGCTGCGCGCGGCCCCCAGCAGCTCACGAGCCTGGGCCGCGATGCGATGACTCCATAGCCGCCTAACTTCGGCCTCGATCCGGAGGTGGCCGATTCGATCGCCGCCCTGTCGATCCTCGGCGCCACGACCTGGAGCGGATCATCGACGCTCTCGCGGTGGCGCTGCTGATCGAGGGCGCGGTCGAGGTCCGGACGCGGTCTGAGCAGAGATCGCTCGCCCGGTCCCGTGAGCGGGGGGCTGGCGCGTACGATCCCGATCCTGGCCGCCTACGACGCCTCCGAGTGGACTGATCTCTTCGTCGCATCCGCTGGCGCATCGGCCGCGTTGGCCGGCCTGGTCTTCGTGGCGGTTTCGATCAACGTCGATCGGATCTTGAGGCTGGAGGGGGTGCCGGAGAGGGCGCTCGAGACCGTCTTGCTGCTCTTGAGCGTCGTGCTGGTGTCGATCGTCGGCTTGATTCCCGGGCAGGACACGACGGCGCTGGGCGCCGAGCTGCTCGGCCTGGGCGTCGTTCTCGGCCTGGCCATCGCCGCTCTCGCAGCCCGCAGCGTGGCTGACTCGCAGCAAACCCGCTCCCAGCTCGTCGGGCGCCTGATCCTGCTCGTAGCTGGAACGGCGCCGGTCCTCGTCGGCGGGATCAGCGTTCTGGCCGAGGCCGGTGGCGGCCTCTACTGGATCGTCGCGGCGATCGTCTTCGCGATCGCCGGCGGAGTCGGCAACGCGTGGGTGCTGCTGATCGAGATCCTGCGGTGAGCCGGTATGTGACTGAGAGCACACGATCGTCAGAGCCAGCCCGGGAGCGGTGGTCTCCCATACCCTGGAGGCCGGTGCCTGGCGCACGCGGAGAGCTGATCGAGCACGTCGACGTCCTGATCGTCGGCGCGGGGCTGTCGGGCGTGGGGGCCGCATGCCACCTGCGGCGGCGACTTCCGGGCAAGAGCTTCGCGATCCTCGAGGCCCGTGAGGACATGGGCGGGACGTGGGACCTCTTCCGCTATCCGGGAATCCGCTCGGACTCCGACATGTTCACGCTCGGCTACTCGTTCCGGCCGTGGACCCAGTCGGAGGCGATCGCAGACGGACCGTCCATCCTCAGCTACATCCGCGAGACGGCGCGCGAGTACGGGATCGACCGCGAGATCCGCTATCGGCATCGCGTTACCCGCGCCGAGTGGTCTGTGCCTGACGCGCGCTGGACCGTCCTCGCGGAGCGAACGGACACCAGCGAGACCGTGAAGCTCACGTGCGACTTCCTGTTCGTCTGCACCGGCTATTACCGCTACGACCAGGGCTATGTGCCGGACTTCGAGGGGGTCGAGCGGTTCCGCGGCCGGATCGTGCATCCCCAGCATTGGCCGGAGGACCTGGACTACGCTGGCAAGCGGGTGACGGTGATCGGCAGCGGGGCGACCGCCGTCACCCTCGTCCCCGCCATGGCCGCGCAGGCGGCCCACGTCACGATGCTCCAGCGGACCCCGAGCTACGTCATCTCGCTTCCCGGCAGTGACGGCCTCGCCCGGACCCTGAGGAGCCGGCTGCCCGTGCCGGTCGCCTACGCGATCGTGCGCTGGAAGAACGCGCTGCGGCAGACGGTTGCCTTCAACGTCGCGCGCCGTGCGCCCCGATTCGCCCGCAGCCTGGTCCGCAAGTGGACCCGGAAGCAGCTCCCCGACGGCTACAACGTGGACACACACTTCAACCCGCCCTACGACCCGTGGGACCAGCGACTGTGCCTGGTCCCGGACGGCGATCTGTTCGAGACGATCTCGAGCGGCCGAGCCTCCATCGTCACCGATCGCGTCAAGAGGTTCACGGAGCGGGGCATCGCGCTCAAGTCAGGCCGCGAGCTCGGAGCCGAGATCGTCGTGACCGCGACCGGCTTCAACCTCCTACTGCTCGGCGGCATTGACGTCGTCGTGGATGGGGAGAAGGTCGACTTCTCGCAGCGCGTCGCCTACAAGGGGCTGATGCTCTCGGGCGTTCCGAACCTGGCGATGACGCTCGGCTACACCAACGCCTCCTGGACGCTCAAGTGCGACCTCGTCGCGCAATACGTGTGCCGCCTCCTCGCCCACATGGACCGCCACGGCTACGCGATCTGCACGCCGCAGGCTCCCGATCCATCCCTCCCCACCGACCCGATCATCGATCTGCGGTCCGGGTACGTCATGCGCTCGATCGACCGGCTTCCAAAGCAGGGACAGTCGCTCCCCTGGCGCCTGCACCAGAACTACTTCCGCGATATCAGGCTCCTGCGGCGCGGGCCTGTCGACGATCGGGTGACCTTAGCGCGGGGGCCCGGCGCGGGCGCGGATCGCGCGACCTCGGAGCGCGCGGTCGCCGCCTAGGGCTTGACGGTCACCGGCTCCTCGAGACCGGCCTCGGGGGTGACGAGGATCGCGCTCTCGCCGGAGGACGGCTTTCCGGGCGCGTTTCGCCGACGAGTAACGCCACGCCGCCAAGGGCGACTAACGCCGCACCGCCACCGCGGACTGAGGAGGCCCGGAGCTGTATCTCGCCTTTGCGGATCAGGACCCCAGCATGACCGCGGAGCAGATCGGCGCGCTCGCGCGGACGCTCGATGAAGCGAGAGCGCGCGACAGCTCGCAGGTGTACCAGGGGGCGCAGCACGGCTACACGATGGCCGACACCCCCGCCTACGAGGCCGCACGCGAGCGTCAGTTCCGCGAGTTGCGCGCCCTGCTCGAACGCACGCTCCGGAAGCGCCGCGAGCTCCGCGCGGGCATGACCGACGTTGGACCCGAGTTCGAGTCGCCCCGCTACCCGCGCATCCTCGTCGCGATCGATGAGACCCAGGCGGCCGTATTTGCGCTGCGTCACGTTGTCCCGTACGCGGTCGATCAGCGCTCGCAGCTGACGCTCCTCACGGTCGTGCCGAACCCTCCGGCCGCGGTGGCCGCAGCCGACATGTCGCCGCGCCGGCTGGGCGAGGAGCTGGAATCGCAGTCGGCCGCCCGCCTGCGACAGCTGACCGCATCACTCCCCCAGGACCTGTCCGCGACGACGGTTCTGCGGCACGGCGACCCGGCCGAGGAGATCCTCCGGCTGGCTCGCGAGCAGCCGGTTGACTTGATCTGCATGGGCGCCCGCGGTCACGGCCGCATCGGCGGCGCACTGCTCGGCTCGGTGTCGACCGCAGTGCTCCATCACAGCCCGGTTCCGGTGGTCGTGCTCCATCCGCCGCCGGACGCAGCGAGCGACGGGTAGACGCCGTTCCGGCCGGATACAGGTCCTCGCCCCAGCCGCGAGGACCGTTGGCTGCGCTCAGGGCAGGAGCGGCGCGGTTCCCCACGCAGGGAACAGAAGGCCGGCGTCGGACAGGCCGGTGTCGATCATATGCTCGCCCGAGCCGTCCGGCTTGATCGCGAAGAGGTCCAGGCAGCACGCGTCCGGATAGTTGCGATCGCTGACGAAGACGATGCGATTGCCCTGCGGCGACCAACTCGGCAGGGCGTCATTGTGCGGGAACCGCGGCGGCGTAAGCCGGCGGATGTCGGACCCGTCGGGCCGGACGGTGAAGATGCTGGAGCCATTGCGGGGGGCGTTGCTGTCGAAAGCGATCCGGCGACCGTTCGGCGACCAATCCGGTTGTCCTCCCTCCAGCCGGGGTGGCGTGATCGGGTGGGGATTGCTTGCGTTGGCGCGCATGACGAAGATCCGGGCGGCGAGCCCGCCGGAGGCGAATCGCGTGAACGCGATTCGCCTGCCATCTGGGGAGGTTGAGAGGTCGAAGTCGATCGCCTCGTTCTTGGGGGGCTCGACGTATGGAGTCAGGGCTCGCTTGTGGGTGCCGTCGGCACGCATCTTCCAGATCGCGCAGACGCCGTCGTGAGGCTTGCAGCGCGTGAAGACGATCTGGCTGGCGTCGGGCGTGAGCATGGGCGTGTAGTCGCGAAATCCCTTGGCGTCCTTGGCAAGCTGGTGCGCATTACCGCCGTCGGCGTTCATGACCCAGATCCGGCTGTGGTCATCCGGGGTGTCGATCCGAAACCGCGAGAACAGGATGCGCTTGCCGTTCGGGGACCAGCTCGGAAAGTCGGCAGCGCGGTTTGGCCCCGTGTGCGTGAGCTGCCTGAGCGCGCTGCCGTCGGGGTTGACGGCGTAGATCTGCCCGCTCATGAAGTCGGAGAACGCGATCCGCCCGTTCGGGCCGGGGAGGGTCGCGCCGGCGGGGGCTGCGACAAGCGCCAGAAATGCCGCTGCGCTGACCGCGAGAAGGACGGGGAAGGGGAGCCGGCGCAGCACTGGATCAGCCTCCTGGTCCCCAGTCGGTCAGGAAGGTGTTGGGCTTTCCGGTCGCCACACGATGGAAGTGGGAGCCGTCGGAGTGGAGGGTGTAGAAGTGCCGGCAAGGTGAGCCCGCGCATCCGTGGCTGAAGAACGTGACGATCCTCCGGCCGTTGGGGGAGAAGCTCCCGAACGCCGCGTCGAACTGCTGCGCGACGTGCGTCAGCTTCCTGAGGCCGTTCCCGTTCGGACGCACTCTCCACAGGTTCGAGTGCGGCAGGCAGCAGTTGTCGGAAAACAGGATCCGGTGCCCGCCGGGCGCCCAGTCGGGCCAGAAAGCCCGTAGCTTCGGGGCGGTCAGCCGCTTCAGCCCGGAGCCATCCGCCCTCATCACCCAGACCGCCGACTGCAGGCCTCCGCGGTCGCTGCCGAACGTGATCCTCTTGCCGTCGGGCGAGTAGTTGGCGTGGACATTCGACCAGTGGCCGGAGCTGAGGACGGTCGTGACCTGCGTGCCGTCGGCATTCATGACGTCGATGTCGCAGTCGACGATGAAGCCCGGGCCGAACGGCTCGGCGCAGTGGCTGAACAGGATTCTCTTGCCGTCAGGCGACCAGCTCGGCTGAAAGTCCTCGAACCCGCTCTGCTGGGTGAGCTGGGTCTGACCCGTTCCGTTCGCGTTCATGACCCAGATATGGAAAGCGCCGGACTGGTTGCTCTGGTACGCGATCCTCTCGCCGTCGGGCGACCAATCGGGCGATCCGGCGCCCTGGTCGGCGGCGACATGGGTGAGCTGCTGGAGCCCGCTGCCGTTCGGGCGGATGGTGAAGACCTGCGAGTGGATCGAGAGATCACCGCCGGGGAGCAGGTCGCCCTGGGAGAAGGCGATCCGCCCGTTGCTTCCGGGAAACGTGGCATAGGCGGGTGACGCGCAGAGGACGCCGACGAGGCCGAGGACGGCGAAGAGGATCAGGATGCGGGCGCGCCCGTTCACCTCATCGTCCTGCACCCCGAATCGGGGACGCGGGGAAAGAGACCCCCTATGGGCGGTGAAGGCGATGGCCCGATCCTACGTCCGGGGAGAGCCCGGAGTCAATGCCGGATTCCGTTGCCTGCGGGCGCCGTAATCGCGAGGTCCGGTTGTACGAATATCCACGTGATGGAGGCGGCTGCGCGACCCGGCCCGCGTGACCTCCTCGCCGCCGTTCGCGGCGAGGGCATCCGCGATCCCCGGCTGGTGGCCGCGATCCGGGAGGTGGCGCGCGCCGACTTCGTCCCTCCGGCGCTGGCCCACCGCGCGTACCTCGATTCGCCGCTGCCGATCGGGCACGGGCAGGTGACGACACAGCCCTCGCTCGTCGCCCGCATGGTCGAGGCGCTCGAGCTCACCGGGTGCGAGCGGGTCCTCGAGATCGGCACCGGCTTCGGCTGGCAGACGGCGCTTCTGGCGCGGCTCGCCGCCCGGGTGTGGAGCGTCGAGCGGTGGAGCGACCTGGCCGAGGAGGCTCGGGGCCGCTTGCGGCGAGGAGGCGCAGAGAACGTTGAGATAGTGGTCGGCGACGGCACCGAGGGCCTCGCGGACCACTCCCCGTACGACGCGATCATCGTCTCCGCGACGTTCACCTCGGTCCCGGAGCCGCTTAGCGAGCAGCTCGCGGACGCGGGCCGCCTGGTACAGCCGCTGGGCCCCGGCGGCGCCGAGCAGGTGTTCCTGTTCAGGAAGGCCGGATCTGCGCTCAGGCGGGGGCGAATGCTGACTCGCGCCCACTTCGTCCCGCTGTGCGGGCGGCATGGGTTTCCGGAATGAGGCTCGCGCTTGCCGGCGATGTGATGCTCGGCCGCAAGGTCGCCGAGCGGCTAAGGGAGGCGGGAGCCGAATCCCCGTTTGCGCCGCAGGTAGTAGAGGCCGCACGCGGTGCGGACCTCATGATCGCGAACCTCGAATGCTGCATCTCCGAGCGCGGCGCGCCGACTCCCCGCCGCGTCTTTCACTTCCGGGCCCCACCGGTCGCCGCCCAGGCGCTGGCCCATCTCGGGGTCGACTGCGTAACGCTCGCCAACAACCACGCGCTCGACTACGGGCCGAAGGCGCTCGCCGACACGCTCGAGCACCTGCGTGCCGCGGGCCTGCGGTGGGTCGGCGCGGGACCCAGCCAGGCGGACGCCCGCGCCCCCGTCTCGTTCGAGGCGAGCGGCGATCGGCTGCGGGTCGTGGCCTTCTCGGACCACCCTGCCGAGTACGCCGCCGAGCCGGACCGGGCCGGCATCGCCTACGCGGATCTCTCGAGAAGGAAGCTTCCGGACTGGATGGAGGGGGCGATCCGGGAGGCCCGGGATGAACCAGTGCTTGTCTTGGCGCACTGGGGACCGAACATGACGCAGCGGCCGGTACCGGAGGTCCGCAGAGGCGCCGAGGCGCTCCAGCGGGCGGGTGCGATGATCGTCGCGGGCCACTCCGCGCACGTCTTTCACGGCGTGGCCGGACGGGTGCTATTCGACCTCGGCGACTTCGTCGACGACTACCGGATCGATCCGCTCCTGCGCAACGACCTGGGGCTGCTGTGGTTCGTAGAGGTCCGCGGCAGCGAGATCGACCGGATCGAGGCGCTGCCCCTGAAGCTCGAGTTCTGCCACACGCGGCTCGCGCGCGGGCCGGAGCTGGAATGGATCCGAATGCGGCTCATCGAGGCCTGCGCAGAGTTCGGCACAGGCGTCTCCGAGCGGGAGGAGCGGTTGGTGATTGAGCCGTGATCAAGCGGGCCGTCTGACGTGCCGCCGTAGCTGCGGGCGGCGGGCGTCCACCCCGACGGCCACGCACATCATCGGCTCCTCCGTCGTCCGCAGAAAGCCCCGGACGTCGTCGTCGTAGAACGTGAGCCCCGTGGCGCCGAGTCCGCGGGCGTAGGCTCCGAGCGAGAGGCGGCCTGCCCGCACGCCCGCGTCGAGCTGTGCCGCGCGGTAGGCGCGGCTGCCCAGCGCCGGCAAGACACGATCGAGGTCGGCGGTGAAGAAGGTCGTCGCTGCGGCGCGGCCGCCGAGGGGCTGGTCGAGGCAGAGATGCGCCGTGTCGCGACGCAAGGCAGCCTCTCGTCGGGCGACGGAAGGCTGCCTATCGTCGCGGACCACCTTGAACCGATCGGGCGGCTCGAACCGGTAGGCCGCGGGTTGCACGCCCTGGACCGCGTGGGCGATGACGAACGTCGAGCAGAGCGGCGGCAGGTCGCCGCGGACCTCGGAGGAGGCCCAGGCCAGCGCTCCGGCGAGCTCATCGCGGCCGATCGCCTCGAGCGTGAAGTCGCGCGCCGACCCCCGGCGGAGGATCACTTGTTCGAGCTGCGCTGGCGGTTCGCCGTCGGCCGGGCGATCGCCGAAGCCGGCGGCCGCAGCGCGCCAGGCGCGAACCTCGTCACCGGTCGCGAGCTCGGACGCCGCCTGGGCCTCCTCGGCCTCCGGGAATCGGTGCTCGCGTGGTGACAGCGGGAGCGCCTCGTGGCGAACGGGCGGAAGCGCTCCTTCCGGAGGAGCCGGCCGGGCATGCCCGAGCGCGAGCACGGCCACCGGCGCCTCCCGGGGAATCTCCAGGCCGAGGGTCCGAGCGACCTCGGCGTCCGCGAAGGCGGTGAAGACACACGGATCGAGCCCGACCTCCTCGGCCAACGCCAGGAGATTCGCGAGCATCGTGCCCGCATCCCAGAAGACGTGGCGCCAGCCGCGCGCGCCGTACTTCCACGCGGTCCTCCAGACGATGCCGGTCAGCACGAGAATCGCCTCCGCCTCGGCCAGCTCCGGCGCAGCGGCGGCGCGGGCGAGCTTCGAGCGGACGTCCTGGGTCCGCAGCGGGCGCAGCATCCCGTCGCCAGGGTTGAAGTGGGCGAGCGCCCGCTCCGTGGCGGCGTAGAGCTCGACGGGATGGAGCGCCCCCGCGCTCATGAAGGTCCGGAAGTGGGGGTCGCGGCGGCGTGGATGCACCCCAGCGCCAAGGCGCAGCAGACGCGCGAGCGCCTCGGGCGGCACGGGCTGGGGCTGGATCCTCGGATAGCGCTTGAGCAGGTCCGGCTCGTTGCGCCAGTCGAGGCCGTACGGGTTCGCGCTCGGGCGGCGCGGGAAGTGCTTCGTCGCCTCGTGGTAGCGCAGGGCGATAGTCATCAGCCGATCGGGGCAGTATCCATCGGTGATGGCGATCGGCGTCGAGGTTTCGCGCGGCTGGAGGCTCACCGCGGATCTGGCGGACCCGACGATCGCGTTGGCGGCGGCGGAGCTCGAGGCGGCCCTCGGACGTCCCGGCGAGGACGGTCTCGAGATCGCTCTGTCGCACGGAGGTCGCACCGGCGACGCCTTCCGGCGCCGGGTCGGGCCGGCGCGAATCGAGCTCCACGGCGATTCACCCCGCGCTCTCCTGTTCGGCGTATATCGGACGCTCGAGGACCTCGGCCTGCGCTGGCCGTGGCCGGGAGAGCGGCGCGGCCGGCCGCGGGGAGCGAGGCTCCAGAAGCTAACGGAGAAGGGCCCCGCCCTTCCGGGGCGGTGCCTGGTGCTGGGCGAGCGCGCGCTCGTCGAGTACGCGGAGGACTGGATCGTCTGGGCCGCGCGCAACCGGCTCAACGGGGTCTTCGTCCACGTGAGCACGAGGCGGAACCCGACCGGGGCGGCACCGGAGGGGTCGTGGCGCGAGGCCCGCGCGCGGGCCCTCGAGCTGGCCGAAGAGCGCGGGATGCCGATCGAGCACGGCGGCCACCTGCTGCCCGAGCTCCTGGCGGCGGAGGAGCTCCACGCGCTCGCTGCCGGCGAGCCGCCGAGCGACGCCACCCGCCGGATCCTGGCGGACCACGTGCGCGCCCACTCCGAGGCAGCGGTCCTCCACCTCTGGGGCGCGGACCTGCCCGCCGGCGCGCCAGGCGGCCGCGAGGCCTCGGAGGCGGCCCTGCGAACCGCGAACGCGATCGCGGACATCGCCGAGGACGAGCGTCCCGGCGTCCAGGTTGCCTACCTCGCCTACCACGAAACCGAGGAGGTCCCGCGGGCGGTCCGCCCGCGGGACAACGTCTGCCTGCTGTTCGCGCCCCGCGAGCGCTGCTACGAGCATTCTCTAGCGGACCGTAGCTGCCGCCGGAACGCTCGCCACCGCGACCTCCTCCTCGCCCAGATCGAGCACTTCGGCGCCGCCGGGGCCGCGCCACCCCGGGTGTTCGATTACTGGTTCGACGCGATCCTCTTTCCCGGCGGGGTCCCGGACCTGACCGGCACGATGGCCGACGACCTCCGCTTCTACCGCGAGGCGGGTGTGCATACGGTTCAGCTGGTCATGACCGGCCACGGCCGCCGGCCGCCCCCGCATCGCAACCCGCCCGGCTTCGCCCGGCTTGCCTGGGACCCGGACGGCCCATCCAAGGCGACCTGACCCTGCAACCCCCCGTGCGCCGAGCGGTGCCTTTCCCGCGCAGGGCGCGGATTTTGCACCGCTGGATGCGCGAGTTGTAGTCGCTACGCCTCGTGGGCGATCAGCTGGGACGCGACGGCAGGCGGTGTCGGACCCCTGGGAAACGGCCGAAGTCGCGGTCGAGTGAGACGAGGTCGGCGCCATGCTCGATTGCGAGGGCCGCCAGATGCGCGTCGGTCGTGAGATTTCCGGCGGTACCGGTCTCGACAAGCAAGCCCCGGAGGATGTCGGCGTGCCGTGTCGTCGGTTGGACGACAACCGCAGCGGGCGCCTGCAACCACACCCGGACCTGGTCCGTCGCCTCGTCCGTGCTGAGCGCATTCGGCAGGATCGAGCGGTTGGTGCCAAGCCGGATGAATGCCAGCAGCGCGACCCATGCGAAGCCAACCGCTTCGGCGCCGGCGAGCGAAGGCTCGAGCCATCCCAGCGACTCGTCATGGTGAGCGCTGGCGCTGTCGACGGCGTACAGAAGGACGTTCGCGTCGACGACGACCACTGCCTAGCGTCCCTCGGCGAGGCGACGGGCGAGCGCTTCGTCCTCGAGCTCGCCGGCGATCCGGAGCGCCCTGCTCAGGTCCACCCGAGCCGGGCCAAGCTGGCGCGGCGTCGTGTAGGTGCGTGCGTTGGCGCCACCCTCGCGAAAGCCGGCGCGGATCGCCTCGTTCACCGCCTGCTTGAACGTCAGCCCGCGCTCGCGCATCGCACGCTCCACCAACAGCCTGACGTCGGGATCGAGCGTCACCGTCGTCCGCATGCAGGCATCATACTGTCAATGTACTTGATGCACCGATGCACTAGGCGAAATCGGCGATGACCCGGTCGAGCATCGCGAGCGACGGGCGCCAGTCCACTCGCGAGCGCGCCGCGGCGAGGTCGTCGAGATCGAGCAGGCTCTTGGCGCGCGCCACCACAAAGCACTCGCGAAGCTCCTCCTCGCTCATCACCTCGGCCAGGTCGATCAGCGTCTGGGCGACCGAAGTGACGGGAATCCCATCCACCACCTCGATGTCATCGGGATGAAGCGGCGGCCCGAAGTGGGTCCTCACCCCAGGAGGCGGGTCCGCGCGCTCGCGCGGGTCCCCAGGATCGCCCGGGATGTAGACGTCGATCGGGTCGGGCTCGTGCATGAGCCGCATCCTGACGGTCCCCGCGTCGCGTGAGGGACACGCACCATGACGAAAGCGGCACGTCCCTGTGGCAAGTTGCGCGCAGCCGGCCGGCTTCCGCCCGGCATTGTCCGCGCACGCCCCGTTCGGCGCTATGAAGCGAAAGGCCTCAAGCTTCGACGGTGTCGATGACCTCGAACACCCCCGAGACGTGCTCGCTCTCCACGAATGCGGACAGGCGATCGACGCGCTGGTTCTCCTCCGCGTCCGCGGATTCGCGCCAGGCGCGGTACTCGTCCTCGGTCATGTCGAACAGCCCGAACGAGATCACCTCATCCTCGTCGCGGATGTTCCGGGCGTGATACACCCGTTGGAAGCCCGGCGGCATGGAGTCGCGCGGGTCCCAGGCGCGGCGGAACTGCTCCCATGCGCCCGGCTTTAAGCGCCGGGCGGAAAACATGACGATCATCTCGACCTCCTGGTTGGCTTACGGCGAGCGTATTCCAGGGTCGCTCACCCGGCAAGCGTCTCCACACCGTCGTCCCACCCCGGCTCGTCAGGCCGACAGGTTCACGGGGACGAGACCTTGACGGCGAAGGCGCGAACACCAATCCTCATGTGAGAGACGCGTATGTCCACTTGGATCTTCGAACCCGGCCACACTGGGGCAGAGTTCCGCGCCCGCCACATGATGGTCACGTGGGTGCGGGGGCTGTTCAAGGACGTCCACGGGCGCTTGGAGCTCGACTGGGACCACTGCCTCGATGCGACGTTCGCGGGCGAGATCGAGGCTGCGCAGCTCTGGACCGGGGAGCCGAACCGCGATGACCACCTCAGGTCGTCCGACTTCTTCGACACAGACAGCCACCCGAAGATCACCTTCGCCGGCCGCTTTACCCAGCGCACGGGCGCGACGACGTTCAAGGGCGACGTCGACCTGACGATCCGTGGCGTGACCCGAGCCGTCCCGCTCGACATCCACTACCTCGGCGAGTGGAAGACCCCGTTCTGGGTCGGCGACGACAACAGGGGCGACCTGCGCCGGATCGGCTTCGCCGCGACCGCGAGGATCAACCGCCACGACTTCGGCGTCTCGTGGCAGGACGAGATCCCCGGCGGCGGCGTGGTCGTCTCGAACGAGATCGAGCTCGCCCTCGACGTCGAGGCGATCGCCCTCGCCGACCTCGAGCGAACCGGAGCCATCGAGTACTACGCCGACGACCCGTTCGTCTCCGGGCTCCGGGACGAGTGAGCCTGATCGAGGGTCGCGCGCTCTGGTATGCCTAGGTCAATGCAATCGAAGCTGATCGCCGAGTCCGAGCTCGGGCGCCGCTACGTCCTCGTGCTCGATCGCGGCGAGGAGCTCATGGCCCAGGTCAAGGCCTTCGCCGAGCGCGAGCGACTGCGGGCCGCGGAGTTCACGGCGATCGGGGCGGTGTCGGCGGGGAGGCTCGCGGCGTTCGATCCCGACAGGTGCGAGTACGTGAACATCGCCGATCCAGGCCAGGCAGAGCTCGTGTCGCTGAACGGGCGGATCACGCTGCCGCAGGACGCCGACCCCGCCAACCCGCCGTCCGAGCGCCAGCTCCACGTCCACTGCGTGCTTTCGCGTGAGGATGGCTCGGCGATCGCGGGCCACGTCTTCGAGCTCGTGATCCGCCCCACGTGTGAGGTTTTCGTCGCCGAGTCGGCGGAGCACATCGCGCGCCGGGAGGATCCGGACTCGGGGCTGCCGGTCATCGAGCTCGACTAGCGAACCGGAAGCCAGCAGCCACTGCCGGGCTTGGCGCCGTCGCGGCCCCACGGAGTGGCCTAGCGCGAGCGCCTCTGGGTGCCGGGATCGGCTCGTTCCCGCGCCTCATTCGTCTCCGTATGGGCGAGGATCGCGTCGACGAAGGCCCCCCAATCGGCCCGGTCGACGCCGTGGCCGGCGGCCTCGAGGACCATCAGCCTGGCACCGGGGATCTGCTGAGCAAGCGTTTCGCCATGCGCGAGCGGGAACAGCGGATCCGCCGTGCCGTGGATCACGAGCGTGGGCGCGGCGATCGACGAGAGCGGCCCGCGGTCGCAGCCATCGTCGGCGATCGCCTCGTGGTTCTGCGCGGCCGCGAAGTCGCGCGCCCGCGCGGCGTCGCGCCGAGCGAGGTCGCGGATCGCCGCCTCGTCGAACGGGCGCTTGCCTCCCGCGAGCACCCGCGAGTACTCGACCAGGTACTCGATGACAGAGGCGGGATCCGATCGGTCCACCTCCGTCCTTGCCAGGAAGCGCCCGAGTTCCGCGCTGCTGCCCGGTAGCTCCCGGCCGCCGCCCCGCGCGAGCGAGGTGCTGATCAGGACGAGCGAGAGCACCCGGTCGGGGAAGTCGAGCGCCAGGAGCTGCGCGAGCGCCCCGCCCATCGAGACGCCGACGACGTGCGCGGCCAGAATCTCGTAGGCGTCGAGCACGCCGGCGGCGTCCGCGACGAGGTCGGCGCCGGTGTATCCAGGGCGCCCCGGCTCGTAGGTCACCGAGCGTCCGGTGTCGCGGTGGTCGTAGCGGATCACGAACCGCCCGCCGTCGGCGAGGATCCGGCAGAAGCCCTCCTCCCACCAGAGCATCGAGCCGCCCATGCCCATGACGAGCAGGATTGGAGGGTCGCCGGGGTCGCCGAACGAATCCGTACACAGCTGGACCCCGTTCGCCTCGATCATCCGCTCGGCCACGATGGCTGGGGCGAGCTAGACCACGAGGCCTTCCGGATACTCGTCCTTGCGCCAGGCGCGAGGCTCGTCTGGCTGCGGCTTCGGCGTCCGGTCGAGCAAAAACGAGTGGTACGGCGTCACGAACGGATCGGGCGCCATCACCGTGTAGGTGTGGTAGACGGTCCCGTTCTCGCGAGTGAAGGCGATCCACCCGGGTCCCTCCCGCAGACCGTCCTTCAAGTCCGCGCCGACCTGCTCCGACCACTCCTGGAGCCACTCGGGTGGGTTCTCGATCATCTCCGTGACCTCGGGAATCGACTGTGCCTGCTCCTCCGTCATCGCGAGACCGAAGTCCCACGGGAAATCCGTGTCGTAGGTCGAGGCGTACGGGAATCGCCAGCCCATCCGCTCCTTGTAGGCCGTGAGCCGGTCGATCGGCGCACGCGAGAAGCACATCAGGGTCACGTCGCGCTTGTTCATGTGGATGAGCGCGCCGTCGAGCTCGTCCGCGAGACTCGTGCACCCAGGACAGGCGCCGTTCTCATAGTCAGGGCCGAACATGATGTTGTAGGCCAGGAGCTGGGACCGGCCGTCGAACAGGTCGGCGAGCGTCTTCTTGCCCTCCTCCGTGTCGAATACGTACTCCTTCTCCACCGCGACCCACGGCAGGTCCCGGCGCTTCCTCTTGATCTCCTCGTTTCGCTCGGCCTGCTCGGCCTCGAGCTTCGCGAGCTCCGCGCGCGCCGCCTGCCATTCCTCGCGCGTTCCGGTCGTGTGCTGGGGCATCTGCGCTCCTCCTTTCTTTACGCTCTGAGACTCACTGGGCCAGGGAAACTCATCGCCGCGCGCCGGCGCTCCCAAACGGCGCATGCCACCATCGTCCCCCCGGCGAAGAGCCAGCCAAGCAGGACGTCGAAGAAGTAGTGCTCGGCGGTGGCGATCAACGCGAGCCCCATCGCGAGCGAGTAGAGCGGCAACAGCCACCGCAGGCCCGGATGGACGCGCGGCCAGAGGAACATCGCGGCGAGCGCCGCGAAGCCTGCATGCAGCGACGGGACCGCCGCGACCGGGTTGACGCTGGCCTGGCCCTCGGAGAAGAGCTCGGCTGTTCCGCCGCCCAGCACGATCCAACCCTCCGACGTCGTCCGATGGACGTGCTCGAGCAATCCGGCCTGACCGGCCATCCATGGCGGCGCGGCCGGGAAGGCGATGTAGGTCGCAAGGCCGGCGAGAGCGAGGACCACAACCCGCCTGCGGAAGCCCAGGAACGAGACCCTGTCGCGGGCCCAGAGGATGCCCGCGGCCGCGAAGGGGACGATGAAGTACGAGGTGTAGATGAGGGTGAACGCGACGTTCCACCAGCGGATGGCGCCCGGCTCATCGAGATGCGCCTGGAGCCATTCCGTCGGCGTCGTGCCAAGGAAGAGGAAGCGGTCGAAGACGATCATCGGGTGGATGTGGACGCCGACCCCGAGCGAGTCGGCGGCGCCGCGCGTGAAGTCGTAGGCGCTGAGCACGAGCACGAGCGGGATCCAGTCCCCGACGAGCCGAACGATCTGCCGTGGATGCCGGCCCATCGAAGCGCACGCAAGCGCGCCGCAGATCCAGAGGACCACGAGCTCCCGCTGGACCGGGATCCCGTAGCGGGCGCTCCAGGCGCCCAGTGCTGCGAAGTAGAGGAGAAGGGCGCAGCGCCGCACGGCCGGCCAATGAGCGAAGCCGGAATCCGCCGCCCCTTTGGCTCCGAGATGCGCGAGCTCGGTCGCCGTCACCGACCTGAGTGTCCCAAAAGGTCAAGCGTTCGCGCGGATGGGCGCGGTATTCGCGAGCTGCGAGTGCATCAGTGAGGCGCCAAATGACGTCGCCTGTCATCGATCCGCTCTCCTCATCACCGTGGCGAAGGATCTCAGGGCTTCCGGGTTCTTAGGATTAGAGGAAACCGTCCGCGCTCTAGACCGGCAGCGGGCTGGAACTCGCCATCGCCAGGAAGGAGGTGCGGCATGGGCAAGGTGATCGTGATCGAGCACCTGACGCTCGACGGGGTGATGCAGGGACCCGGGCATGAGGACGAGGATCCGCGCGACGGGTTCAAGCACGGCGGCTGGGCGAACCGCGGGCAGGATCCGGCCACGCAGCAGGCGATGACCGAGCGGATGTCGAGCCGCTGGTCGCTCCTGGCTGGACGCACTACCTACGAGCGCTTCGCCGACTTCTGGCCCCGGCAGCCGCCCAACCCGTTCACCGAGGCGCTCAACCGGGTGCGCAAGTACGTGGCATCGAACACGCTGGGCGAACCGCTGCCTTGGGAGAACTCCGTTCTCCTGAGGGGCGACGCGGCGGCTGCGGTGGCGCAGCTCAGGGAGGATGTCGGCGAGAACCTGGTGGTGTTCGGCAGCGGGGTACTGGTCCGTTGGCTCTTGCCGCGTCAGCTGGTCGATGAGCTCCTTCTCATGATCCATCCACTCACGCTCGGCTCCGGTCGCCGGCTGTTCCCGGACTCAGGCTCCAATTCCGCGGCCTGGCACATGGTTTCCTCCTCGGCAACCCCAACGGGGGTGATAATCGCGACCTACCAGCCCGTCGCGAGCGCGTAGACCGCTGGTCGTGAACCGGCTGGTGCCACGCGAGCCCATCGCCGCCGCAACCGCATCAACGAATTCCGGAGTCGAACCGGAGGCTCACGTTCACGTACCGGTGAGGCGGCACGGTCACCTCGACCGGCTCAGCTCTCGGCGGCGACTTGGAGTTCGCGGACTCGATCCGGTATCGCCCGGGGGACAGCGCGACCTCGAATCGGCCGTTGGCACCCGAACTCACGGTGGCGACCTGTTGGTTGTCGGCCGAATCGACGACCCGCAGCTCGGCCGCGTACGGCTTGTCCGCGCACTCTTGCCCCACGCGTTGCACTGCGCAGGTGGGCCCGATCATCACCGTCCCCCGGACGCCGGAAGAGCTGGCCGTGGACGAGCCGCCATTCGCACAGCCGGTGAGCGCAATCGCGACGACCGGAGCAACAGCGAAGAAAGCCGACGGTCTGAGCATCGCCACGATTGTCCTCCTGGCTGCGTACATGCCCGCGAGCGCGGAATCATGCCGGCATGTCCATTCGCAGGCGCCTGTGGGGCGTGGTGGCTGCGGCCGGCTTCGCGGCGCTCGTCGGCTGCAGCGGCGGGCATTCCGACCAGCCGCCGTCGCGTCAGCTCCGCCCGGCACCGGTCGCGCTGCCGAGCCACCCCCGGCCGCTCGCCCGGCGGCTCTCCACCGTCGACGCCGAGCTTCGGCGGGCTATTCACGGCTGGGTTTCCGGCGGGCTGCCGCACGGACAGCCGACCCCATGGGTGAGCGCGCGCGCGATTTGGGTTGAGCGCGCGCTCCGCCTGCTGGCGCGGCGCCAGGATCTCGAGCGGGAGACGATCCACCGGTTGCCTTTCCGCCTGCAGCGTGAGGTCCGAGCCGTCACCGGGGCGCTGCGCGATCTCGCTCGGCTATCGGCCGGATGGCCCGCGCATGGCGTGAGGATCGGGCCGCCGGACCGGCTCGACCGCCTGGTGCGCTATTACCGCGCCGCGCAGGACCGGTTTGGTGTTCGCTGGCGGATCCTGGCCGCGATCAACCTGGTGGAGTCGGCGTTCGGGCGGTTGCGGAGCGCGAGCGTGGCCGGCGCGCAGGGCCCGATGCAATTCATACCTTCAACTTGGCGCGCGTACGGGCTCGGCGGAGATATCCACGATCCGCACGATGCGATCCTTGCGGCAGCGAACCTCCTGGCCCACGCGGGAGCGCCCTCTCACTACGCGCGGGCTCTCTACGCCTACAACCCGTCGCCGGCGTACGTGGACGCCGTGCTCCGCTACGCCCGCCTGATCGGGAGGGACCAGGCGGCGCTCTACTACCTGTACAGCTGGCGGCCGTAGACCCGCGACGGCGTTTGGGCATCCGGCTACCGGTAGACGCCGTTATGGCCGATGCTATAGCGACCTGGCGCAGGGAAATAGGCGAGGCCGTGGGGCTCGCTGCCGACGGGGATCGTGTGTGTCACCCCGCCGGTTCGGGTGTCGATCACCGAGATGGTGTCGTCGTAGCGATTGCTCGCCCAGAGCTGGCGGCCGTCCGGGGAAAGCTGGAGCATGTCGGGGCTTCCGCCGACGTTCCAGGTGGCGACGACGTGGTCGTCGTGGAAGCGGATCACGCTGATGGTTCCGGCGAGCCGGTTGGCGACATACAGAAAGGGGGCATCCCGCGAGACGTAGAGCCCGTGCGGACCGGCGCCCGTTGGGATGAAGTCAACTTCCTGCATGGAGCGGGGGGCGATGACCGAGACCCCGTTGCGGCTCTGGTTGGCGACGTAGAAGCGCCGCCCGTTCGGGGCCAGCTTCACGTCGACCGGCTGACCGCCGACCGCCGCATCGCCCGTGACCTTCTGCTTCCGGAGGTCGACGCGGATGACATGGCCGCTGAACTCGGCCGAGGCCAGCAGGTAATCGCCGCGGGCGGAGAAGTCGAGGTGATCGACCCCGCTGAACGGGATCGGGATCGAACGGATGAGCTTCCAGGTCTTCGGATCGCGGAGGTCGAGGCGCGATTCCCGTTCGGCGACGACGATCGCCAGCTTCCCATCCGGCGTGAAGTAGAGGTTGTAGGGATCCGCGACCGGGATCGTCCGCCGCGGCCTGGCCGTCTTCGGGTCGATCACGGTAAGCGAGTTGCCCTCGTTGTTGCCCGCATACAACCGGCGCAGGTCCCAGGACGGGGTGACGTGCTGAGGCAGGGCTCCAACGCCGAAGGTCCGGATCGTCTCGAAGGTCTTCGGGTTGATGACGGTGACGCTGTTCGAGTCGTTGTTTGGCACGTACACCCGCTCGGGGAAACGCGCGGCGGCGGGACTGATCCGCCCCGAGGTCGTCGCCGAGTAGACATCCGCCTGGGTGCCTCGGCCGGGTTTGGTGTCGGGGAGGTGCATGCCTGCGGGTGCGGGCCGCGACCCACCGCTGTGTCTGTCGGGGGCACCCGCGAAGAGCGCGACGGCGACGCCCGAGAGCGGCTCTCGCCACGCGACCGTCAGCGCGGCGTCCGTCACCAGCAATGCAAGGATCGCCAACGCGGTCCAGTGGCCGAACCTGGCCCGGCGCGGGGCCGCGGCGCGGCGGGCCGCGAGCTCTTGGCGGCGCGCCTCCGACTCGGGATCGAGATCCCACGGCGAACGCAGCGGAGCCCCATCGGGCTCGAGGGCTTTTCGGTAGTCGGGTGTCGGTCTAGCCGGGGTCTTGACCGGCGCCATGTCACCCTCGATCTCGTTGACGCGAAGTACCGATTAGAACAGATATCAGTCGGAGCGTCGCGCCAGGACGCTCGAGGACCGCGGCACGCACGAGCTGAAGGGGGTTCCAGGCGATTGGCGGGTGCCGGCGGTCGCCGCGGACATAGGGCGCCGCGTCGTCGACACTGCAGCGGCAAGAGCCTCCCTCGCGCATTGAGATCCTCGAAGGCTCTCTGCTGCGGCGCCGAAGGGTCTCAGCGCGATTCGGCGGTCCCCTGAGCAGGGCTCGCCGTTGGCTCCGCGCCGCTACTCGCCTCAGCGAGCCACTCGTGCACCTGGGGCACCACCACCGCGCCCTCGCCGACGGCCGAGGCGACCCGCTTCGTCGACCCGTGGCGGACATCGCCAACCGCGAACACGCCCGGGACGCTGGTCTCGAAGCTCATCGGCATCCGCTCCAACGGCCATGCCGCACTCCCGTTCTCGTCGGCAAGCACGTCGGCGCCCGTGAGCAGGTATCCGGCGCCGTCGCGAGCGATTGACCTCGGCAGCCATTCCGTCCGCGGCCGCGCGCCGATCAGGATGAACAGCGCGGCGGCGCCTACCCGTTGGCGCTCCCCATGCGCCGTGTCTCGCAGGTCGAGCCATTCCAGGCGACCGCGGCCGCCGGCCCCCGTGACCTCGGTTCGTGTTTGGACGTCGATGTTCGGCACCGCCGCGATCGCCTCGAGCAGGTACTGCGACATGTCGGCCGCAAGCGAGGGCCCGCGAACCAGCACCGTGACGCGCCCCGTCGAGCGCGCAAGGTGAAGGGCCGCCTGCCCCGCGGAGTTGCCGCCGCCGACCACATAGACGCGCTGGTGCGCGAGGCCTCGGGCCTCGGCGGTGGAGGCGCCGTAGAAGACTCCCGAGCCCGTCAGCTCGTCGAGCCCCGGGATGCCGATCCGGCGGTACGAGACGCCGGTAGCAAGGACGACGGCGCCCGCGGTGGCGGTGAAGCCGGTGTCACATGCGACCCCAGGGCGATCGCCGCCGACATCGAGGTCGATCGCCTCGCGAGTGATGGCAAAGCGAGCGCCGAAGACCCACGCCTGCTGATACGCGCGCTGCGAGAGCTCGCCGCCGCCGATCCCACGCGAGAACCCGAGGTAATTTCGGATCAGCGAGCTCAAGCCGGCCTGTCCACCGACCGCGTGCCGCTCGAGCACCAGCGTTCCCAACCCCTCCGAGGATGCGTAGACCGCCGCCGACAGTCCCGCCGGCCCGGCTCCGACGATGATGATGTCGTGGCGGGCGTCCTCCGGGGGCTCGGTGTCGAGCCCATACGCGGCGGCGAGCTCCTCGTTCGTCGGATCGACCAGCACGGTGCCATCGTGCAGGCGGACGACCGGCGCCGACGGCTCTTCGGCGCCGTACTCGCCCCGCAACTCGCGAGCTTCAGGCGAGTCGTCAGGGTGAAGACCGAACGGGACGCCGCTTCGCCGCAGCAGGGCACAGATCTCGTGGCCGCGAGGCGTGTGGGGATCGGCGAACACGACCAGCTGATGGGCACCGGCGTGGTCGCGCGTCCATTCGTGGAGGAACTCGGTGATCGTTCGATGGAAGTACTCGTCCCCAGGGCGAGACGGCCTCAGGACGTAGTAGTCGATCCTCCCCAGCGCCATCGCCTCCAGGATCGCCTCCGTGGTCGGCCGGTGCGCCCAGGCGCCCCAGTCGATCAGGAGCGCCCGCTTGGCGTGCGGGTGGAGGGCCCGAACCTGGCCGAGAAGGTCCGAGCCGGTTGTGTCGCCGAGGGAGTGGTCGGCCAGTACCAGGGCAACCTCGTTCCCCGTCTCGCGAAGCCGCGCTAGCTCCTCGACCGCCACCTCGGCCGAGCTCGCGCAGGTGATTCGATAGTCGGCGGCGTACCGCCGCGAGAGCTCAGCCCGGATCCGCACCCGAGCCTCGGGATCGCCTTCGACGGCGATCAGCGTCGGAGCGGGCCTGGGCACGGCCACCGGTCCCGAGCATTACCTGCGAATCGCCGTCGGAGGACGTTCGCGGATTTGGAAGCGGGTGAATGGTTGCCTACGAGCAAGGCTCCGATCGGGGAAGCCATTTCTAATCGTACTGGCCCCCCGGTTCCCCCGACGGCGGCCGCGCTGCGCCTTGGCATCCATCGGTGCTAGGCAGGCGCCTCACCACCCCGGCGCATTGATCTCCTCCGGGCTGGTGACCCGGCGTACGGTCCATCCACCGCCTGCGCCGAGTTGTTCGAGAGTTGGCGCGGTGTCGGCTTCGACCAGGTCGCCCAGGTCAAGCCCGAGCACCCCCGCAAGCTCACCGACTCGGTGCTGATACATCCTGTACTCGTCGAGGAGGAGCGCCTCGACGCCCTCCAGCTCTGCTTCGAGGTCCCGCTGGGTGAGGATGTATGCCTTCGCTTTCAGCACGCCGTCCTCGACGTATGCGAGCACCTTCCAGAAGTCGCGCGGAATCAGTACGCCGCCGAACGGCACATCGTCCGTCCGTAGGATCGGCCCTCCGAACACGCTGATCCGCTCTTCCTCGACGTCGTTTTCATGGGCGATCGCCGCCTCGATCTCGCCCCATACGCCCTTCAGGTTCGAGCGGTTGAACGAGTCCAGCTGTGGTGTGATGTTGGTGAAGTAGCAGGACTGGTCGCGAGCACGGGCGGCCTCCTCGTCCGTTCCCCATGAGACGTCTGCGAACGCGGCGATATGCCCTTGGTCCAAGGGGTTGTCTGCGTACAGCTGCCCCCCGATCTGCGCCTCGGCCTCGTACGCGGGGTCGAGTCTGAAGTTGCGGACCGCCGTTGCGAGATGGCTGACTCCGTCGATGTTCCAAGCGACCCAACGGCAGAGCTTTCGCGACGCGCTCATCGCTAGCGAAAAGTGCGTGCAATGTCTGACCGTGGCGTGGCCGTTCGTCTCTCGGAGATCGGCATGCACGGCATTGCTCGCCGGGTCCGGAAGGTCCACCTCGTGCCCAGGAAGGAATCGGCGGTCGAAGCCGCTATCCACCGAGCTCGGCTCGCTCATACCTCAGCTCGCGTTTCTGAACTCGATCCAGTGCAGCGCATGATCACCCCCAGCATCGACTGACTCCTCATACCAGTATCCACCGTCGAGCGGGAGGAGATCGCTGGAACCGAATATTCGGGTCCCTGGGATGGCACTCCCCGCCTATTCCCCCAGCCCCGCGGCTTCAAGGGCCTCGGCATGCTTGTACCAGGCTCGAAAGTGGGCGATGCGCCCGTCCTCGACGCGCAAGGTGTAGGTCCACAGAAACTCCACGGCCCCACCCGCACCGACGCCGAGCATCGAGATGCGAACCTCGGCAAGAACCAAATCGCGCGCGTCGATGATCTCTCCTGGACTCACGCGCCGCAGATGCAAGAGGTCGATGTACTCCCTGAAGCGCCCACTGACTGCATCGCGGCCGCGGAAGGCTCCGGCGTCAGGCCAAAGAGGGTCTTCCTCATAGGTCACGTCGGGCGCGAGATACTGGCTCGCGATTCGGGCGAGTCGATCCGGATCTCGCTCCGAGTTAAACCAACTCGCCCACGCGTCCAGCCAATTGCGAACGATCTCCGCGTTCTCCTGCGACATCGCCAGCTGAGTATCTCGCGTGGGGGATTGTTGAGCGGATGCGGCTCCGCGCGTAGCTCCTGGTTCTCGCCTAAGCAGGAGCGATGTAGCTCTTAAACGAGACCTTGGTTTCGTATTAGGCTCTTTCGCCAGTGACCATCTGCTCGAACTGCGGGGCCGACAATCCGGCCCTGCAGAAGTTCTGCGGCGAATGTGGGACGGCGCTCGCCGGGATCTGCACCACATGCGGAGCAACGAATCCGCAAGGGCAGAAGTTCTGCGGAGAATGTGGTTCGTCGCTTACCGGCGACGTTCCGCCGGCGACGCCCGTTGCGGTAGGTGCGTCACAGACCGCCCCCGTCGATGAGCGCCGGCTGGTCTCGGTCGTATTCGCCGACCTCGTCGGCTTCACGACGCTCTCCGAGGGGCGCGACGCAGAAGAAGTGCGCGAGCTCCTCGTACGGTACTTCGAGTCCTGCAAGCGACTGATCTCGCTCTACGGCGGCACCGTGGAGAAGTTCATCGGTGACGCAGTGATGTCCGTTTGGGGCTCGCCGACGGCGCAGGAGGACGACGCCGAGCGGGCGGTGCGGGCCGCGCTCGACTTGGTGTTGATGGTCTCCGCACTCGGCGACGAGATGGGAGCACCCCAGCTGCGAGCGCGAGCTGGCGTGCTGACCGGAGAAGCTGCGGTGACGGTCGGTGCCGAGAGCGAGGGCATGGTCGTAGGGGATCTGGTCAACACCGCCTCGCGCATCCAGGCCACCGCCGAGCCAGGCTCCGTGCTCGTGGGCGAATCCACAATGCGCGCGACCGAAGCGGCGATCGCCTACTCCGACGCGGGCACGCACGAGCTCAAAGGAAAGGCCGAGCCGGTTCCGCTGTTCCGCGCCCTCAGGGTGATGGCGGGTCGCGCCGGCACCCTCAAGGGCCAGGGGCTGGAGCCGCCCTTCGTTGGCAGAGACCCGGAGCTTCGCCTGGTCAAGGAGCTCTTCCACGGGTCGACCGAGGAGAAGAAGGCGCACCTCGTCTCGGTCGCAGGCATCGCCGGAATCGGGAAATCTCGCCTCTCCTGGGAGTTCGAGAAATACGTCGACGGTCTCATCGACGACGTCTGGTGGCATCGCGGGCGCTGCCTCGCCTACGGCGAAGGCGTCGCCTATTGGGCGCTCGCCGAGATGGTCAGGATGCGCTGCAGAATCGTCGAGGAAGAGGACCCGGCATCCGCTCGCGAGAAGCTGCGGGCTGCCCTCGCCGAGCACATCCCCGACCCGAAGGAGCGCCACTGGGTCGAGCCGCGCTTGGCCCACCTGCTCGCGCTGGAGGGAGCCGCAGCGGGTGACCAGGAGAACCTGTTCTCCGCCTGGCGCATCTTCTTCGAGCGGCTCGCCGAGCGGTCGCCGACGGTGCTCGTGTTCGAGGACATGCAATGGGCAGACGCGGGGCTGCTCGACTTCATCGAGTACCTGCTCGATTGGTCGCGCAGCCTCCCGCTCTTCGTCCTCGTGCTCGCGCGCCCCGAGTTCGTCGAAAGGCGGCCCTCCTGGGGCGCCGGCAGGCGCAGCTTCACTTCCCTCTACCTCGAGCCGCTCTCGCCACAGGCGATGAACGACTTGCTCACGGGACTCGTGCCAGGTTTGCCGGACGAGCTGCGTGCGAGCATCCTCGAGCGCGCCGAGGGCATTCCGCTCTACGCCGTCGAGACGGTGCGAATGCTGCTCGACCGCGGCCTGCTCACGCGGCAGGGCGAGGTCTACCAGCCAGTCGGCCCGATCGACACGCTTGCCGTGCCGGAGACTCTCCACGCGCTGATCGCAGCGCGACTGGACAGTCTCACCACCGCGGAGCGACACCTGCTCCAGGACGCTTCCGTGCTCGGCAAGGTGTTCACGAAGCAAGGGCTGACAGCTCTGACGCGGCTGTCCGAGGCCGAGGTCGAGCCGCTGCTCGGGGCGCTCGTCCGCAAGGAGATGGTCTCGATCCAGGCCGATCCGCACTCCCCGGAGCGAGGCCGGTACTCGTTCCTTCAGGACCTGGTCAGGCGGGTGGCCTACGAGACGATCTCGAAGCGAGAACGCAAGACGAAGCACCTTGCTGCGGCGGAGTTTCTCCTGCCACTCGCGACCGAGGAGGACGAGGCGATCGAGGTCGTGGCCTCGCATTACCTCGATGCGTACGCGGCCGCTCCCGACGATCCAGACGCCGAGACGATCCGCTCCAAAGCCCGGGTGACGCTGGTGCGGGCGGCGGAACGGGCGGCGTCGCTGGCGGCAAATGCAGAAGCACAGCGGGGATTCGAGCGGGCGATCGAGCTGACGGACGAGCCGCTCGTAAAGGCGGAGCTGCACGAGCGGGCAGGGGTGGCGGCGGCGATCGGAGCCCGCGCGGACGAGGCGAGCGCGCACTTCGAGCGGTCGATCGCGCTCTTCGAGGCGGAGGACGCCGCCCACCCGGCGGCAAGGGTTTCGGCACGACTGGCGGAGATCCTCTGGGACCGGGGGCGGATCGAGGACGGGCTTCAGAGCATGGAGCGCTCGTTGGCGCTGCTCTTGGAGGAGGAGCCGGACGAGGCCGTCGCCTCGCTCGCCGCCCAGGTTGGGAGATTCAGGCTCTTCGCAGGCGACCTGGAGCTCGCGTCGCAGAGAATCGAGACGGCGCTTACGCTCGCGGAGGCGCTGTCGCTTCCCGAGGTCCTCTCCCAGGCACTGAACACGAAGGGCGTCCTCCTCGTGACCCAGGGGCGCCGAGATGAGGGCTCGGTGCTCGTGCGCCACGCCCTGGAGGTGGCGCTCGAGCACGACAAGCCGTCGGCTGCACTCAGGGCCTTCTACAACCTCGCGGACGGGGTGTTGAGTCAAGGCGATCGGTACGAGGATGCTGCGGAGATGGTCCGGCGGGGCCTCGCAGAGGCCCGCATGGTCGGCAGCCGCTACTGGGAGTGGGCGTTCCTCGGCTTCGGCTACCCCTTCTACGCCCTCGGCGCCTGGGACGACGTCCTCGCGATGCGCGACGAGCTGCCACACGAGGACTGGACCCGGGCCCGGCTGGCATACGGCACCGTTCTCTCCTCGGCTGTGCCGGTCTGGGTCCACCGGGGAAGACTCGACGAAGCGAAGCGGATGCTGGGGGCCGTCGCAGAGTTCGAAAGCTCCGCCGACGTCCAGGAGCGCTGCTACTACGGCTTCGCCAAGGCGCAGATCCTTGTTGCAGAAGGCGATCGCCTGGACGCGCTGCGCGTCGCCGAGTCCGTCTTCTCGGAACGCACCTCAATCGGCGTCACGCTCGATGCGGTCAAGGAGGCATTCGCCCTCGCGGTGCAAGTAGCCCTCGAGCTAGGCCAGCTCGACAAGGCGGAAGAGCTGCTCGTGATCGTCGAGCGGCTCGCGCCGGGAATGCGCCCGCAGTTTCTGAACGCGCAGCTTGCCCGCTTCCGCGCGCAAACCGCTGCACGGAGAGGAAAGGCGGACGACGCCGACCCCCTGTTCACGGGAGCCTGCGGTCTTTTCCAGGAGCTTGCAGTTCCCTTCCATCTGGCCAGCACGCGACTCGAATACGCCCAATGGCTCGCCGCGCAAGGACGCGCTGAGGAGGCGCGGCCCGTACTGGTTCAAGCGCGCGAGATCTTCGAGCGGCTCGGCGCGAAGCCGTGGCTCGAACGGCTCGGACAACCATCTCCCGCGGGACGCGAAACCGAGGTCGCGACTGCCGGCGCTGCTACATCCTCTGAGCGTTAGTAGGTGTTCCTGATCGAGCAGGAGGGTGCCTACTGGGCGGCGTCGGAGGAAATGGCGCTGCGCAGAGGCTCGCCATCTTCTTTGGGATGACTCCGATCTGGATGTTCGAGGGATCTCAGCAGTCGACCCGGTCACCGAGCGAAGGCTCGTGCA
Organism: Actinomycetota bacterium; assembly: GCA_046729615.1. GTDB lineage: Bacteria > Actinomycetota > Thermoleophilia > Solirubrobacterales > 70-9 > AC-56. The sequence continues at coordinate 52,979 of JBKPHA010000065.1, forward strand.
GCGACGTTTCTCCACGCTCGCGGCGGCGCGTCGTCGCGTAAGGCACCGCGAAGAGCGGTAGCGTGGCGGCTACCCGCAAGGGAGGTTCAAGCCGCTTCGCGGCTACAAAGGCGAGCCGGCGGACGGCGATCTCTAGGGCGTCGCTCCCGGTCGGCTCGAGACAAGGAGGTAGATATGAAGCGGGTGATCGCACTCGGGCTCCTGGCGGCCTCGGCCGCGTTGGTGGTCGCGGTGAGCGCGACCTCGGGCCACGACAAGGGCCATAACGCGGACCGGACCGTCGCCGTGGTCGAGCACGCGACGACCGACGCCGTCACCAACGGAACGGCGGGAGACGACGTCGGCAACATCCTCACGTTTGCCAACGACGTCTTCAACGCGGCCGACACACGGAAGGTCGGCAGGGACCAGGGATCCTGCACGCGCGTCGTCGCGGGCAAGTCGTGGGAGTGCATGTGGACGACGTTCCTGCCAAAGGGACACATCACGGTCGAGGGCCCGTTCTACGACAGCCGCGACAGCGTCCTCGCCATCACGGGAGGCACCGGCGCGTACCGCAAGGCGCGGGGACAGATGAAGCTCGAGTCCCACAACCCGGCGGGAACGAAGTTCGACTTCGTCTTCCACCTGACCGATTGAGTCACGGGCCGGGCGCCGGGCCCGTGGCCCGGCGCCCGGACCATCGGCTAGTCGAAGATTCCGGTGGGACGCGCCACCCACCGAGTCAAGGGCGAATGACGCGAAAATGCGCGGTGACGCCGAGGTTGCCGCCGCCACAACGGCCAGTGACCGAGTAGCGGCCGGGATCGCGATGAGCCGGAATCCTCACCCGGCGCCGGAAATGCCCACCGCTCCTCACACGGGTGTAGACGGCGGGCACGCCTGCGAACTCATGCCGATGCGGGAAGGCCCTCGAGAGCAGCGTCACCCGGTCCCCAACCGGGCAGGCATCGGCTGAGCCCCGGATGCGTAGGCTGTGGCCGGCCTCGACCCGGTGCGGGTGGACGCGAATTGAGGTGGCGGCGAGGGCGGCAGCCGAGAGGCCAAGCACGAGAATCGCCCCCAGAGCGAGCGTAAGCCGGAAGCGCATCCCGAGCGTCGACGCTACGGTGCGCAGCGCCAACCGACCGAGCCTCATCGCTGGAAACACTAAGCGCGGCGGCTTCGTGAGTCAAACCTCTCCGCAAAGCAGGTGGGCTGGCACGCGGCTAGGACCACCTCGGTTCACGGTGCGAACGCTCGAAGGAGTTGCCGGGCTGCGCGCTGTCCGCTTTGAAGCGCGCCTTCCATGAGACCATGCCAATCACCGGCCGTGTGCTCGCCCGCGAAGTAGAGCGGTCCGATTGGCGTCGAGAGCTCCCGATCGCGGAGGGGAGACGAGAGGGTCCGGGCCGAGTAGGAGCCGCGGACCCAGGGGTCGTTGTGCCAGGTAGAGAGCAGGGTCGCCTCGGGATTCAGCTCGAGCTCGGGGCGGAGGGCGGCGAGCTCCGCGATCCATCCGCCGGTCCGTGAGCCCGCGAGAGCTTCCACCGCCCCGATCGTCCCCGCATAGGCCGTTACGAACGGTGCCGGCTCGCCGGCCGGATCGAGCTGCGTGTAGGACCAAAAGCGGTGGCGCACCGACATGATCGCGCTGGGCGCGCTCGGCGCGCGCAGGGCGACGAAGAGCTTCGCGTTCTGCCCGTAGCGCACGGCGTCGAGTGCCTCGGCGGTCGGTCCCCGGAGCGGCGGCTCGAAGCTCACCTCCTTCAGCGGGGCGGTCGGCACAGCGATCACCGCTGCGTCGGCGTGGAGTTCGTCGGCGTCGGTTCCGACGGTGACCCCGTGATCGCTCCAGCGCAGCCGCCGCACGGGCGAGGACAGATGGACCGCCCCGCCCAGCTCGGCGGCGAGCGCCAGCGCGAGCTCAGCGTTGCCGCCTCTGACGGTGTAGCTGTCGAAGTCACCGAACGTAGCCGCCCCTTCTCGGAGCACCTCGCCGCGCAGGTCGTCCGCCGGGTGCCCCATCGAGACCTCGATCCGGGCTCGGATCAGCGCCGCCAGGCGCGGCTCGAGCCCGAGACATTCGATCGCCGCAGCGACGGTCGGAGCCGTTGTCGCCGCCTCGTCGGCCGCGATCCTGTCGAAGACGGCCTCGAGCTCGGCCGCCGGAACGGCCTCCTCGCCCCGTGGCTCACGGCGGCCGTATGGCGTTCCCTTGCGGACCAGCGGCAGCGCGAAGCGCGCGGCGAGCGACTCGACGGTCCGGTTCTCAGGAAGTATGAACTCCGCGCCCCGCTCCACCACGCCGCCGGCGAACGGCACCGACCACACCCTTCCTCCGACCCGGTCGCGAGCCTCGAACACGGTCACCTCCACGCCCGCGGCGCGCAGCGCGTCCGCCGCCGCGAGCCCTGCGAATCCCGCCCCCACGACGACAGCCCTGGGCATGACTCTACATTCACCCAGATTCATGGAAGAAGCGGCGCCCTAAGGTTTGAGCGGGTGCGGGTGCCGTTCGCCAACCGACGACGTCGCTACCCGCCGAGCGCCGCCAGCGCCACCGCCACCGCTATCTCGGCCCGCGGCTCGACGGAGTCGATGAGCACGTACTCGCCGGGGGTGTGCGCCGCCCCGCCCCGCGGCCCGAGCCCGTCGACCGTCAGCGCGATGACGGGAGCGAAGTGGCTGGCGTCGCTCGCTCCGCCGCGGCCGGAGGCGACGATGCGCCGTCCGGCCGCATCGGCCGCGCGGGCGAGCAACGCGGCAGTCGCCTCGCGAGAGTCCATTGGCGGCCACCGGCGGAGGAGCTCGGTTTGCAGCCGCGCCCCGCCGACCTCCCTGGGCACCGCACGCGCGACGGCATCGATGGCCTCGAGAGAATCCGCCCGCACGTCGCACAGCAACTCACCCGAATCTGGGACGACGTTGAACGCGTCGCCGCTGCGAATCACGGTCGGCACCGCGGTGAGGCGGTCTGGCCCCGCCGGGTCGTGTCGCGCCGCCACCGCCGTGGCGGCTGCGCTGAGCGCGAGGAGCGCGTTTGCGCCGTCGTCGGGGGCCGAGCCGGAGTGCGCCGACCGTCCGCTGGCGTTGACCCGGATCGTGCCGGCGCCCTTTCGCTTCACCACCACCGCCTCGTCGTCGGCGCGCTGCCCGGCCTCGAAGCACAGGCACGCGTCCCAGCCGGCGAACCGATCGGCATGCACGAACGGCGCCCATCGCCACTCCTCGTCACCCACGAGCAGGAGCGCGACCTCGGCGAAGTCAGCGCGCCGGTTGGCCAGCGTTCGCAGCACGCCGAGCGCGAGCACGTCGCCGCCCTTCATGTCCACCGCGCCGGAGCCGACCAATCGGTTGCCGATCCGTTCGAGCGGCCGGTGACTGTCGTGCGCGTGGACGGTGTCGAGATGACCGACCAGCAGCAGGTGGGCGCGGCCGGTGCCGTGAAGCCGCAAGAGCAGATCGGGCGCATGGTGCGGCGACGAGCAAGCCGGGCGCTCGACCGACGCCTCGTCGGGAGCAAGCGCGACCGCGACCACGGCGCACTCCTCGAACGCCACAGCGTCGCCGCTGGGCGAGGAGACCGCAACGAGCGCCGCGAGATCGCGCTCAAACCGCGCCGCGATACGGGCCGCCTCTGCCCTTACCCACTCGTCCATGCCTCGCGGGGAACGGTAATGAGAGCTTCGACGCTACCCGCGCCGGTCGCTGGTCCGAACGGACCCTTGCGCACGAGGAAGCTCGTCGAACTCCTCGATCAGCCGCCCTCCGCGCCCGCGGGTGAAGAAGCTGAACGACCAGCGAATCAAGACCAACAGGCGGTTCTGGAACCCGATCAGGTACCAGAGGTGGACCACGAGCCACGTGACCCAGGCGGGGAACCCGCTCAGGCGGATCGCGTGCAGGTCGGCAACCGCGCGCGCCCGCCCGATCGTGGCGAGGTTGCCCTTGTCGCGGTAACGGAACGGCTTGTGCTCTCGCCCGCGGAGCCGCGCCTTTACGACCTTCGCCGCGTAGCGGCCCTGCTGCATGGCCACCGGCGCGACGCCGAGCAGCGGCTGCACCTGGCCGTCCTCGCCCTTCACCCGCACCATGTCGCCGAGGGCGAAGACCTCGGGGTGACCGGGCAGCGTCAGATCGGGTTCGACGGTCATCCTCCCGGCCCGATCAACCTCTACGCCGGTTCCCGCGGCGATGCGGTGCGCGAGCGGCGCGGCCGTCACGCCCGCCGCCCAGATCACCGTGCAAGCCGGGATTCGCTCATGGGCGCCGTCCGAAGACTCGACGGTGACGCTCTCGTCGTCGATCTCGACGACGGTGCGGCGCAGCAGTGGCGTCACCCCGAGATGCTCGAGGGAGCGAGCGGCCCTCGCGGACAACGACGGCGGAAAGCTGGTCAGCACCCGATCGGCCATCTCGACGAGGAGGACCCGCCCCTCGCGGGGGTTGATCGCACGGAAGTCGCGGCGCAGCGTGTCCCGGGCAAGCTCCCCGATCTGGCCCGCCATCTCAACGCCGGTCGGCCCGGCGCCGACCACGACGAAGGTGAGCCACGCCCGCCGGCGCTCCTCGTCGGGCTCCAGCTCGGCCGACTCGAAGGCGCTCAGGATTCGCCCGCGGACGGCGACGGCGCTCTCGAGGGACTTCACCTCGCGGGCGACGTCCTGCCACTCATCGTGGCCGAAGTAGGAGTAGCGCGACCCGCCGGCCGCGATCAGGGTGTCGTAGGGGACGGAGATCGGTTCTCCTTCTCCCGCCGGCGGCTCCCCGCGCAAGGTGCGGCGCTCGAGATCGACCTCCGTCACCTCACCCATCAGCACCCGCACGTTCCGCCGCCGCTTGAAGATCGCGCGCAGCGGATAACAGACCTCCTCGGGAGAGAGCGCGCCGGTCGCCACCTGATAGGTGAGCGGCTGGAAGAGGTGGAAGTTGCGTCGGTCGATCAGCGTCACGTCGACCGGTGCGCGAGCCAGGCGGGCGACGGCCTGGAGCCCGCCGAAGCCGCCGCCGATCACGACCACCCGATGGCGCCCGCTCCCGGTCATGAGCCCGTCAGATCGCGGCGTTCGAAGAGGCGCACGGCGAAAGCATCGCACTCGCGAGCCCGTCGAAACCCGAGACTTGTACCCCACCGCGCGAAGGCATGCTCTCCGAGCGCCGGCCGCTATGGACCCATTAGCGACCCGGGCGGGACGGTGGTTGAATCGGTGCTCAGATGGCCGGGATAGGCGCCCAATGCCAAGCCAGCCAGCTATGAATCGCCGGTGCCGCTTTCGCTGCTCGTCCATCGCGGGCATCCACGGACCAGCGGTCAAGACGCTCGCTATGCATGAATGCGTGCATGTCGGTGCCGTTCAAGATCGGTGCGGGCGCCCGCCGAGGGCGTGGCGCGGCCACGCGCGGCGGCGGCCGACCAGCGGCAACCGCCGGGGGGCCACATGCCGCCGCAACGGGTTTTTGGGGCGTGTCGATTTCCGCCTCGCTCGCTCGACGCAGAGGTAGAAGCAACCAACCGATAGGAGGCATCGCGGATGCGAGTCATTGTGCTTATCAAGGCGACGGAGCGGAGCGAGGCGGGCGAGATGCCGAGCCAGGAGCTGCTCGAACAGATGACGGCCTTCAACGAGGAGCTCGTCAAGGCGGGGGTGATGCTCGCCGGGGAAGGCCTTCACCCCAGCTCAAAGGGCGTGCGCGTCCAGTTCTCGGGCAGCGAGCGCAAGGTGATCGACGGCCCGTTCGCCGAGACCAAGGAGCTCCTCGCCGGCTACTGGCTGTGGCAGGTGAAGTCGATGGACGAGGCGATCGAGTGGGTGAAGCGGATCCCGAACCCTGAGGGCGAGCACGGCGTGGTGGAGATCCGTCCGGTGTTCGAGGCCGACG
>JBKPHA010000066.1:0-42571 GCA_046729615.1 Actinomycetota bacterium
GGGAATCCGACTGCGGGACATCGCCGCCGCGGTCGGGATCACCGAACGCGCCGCCCACCGGATCCTCTCCGACCTCGTCGACGAGGGCTACGTGCTGCGCGAGCGAGAGGGTCGACGAAATCGGTATCAGGTCGTACCGGAGCTTCCCCTGCGTCATCCCCTGGTCCAGGGGCGAGAGGTCGGCGATCTGCTCGAAGGTGCTGCTCGGGTCGGCGCGGCCAGCCACGGCTCGCCCCGGATGACCTCAGCGCCGTCGCACGGGCCGACCGCTCGTGACTCGCGCGATCTCGACCGTCCGTCACGGCGACGGCCAGCATTGCCGCAGCGCGCGATAGTTGCGCGATGGTCTTTCGTCGCCTAGACGGCGACGAGCGGCAGGACCGGGCTAGACCAGGATCGAGCTAGTGAGCGGAAAGCGCCGGTTTTGGTGCGGTTTTCGTCAAGCTGAGAGCGCGCCCGACAGGATTCGAACCTGTGACCTTCGGTTTCGTAGCCTGACGTCGGTGTTGTGGACCGATGGCCTCACGTTCGGGCGTGATCGGTGCAGACGCCTCCGAGCGGCACTCTCCCGTTCACGCGACCGGAGCAGCGACAGATGAGGTACGGGACTGGCCCATCCTGCCCAGAACTGCCTGGAACAGGACCGCACCTCGGATGCGGTCCCGGGCTGCACCAGTCGCTCGCGTTTCCCCGCGGTGCAGTCGTGAAATCCTTGGCCCACCGCTGAGCGACTGCTCCAGTCGGGTTTAGAGTCTGGCGCGTGGGGACGGGCGAGACTCGTTTCGAAGTCGCGCCAGGCAATCAGATCGACACCCGCGAGGAGCTGATCGCTGCCCTCCGTCTGGCATCCGAGGTCGAGCACCTTCTCCTCGTTCAGTACCTGTTCTCGGGGCTATCTCTAAAGAAGCGCCCCGAAGGAATCACGGAAGCGCAGGCCGAGTCAACCCGGCGCTGGGCAGGAGTGATCCTCGGTATAGCGCGCGAGGAAATGGTTCACCTGGCCACCGTCAGCAAGCTTCTCGTTGCCGTCGGCGGTGCGCCTCATCTCGAACGACCCCACTTTCCGGTGGAGGCTGGCGCCGAATTCCCATTTCCGATGCGGCTCGAGCCATTCTCAGCCGCGGAAATCCAGCGCTTTGTCCGCTTCGAAACCCCTCGCAGTGCCCCGCCTCATGCCGGACGCTATTCTCGCCCCCCCGTCCGTGAGCAAGGAGGCCGAGCGTGCTCGAAAGGCTCTTCAGCCCGCTTCGCATTGGGCCGGTAGAGCTCTCGAACCGGATCGTCTCAACCGCGCATCAGACGACTCTCGTCCAGAAGGGCGTCCCGACGGACGACTTCCTCGCCTACCACGAGGCCCGCGCCCGTGGCGGCACCGGATTGATTGTCCTCGAGGCGACCGCCGTTCACCCATCGGGGCTTCTGACGCCGCACACCCTGGCCGGCTACCGGGAGGAGATCGTGCCGGAACTGACCCGCGTCGCCGACGCGGTGCACGCCCACGGGACGCGTCTCTTCGTGCAGCTATTTCACGGCGGGCGGGAGCAGATCTCCGCCTCTCCACGCCCGCCTGCGCTCTCTCCCTCCGCGATCCCGAGCCTCCGCTTCCACGTCGAGCCGCGCACGCTCTCCGCCGAAGAAATCGATTCGATTCTCCGGGGTTATGCGCGCTCGGCGGCGCTGGCGGCGCACGCCGGCCTCGACGGAATCGAGATCTCGGCCGCGCATGAGTACCTTGCCGCGCAGTTCTTCACACCTGCGTTCAACCGCCGGGAGGACGAGTGGGCCGAGCCCGCCCGCTTCCTGCTTGAGGTGCTGGCAGCGGTGCGCGGGGCAGCGCCCGGCCTCGCCCTCGGGGTCCGTCTCTCGGCGGACTCACGGGCGGCGGAGGCGGTTGCCGCGGACGTGGCCGCGCACGCCGACTACCTGAGCATCGCCCTCGGCGCCTCCTCCACGTACCGTGGCTCGACGGGCATCGTCCCGCCCCCGCCGGTGCCCGAGAACGCGATCGCGACGCAGGCCTCGCCCTTCCGAATGGGCCCGCCGCTCGTCGCCACGTCGCGCATCGTTGACCCGGTCGAGGCGGAGCGGCTAATCGCCGGCGGACGCTGCGATGCGACCGGGATGACGCGCGCTCTCATCACCGATTCCGAGTTGCCGCGAAAGGCGCGGGAAGGCCGGCCCGACGACGTCCTTCGCTGCATCGGCTGCAACGTCTGCATCGCGCACTACCACGCCGGCACGCCGATCGCGTGCGCGCAGAACCCGCGAACCGGCCGGGAGCGGACAATGGGCCCGCCGGCGCGAAGCGCGGCCCGGCGTCGTATTGCCGTCGTGGGCGGAGGCCCGGCGGGCCTCGCGGCGGCTGCCGAGGCGGGCGCGGCCGGGCACGACGTCGTCCTCCTCGAGCGACGGGACCGGCTCGGCGGGCAGGTGGCGCTCGCCGAGGCGGCGCCGATGCACGCCGAGCTCGCCCGGACTCTGGGGCGCAACTATCAGCGCCTCCTCGCCGCCGCGAACGTCGAGATCCGCCTCCAGGCCGATGCCGACTCCGCGAGCGTCGCGGCGCTCGCCGCCGACGCGGTCATCGTCGCCGCGGGTGCCCGGCCGTACGAGCCCGATCTGCCGCTCGCGGATGTCGAGGTCGTCCAGGCCTGGGACGTGCTCCGCGGCCCTCGGCCCCGCTGCCGGCGCGTCCTCGTCGCCGACTGGGGCGGAGATGCGTCGGGCCTGGCCTGCGCCGAGCTTCTCGACAAGGCCGGGAACGACGTGACCGTGGTGGTGGGCTCGGCCGCCCTCGGGGAGACGCTCCACCAGTACCAGCGGAACCTCTACGCGGCGCGCCTCTACCGCGCCGGCGTGCGGGTCGTGCATCATCTTCAGCTCGTCGGCGCGGATGACGGGCAGGTGCGCTTCTGCAACCTCTTCGCGCCCGAGCTCGAGTCAGAGCGTCCCGCCGATCTCCTCGTCCTCGCACTGGGCCGCGTGCCGGAGCGCGCGCCCACCGAGGCGCTCACCGACGCCGGCCTCGAGGTCCACGAGGCTGGCGACTGTCTCGGCCCTCGGGGGTTGGAGGAGGCAGTGCTTGAGGGGACGCTCAGCGCTCAGGAAGTCGGGGCGCGCTCGTCCAACCGGTAGGGCTCGCGCTGGCTCGCCGCCTTGGCGACAGCTACTTGGAAGGTGTGTCGTGAGTTCCGGAGCCGCGTTTCGAGAGTCGCCCATACGGACCAGGGGCCTCTCATGCTGGTGGCGATCGATCTTGCGCTCTTCTTCGGCGGCGGGCTCTCTTGCGACCTGGCGACCATCGCATGGCACTCGGAACGGCAGAAGGGGTGGTAACGCCGAGCCTAGGCACACGATCGGCTCGTCCATGTCCCACTGCGCGTCCGCTGAAGCCGACAGCTCTCCTGAGTACTGCTTTGCGCGAGAAGCGGAAGTCCGATCCTGGTGGGCAGCAAGGGCCACTTAGTAACCTCACCGGATCCTCCCACCGCCGCGCGGCGAGAGGGGCCGATCGTGCGGTCCGCTCAGAAGACAGCCCGGTCGTCTGACCGCCGCCCAGGCGAGCGCGTAGTCGGCGACCTCCATCAGGCCGAGCATTCCGAGGAAGTCGTCGGTAGGACCCCGAGTCCGCTGCGGCTTCCGGAGCCGCTCGGCCAGGAGATTCATCCCTGAGGGTGCCTGGAACGGGTGTGCCAGGATGGTCCTCGCGCGAAGATGTGTCGATGCCAGGCCAACCGGGTACGGGCGGACGTGTCGGCGCAGGTCTGTGCGCCGCCCATAAATCCTGACGCCGATTCGAAAGGACGAGCCAAATGCCTCAGAGGATCAAGGCGGACCAAGTAGCCGCCTCGGCCAGAGAGCTCGGCCAGGCCGAGTTCACGCGCGATGACCTCGCGAAGAAGCTGGGCGTGAACAAGCCCGAGCTCCGCAATGCGTTTCGCCAGGCCCGTAAATCGGGGCGCCTCGAAAAGGTGCGCGACGACGCGGAAGGCACCGGCTACTTCCGTGTCACGGATAAGTAGCCGGGCCGGCTGGGCGTCGCGCGGCATGGAGCGCAGTAGAGCCCCAACCCCGCTTCAACCTGCGGTAGCGGCGGATGACCCGCTCGGAGACTTAAGTATCAACTCGTTACCACGCTAGGCGTCCTCGGCCCTTGCAGGCAGCCGCAAGCCGCTTGATCAAGCGATGGGCCGGCGGAGAAAGCGTCAGGCAGATTCAGCGTCTTTTGGCGGGGCTGACCAAGCCCTCGGCTACCTCTCGTGCTTCCTTCGGGGTGAGCTTGACCAGCGTTGGCGCTTGCTCCGCCTCCCCCGTCACCACGAGTCGAACAACGCCCTCGGAGCCGATGATGTCGATGTTGACTTCGAGGCCGCTGTCGATGCCGAGGCCAGACGGCGCGCATCGGGGCCGTGCTGGCTGCGCGATGGTTTGCGAGATGGCCTTCCTAGGCGTGACCCGCGGAAATCGGCCCCTCTGCCCAGGTCACCCTAAGCTGCCTCATCGCCCAGGAACCACCATTCAAGCGGTTTCTGGTGCACAAACGGAGCGCGCCCGACAGGATTCGAACCTGTGACCTTCGGTTTCGTAGACCGACGCTCTATCCAACTGAGCTACGGGCGCGGGATCGGGAAAGCACCCCGGGGGAACGATTGTATGGAGTAGCGGCGAGACCTCGCAGCCGCTCGCGGTCAGCGGGCCGGCTGCGCCTTGAGGCTTGCCGCGGCCGGTGGCCGGCCTGCGACCATTCCTGCACGCTACGCGCTTGAGCTCGCGTCGATCGGCAACGTCGTCGCGGGCTACCCGACGGTCCCGCGCGAACCGCCCCTCGCCTGCTAGATGACCCCGAGCTGCGACCGGCGCGGGCGCTGACTCAGCCCTCGCCCGGCGGCAGTTCGTATCCGAGCACCTTGATCGGGACCGTGTTGCCGAACAGGACGCTGTCGGGCCTCACGAGCGGACGGAGCTCCTCCTTGTATCGAGCGAACTCCTCGCCGCTCTCGTGCGCCTCGACCGCCGATTCGTCCACCCACGTCTCATAGAGCCAGAACTCGTTCGGGTTCTCGGTCGAGCGATGGACGCCGAAGGCGAGATTGGCGGGCTCGCCCGCCTCGATCCGGCGTGGGTTCGACAGCAGCAGCTCGAGCACCCGCTCAGCCTGCCCGTCCTCGGCGACCATGCGGACGAAGTATGTGACCGGCGCCATGGTGCACCTCCCCTCGGAGCGTGTTGGAACGGAGAGGGAGGGATTCGAACCCTCGAGAGAGCTTGCGCCCCCTACTCGCTTAGCAGGCGAGTGCCTTCAGCCACTCGGCCACCTCTCCTGGGAACGGTGCGGCACGTTGCCGCTGGCCATCGATTCTAAGCCCGACCGCGCCGAAGGACTACCCTCACGCAGAGATCCCGGAGGGGTGGCAGAGTGGTTGAATGCGGCGGCCTTGAAAGCCGTTGACCGGCTTCCCGGTCCGGGGGTTCGAATCCCTCCCCCTCCGCCTCCGGCCCGATTCAACCCCGGACGGCGCCTGCTCCCGCTTAGCGCAGCTCGAGCTCGTACTCGAGAAACGTCGCCGAGGTTCCGCCGACCCGCTCGTACACCGCCTGCGCGCGGTGGTTGTCGGGCGCCGTGAGCCAGCTCATGACCGGGGCCCCGTTCGCGCGCGCCCGCGCGGCGCATTCGGTGATCAGCGCGTCGGCGGCCCCCTTGCCGCGGGCCTCCGGAGCGACGAACAGATCCTCCAGCACGGCGATCCGAGCGCCCCTCAGGCTCGACCACTTCCAGCTGACGGCCGCGAAGCCGATCACCTTCCCGGCTTCGTCCTCGGCCACAAGCAGCATCCCCTGATCGTCCGAGGCCGCGATCAGGGCCCGCGCCATCGTGTCCAGCCCGGAATCCGGCGGGTTTGACTCATAGAAGTCGCAGTAGGCGCGCATCAGCGGCATCAGCGCGGGGATGTCACGCTCGGCGGCGGAGCGAACCTGCATGCCGGGAGTATCGCCGCCGGGTCCCTTGCGCGTCGCGCGGCAGTGGATTACGGCGCAAGCGGCACCGGCGGTCCCTCGCAACCCATGAAGGCCGTCTTGAAGCTTCCCCATTAGTCTCTTGCAACCGGATGGCGAGCCGGAAGGAACAGAAGGAACGGCTCCGCGCGGAGCGGATCGCCCAGGAGGAGGCGGAGCGCCGCGAGGCGTCGCGGCGGCGGCGCCTTCAGATCGGCGCCGCGGCGGCTGCCGTCGTGATCATCGCCGCCGTGGTCGCCGTGGTCGCGGCCTCGAGCGGCGGAGGCGGCGGGTCCAGCGGCTCAGGGATCACCTACCACAAGGGCTCGGTGCCGGCCTCCGCGCAGATCGCGCTTCAGGACACTCCACCGCCGTGGAAGCCGGACTACAACCAGCTGCCTCAGCGAATCCAGGCGCTTGGGCTGCCGGGCTTCAGCGAAACCACCTTCCACATCCATTCGTGGCTTCACATCTATGTCGACGGCAAGCAGGTGACGGTCCCTCCGAACATCGGGATAGATGAGGCGACCCAGACAATCTCGCCGCTCCACACACACGACACGACCGGGATCATCCACATGGAGGCCGACCAGGAGTACGACTTCACGCTCGGTCAGCTCATGGACGTGTGGGGCGTGAAATTCTCCGACAACCAGATCGGGTCGCTCAAGTCGAAGGGCGACCAGAAGCTTCAGGTCTATGTCAATGGCCAGCTGGTCAAGGACCCGGTCAACGTCGTGATGCAGGAGCACGACAACATCGTCATCGGCTATGGCAAGTCCGGGTCGTTCTCGACGGAGCCGAAGCTGAACTGGCCGCAGGGTCTGTAAGCGGCCCGGTGCGGGCCATCCAGATCACCGAGTTCGGTGGGCCAGAGGTGCTGGTCCCGCGGGAGATCGATGATCCGGAGCCACCGGCGAGCTTCGTCCTGCTGGACGTGCTCGCGGCCGGTGTGAACTGGGCGGATACGCATCAGGCTGAGAACTCTTACTTGGCGCCGGCCGAGCTGCCGATGGTGCCGGGGGGCGAGGTCGTCGGAATGACACCGGAGGGCAAGCGGGTCGTCGCGCTCACGAACGGCGGCGGCTATGCGGAACGCGCAGTGGCCGATCCGTCGCTGATGTGGGAGGTGCCGGAGGGGGTGAGCAACGGCGAGGCGCTGGCGCTGGTGCTCCAGGGGACCAGCGCCTGGCATCTCTTGCGCACGAGCGCGCGGATTCGGGAGGGCGAGAGCGTCGCCGTCTTCGCCGCCGCGGGTGGCGTCGGCACGATTGCGGTTCAGCTCGCAAGGCGCTTCGGCGCCGGCCGCGTGATCGCGCTGGCCTCGAGCCCCGAGAAGCGCGAGCTGGCCTCCCACCTGGGCGCCGATGCGACCGTCGACTCCAACGCGGAAGACCTGAAGGCCGGGATTATCGAGGCCAACGAGGGCCGCTACGTGGATGTGATCCTGGAGATGGTCGGCGGCAGGACGTTCGAGCAGAGCCTGAGCGCCGTTGCCCACTTCGGCCGCCTGGTGCACTTCGGGCAGTCGGCGCGCGAGGGGGCGCCGCCGGTGAAGCCCGGAAAGCTGATGGCCACGAGCCGCGGCGTCATCGGTTTCTGGCTGATGCATCTCCTCCGCTATCCGGAGCGCCTGGGCGGGGCGCTCGAGGACATGTTCGAGGCGGTGGGGGCCGGCGAGCTCGAGGTGATTGTCGGCGGCACCTATCCGCTGGCCGAGGCGCGCCGCGCCCACGAGGACATCCGCGCCCGTCGCACAACCGGCAAGCTGGTCCTGGTTCCTTGAGCGGGCCGCTCTACCTGGAGCTGGCGGATCGCAGCTGGCCGCTGCTGCGCCGGCTGGCGGGGATCCACACGCTCGTCTACCGGGCGACCAACGGCGCGATCGGACACCGCATCCCCGGGTTCGCTCCGATGCTGCTGCTCGACCACGTGGGCGCCAAGAGCGGCGTCAAGCGCACGAGCTCGCTCCTCTACATCACCGACGGCGACAACCTGGTGATCGTGGCGTCGAAGGGCGGCTACCCGAAGCACCCGGCGTGGTTCCACAACCTGCAGGCGAACCCGGAGACGAGTGTCCAGGTCGGATCCGAGCGCCGCCGCGTCCACGCGCGGGTTGCGACGCCGGCGGAGCGCGCGCGCCTGTGGCCGAAGGTGGTCAAGGCGTACTCCGGCTACGCGGAGTACCAGCAGCGCACCGGCCGCGAGATTCCCCTGGTGATCCTGGAACCGAGCGCGGCGTAGGGGTCGCGATCGGTCCCGAGCGACTCGCTGTTACGCATATGCTCATGCCTCCCGCGGTTGCCCCGAACGGATGGAGGGGAGCTGGGGTATGGGCTCGAGTAGGGACGTCGTGGTCGTTGGGGCCGGCCTCGCCGGGCTGGCGACTGCGCGTCGCCTCGAGACGCTGGGCCGCAGCGTGTCCGTGTTCGAGGCACGCGATCGGGTCGGAGGGCGGGTCCTCAACCACACCCTGAGCGACGGGTCTGTCATCGAGCTGGGAGCGGAGTGGATTTCGCCTATCCAAGGGCGGGTCTCGGCCCTCGCCGCCGAACTCGGGCTCGAGACGTTTCCTACTTACGAGCAGGGCACCCGCCTGACGGTCATCGATGGTGCGGTCAAGCGCTGGCAAGCCGAGGACGACTACGGCCTGGAGGACGACGATCGGCGCGACGTCGAGCGCCTGCTCGCAGAGCTGGACCGGCTCGCTCAGACCATTTCGCTCGAGGCTCCGTGGCAGTCACCGGGTGCTGACACGTTCGACGCACAGACGCTCGATAACTGGCTTCGCGAGAACGCGCGAACGGAACACGCGCTCGCGTTCTGGCGCCTTTGAGTCGCGCTGTGTTCGGTGCGGAGGCATGGGAGATGTCGTTGCTGCACTACCTCTACGCGCACAGTGGCGGTGGCATGGCAACGCTGATCGCATCGACCGACGGAGCGCAGGAGGCCCGGATCGTCGGTGGCTCCAAGCTGCTCGCTCGCGGCATTTCGGAACGCCTCCAGAGTGAGGTCGAGCTGCGTGCACCGGTCACCGAGATTCGCCAGTCAATTGAGGGCGTAGAGGTGACGCACGCGCGCGGGGTGCTCGGCTGCAGGCGGACCGTTGTGACGCTCCCTCCCGCACTAGCCGCCCGGATCCGCTACAGACCGCCCCTGCCACCCGCGCGCGACCAGCTCACCCAGCAGATCCCCATGGGCTACGTGGTCAAGGCTCAGACGGTCTACGACGAGTCGTGGTGGCGCGCGGAGGGATTGTCGGGATTCGGGATCAGCGTCGACGGCCCCGTGTCCCACGTGTTCGACAACTCGCCTCACGACACACGATGTGGCGTGCTGCTCGCATTTGTCGATGGCGAAGCGGGCCGCCGCCTCGGACAGATCCCCCCGCCTCAGCGGCGGGAGCGGGGTGTCTCCGGCTGCGGCTGCCGCACCTCATCGTGAAAGTGATGGCCACTCCGGCCGCATAGGAGTAACGTTGCGGCGTCGAAAGTCAGTTAGATGCTGGGGGGTTGATGAGGCAGGTTCGTCTCGCCACTGCCTGGCATCCGACTGACCTCTCGGGAAACTGAAGGAGGCCATGATGGCCGCTCGCCCCCCCGCCGACCCGCGCTCGGTTCGGTCACTGCGGCCGCGCCTCTTCCTCTATTCGGTCGGGATTGCGGCCGCGGTCTGGGCGGCCTCGGCGTCGGCGTCGGCGACCTTCCCCGGCACGAACGGGAAGATCGTCGCCGGCCAGGTCTTTCCCAACTACGGCTTCACGATCAATCCCGATGGCTCGGACAAGCAGCAGATCGGCCCCGCCGGGCAAACCACTTGCGATAACTGGTCGCCTGACGGCAGCAAGGTGCTCTGCAATCTTTGGGGCCCCCATGACGTCCAGCCTGCCACTGCCAACCCCGATGGGTCCGACTTCCGGCTCCTTAACCCGAACCTGCCACTGGATCTCTTCTGCCTGTCCTGGTCATCCGACGGCGCACGACTCCTGTGCCACAGCGAGGGGATGGCGAACCGGGCCGATGCGGGTCTCTACACGGTGCGGTCCTCCGACGCGGGTGACCTCGTACGGGTCACCGCCCAACCTCCCAAGGGCTTCGACATCGGATACGGCTACTCTCCGGACGGCTCACGGGTCCTGTTCGCGCGCGAGCACCCCCTGTTCTCGGCGAACCCAGACGGCAGCGGGGCTGTCCGGCTAACTCCTCCCGGGCTCTCGGTCATCGATCTCGGTTTCTTCGATCGGGTCGGGGCGGACTGGTCCCCCGACGAGTCTCGGGTGACCTTCGCCGGGTTCCAGAAGCGTTCCACCGGTGGGGGATTCAAGACCGGTCTCTTCGTCGTCAACGCCGACGGGACCGGCCTACGCCAGATCACGCCAGCCGACCTCGATGCCATCTCCGCCCAGTGGTCACCGAACGGCGAGTGGATCGCGTTCACGGGATTTCGCCGCATCCCCGAGCTCTGGATCGTCCATCCGGACGGGACAGGCCTCAGGAAGGTCGCCCTCCACCGCATCGACAGGCTCGATAGGAAGGCGTTCAGGAAGCTCAAACGGAAGTTCCTCAAGGAGTGCGAAAACAAGAGCGGCCACAGGAAGCAGTGCAGGAGGAAAGCCAGGCAGAGGGCGCGGAAGGAGGCCGCCAGCGAGAGGTGGACACCTGTCTGGTCGCCCGATAGCACCAAGCTCCTGTTCCAGCGGTTCTCCCGCCACGACCGGGTGGCGCTGTGGACGGTGAATGCCGACGGCTCAGGGCTGTCGAAGCTGACGCGCACGCGGAGTCCTGCCCTCTACGCGTGGGGACTGCACCAGCTGGGGGGGTTGTAAACCGACGCCTCACCATTCGCAGACGGATGGTTGGACGGTCGTCGTCTGCCCGGACTGCCAGACGGACGCCGAGTGCGAGCGGACCCGGCTGCTCTCGTCGCTGCCGCCGCTGGATGACGAGAGCCCCGGCCGCAGCCGAGGCCCTTATCGGATCTAGATGCGACCGAAGGTCGCGCGCGGCATGGCTTCCATCGATCAGGAATCTCACTGGTAGATGCCTCGCGACCCGGGTAGCAGTAGCGCGAGGAACCAGTCGCGATCACTGAGCAGGACGCAAACGGGTTTCGAGCCCGCTCTTGGAAGGAGGAATCAGAGACGGCTCCGAAGCGGCTCTCGGTATTGACCGAGCAAATCGGCAGCTCGACGACCATCCGGCCGGTCGGTGAGATCGACATGAGCAGCGCTTGGGCGCTCGGCGACTCCCTGCGACGAATCATCGAGAGGCCTCAGGTCGCGTCGATCACGCTCGACCTGACTCGAATCAGCTTCGTCGATCCTCGCGGCCTTCGCGCGTTGGTCACGGCCACCCGGCTGGCGCGGAGGTACGGACTTCACGTTCGCATCAAGTGTGGCAACGCGGTTCAAAGGGCGGTCGAGGCTAGCGGCGTCGCGCTTCCCTGTAGCTGATCAGTCGTCCGGCGACTGCCGCTCCCGCGCCGCTCCCAGAACTCCACGTGCAGCCGCTTGGCCCCCTCGCGGAACCGCGGCGCGCAGCGGTCGGGCAGCGTCCGGGACCGGGATGAGCAGCGAGTGGTTCAGCAGGGCTTGCGGCTACATGGAGGGCGCCCTGCTTTCCGGCGAGGGCGTGGCCGACGAGGTCCATGCCGCGCTCGCTCGGGAATGAAGGGCCTCGGCGCCAACGGCCACGCTGGGCCTCGCGCCACGATCAACGCGACGCGACCAGCTCCCGCAGCCGCGCCCGGCCCTCGGCGAGGCAGCGGTTGACCTTGGTGTAGGTCCAGCCACAGAGCTTGCAGATCTCGGCGTATGAGTAGCCGTGGGCCTGGAGGGCGATGGCCCGGCGCTCGTCGGGCTTCAGCGCTGCAAGAGCGCGGGCCGCAGCCGCGATGCGGTCCCGCCGCTCCGCCTGCTCCATCGGCCCCGGGCGGTCGCACAGCAGCCGGGCGATGACGTCATCGGGCTCGTCGCGCCACGCCGCCAGCAGGCGCTCGCGGGCGCGGCGAACCGCCAGGGCCTCGCGGCGCGTCACGATCTGCATCCAGGCGATCAGCGCCTGCGGCGGCCGGGCCGGCGCCTTGGTCAAGAGGATCTCGACCGCTCGCTGAAAGGCGTCCTCGGCGTCGTCGGCGCACAGCGAGAGGCGGCGAGCCGTGCGGCGGAAGTCGGGTTCCGCGGTCGCGAGCAGCGCGAGCGCCCGCTCGCGCCGGCTGCCGGTGAGGGTCGGCTGGACGGCGGCCATGTACACAACAACCCCTCGCCGCCTTTGACCGCCCTCCCCGCGCATGCGGCTGGGGCGAATGATCGAGCCCGCCTGACGACCGGGCCTCCCGCACCGGCGTCGCGTACTCTGCGGGGCTGAGATGAGCACCTGCGTCGTCACGGGAGGAGCGGGCTTCCTCGGGTCGCATCTCTGCGACCGGCTGCTGAGCAAGGGACACCGCGTGATCTGCATCGACAACCTCGACACGGGGTCGCTGCAAAACATCCAGCACATCCGCGACGATCGCTTCACGTTCGTGAACCAGGACCTGACCGAGCCGGTGTTTCTGGACGAGGACGTCGACTTCGTCTACCACCTCGCCTCGCCGGCGAGCCCGATCGACTACTCGCGGCTTCCGCTCCACACGCTGAAGGTCGGCTCCTACGGCACCCACCACATGCTGGGCTTGGCGAAGTTCAAGCGCGCCCGCTTCCTGCTGACGTCCACCTCCGAGGTATACGGCGACCCCCAGGTCCACCCCCAGCCCGAGAGCTACTGGGGCCACGTCAACCCGATCGGGCCCCGCGGCGTCTACGACGAGGCGAAGCGCTACGCCGAGGCGCTGACGATGGCGTACCACCGCCAGCAGGGCGTGGACACGTGCATCGCGAGGGTCTTCAACTCGTACGGGAGTCGGATGAGACCCCGCGACGGCCGCGCGATCCCGACCTTTCTGCGCCAGGCGCTTCAGGACAAGCCGGTGACCATCTTCGGCGACGGGAGCCAGACAAGAAGCTTCTGCTACGTCGACGATCTGATCCGCGGCCTCGTCGCCCTCGCCGAATCGGATGTCCACCTTCCGGTGAACCTCGGCAGCCCCAAGGAGATGGCCCTGCTCGAGCTGGCCGAGACCGTGATCGACGTCACCGGCTCGCGGTCCGAGATCGTGTTCGAGGCCCTTCCCGTCGATGATCCGCAGGTTCGCCAGCCCGACATAATCCGCGCCAGGCAGCTCCTCGGCTGGGAGCCGGCAGTCGAGCTTCGCGACGGGCTCCAGCGCACGATCGAGCAGGCGGGCGTCGAGCGACTCGTCGGCGCGACCGATTGAGCGAGCTCAGGGCCGGGCTCCGCAGGCCGCTGCGGATCGCCCACCTGACGGCGACGTTTCCGCCGTACCCGGGCGGGGCGGGGAACACCGCCTACCGCTTCGCCAAGGGCCAGGCGGAGCGCGGCCACCACGTCGAGGTGTTCACGGCGCCCGCAAACGGCACGCCGCCGGATCCGGGCGCGGCGATCGTCCACCGCATCGGGCCGCTCGTCGCGATCGGCAACGCGCCGCTGATCCCCAGCATCGCCGCGATCGATGGCTTCGACGTGGTCCACATCCACTATCCGTTCATCTTCGGCGCCGAGCTGACGCTTCTCGGCAGGTTGACCCCGCGGCGCCGTCGGCAGGCCCTGCTCGTCCACTACAAGAACCGTTTGGTGGCCAAGGGCTCACGCAGGGTCGCGTTCGAGACCTACGAGCGAACGGTGGCGCCGCTGCTCGTCCGCGCCGCGGACGGCATCTGCGTCCTCTCAGCCGACCACGCCGCATCGGTGCCGTACCTGCGGGGAATCTCCGAGCGAAACCCGTCCAGGCTCGTCGAGATGCCGAATGGCGTCGACACCGAGCTCTTCTCCCCAGGGCCTGACGAATCAGGCGTCCGCGACAAGCTTGGGATCCCCGAGGACGCGGTCGTGGCCGCGTTCGTCGCCACACTCGACCGAGCGCACCACTTCAAGCGCCTCGACGTCGCGATCGACGCCATCGCCACCACGCGAAGGGCTGACCTGCACCTGCTCGTCGCGGGCGGCGGCGAGCTGCTCGAGGAGTTCCGCCGCCGTGCGGTGCAGGCCGGGGTTCGCGATCGAGTCCACTTCCTCGGCGCGGTACCGCACTCGGATCTTCCCGACGTGCTGCGCGCATCCGACCTCCTGCTGCTTACGACGCAGCCTCCGGAGTCCTTCGGCATCGTGCTGATCGAGGCGATGGCGTGTGGCCTCCCCACGATCGCCACGGAATATCCGGGCGTTCGCGCCGTGGTCGACGACGGCGAGACGGGCTTCCTGGTCCCGCTGGCGAACCCGCAGGCGGGTGCGGCAGCGATCGAGCGGCTCGTCGAAGCCGGCGCCGACGGGCGCGCCGCGATGGGCGCGGCCGGCCGCGCGAAGGCGGCGCGCCTCTGGAGCTGGCCCCGTCTGCTCGATCGCATGGACGCCGCCTACGTCGAGGCGATCGCCGAGCGTCACCGGAGGACGGGATGAACCTTCTTCTGGTCGCCTACTTCTATCCGCCTTGCCGCGACACCGGCGCCCACCGTCCAGCCGCGATGGCCAAGTGGCTGCGACGGCTGGGGCACCGCGTCACCGTCCTCACCACGTCCGCCTATGGGACCGGTGACTCGCTGCTCGAGGAGGGGGTGATCCGCTCCGCCGACCTGCAGAGGCTGCGCGCCCGCCTTCATGGCCGCGACCGCGTCGACGCCCTGTTCGATGCCGACACCTACTCCGGGCGGCCGCACGTCCTGAGCCGCATCATCGTCCCGGAGCCGCTCGCGGTGGCCTGGACGCCGTTCGCGCTGCGGGACGCGCACCGTGCGAACGCCCGCGAGCGCTTCGACTCCGTGATCACCAGCTCGCCCCCCGAGTCCGTCCACATGATCGGGCAATCGCTTGGCCACCGCGGCGTTCCGTGGGTGGCCGACCTGCGGGACGGATGGACGTTCGAGCCGATCCGCCCGCCCTTCCCCACCGCGCCTCAGCGGCGGCTCGACGAGCGCCTGGAGCGCCGCTGGCTTACCGCCGCCGACGCCGTCGTCTGCGTCAGCCGGCCGGTCGCGGAGGACCTGCGAAGCCGTCTGGGCCTCGATCCGGAGCTGGTCCCCAACGGCTGGGACCCCGATCTCGTCGTCGGTGCGGGCGACGGCTCGAAGGCCCCCGACCGCCTGCTCGACACCGAGCGGATCTCGCTCGTCTATACCGGCCGGTTCGGCAGCTACGGCCGCGACCCGACTGGCTTAGTCCGGGCGCTCGGCGTCCTGGCGCGAGAACAACCCGACGATGCCCGAAGGCTCGAGCTTGTGGTCGCGGGGCCCCTGACCGGCGAGGAGGCGGAGCTGATGCGAAGCGACGTCTCGCCCGCCCGGATCGTGATCGCCGGGACGCTGGACCGCGCGGACGCGCTGGCGCTCCAGCGCGCGGCCGACGCCCTGCTCCTCGTCGCCTCGTCGCGCCGCACGCAGCTCCTCAACTTCAAGCTCTTCGAGTACCTGGCTGCCGGCCCGCCAATCCTGGCGCTCGCCGCGGGGACCGAGGCTGGGCGCGTGGTGGCCGAGGCGGGCGGCGAGGCGGTGCCAGCCGACGACGTCGATGCGATCGTCGAGGCGCTGCGCCGCCTCGCGGCCGGAGAGCTGCGGCCCTCCGATCCCGCCGCGCGCGACCGTTATTCCTACCCGCGCGTCGCCGAGCACATGGCGGAGGCCGCAGAACGGGTAGCCACCCGTGCCGTGTAAGACTCAGGTCGTGAGCTCGGTTCTGATCTACGCCGACACGATCCGCTCGCCTGAGCTGCGCCACGAGGTTCCGGCGGAGATCGTGGACCCGTTCCTATACGCCGAGGTCGACGGGCGCCGCTACGCCGTGATCAGCCAGCTCGATGCCGAGGCCGTCGGCGAGAAGGCCCCTGACGTCGAAGTGATCCTGCCCGAGCAACTCGGCTGGGACGAGCTCGTCGAGCGGCATCCGGACTGGGAGGAGGCGTCCCAGGAGCTTGTCGTGCGCGCCTGCAGGCGCATGGGGATCGGCGATGCCGTTGCCCCGGCGACGTTCCCGCTCGAGCTCGCCGACCGCCTGCGGGCGGCGGGTGTCGAGCTCGCGGCCGACCACCGGAGGTTCGAGCAGCGACGGCGGGCCAAGACCGAGGGGGAGCTCGCGGGGATCTATCGGGCCCAGTGGGCGGCGGAGGCGGCGATAGCGGCCGCCGCGGCGATACTCAGGACGGCCGAGCCAGCGGAGGGCATCCTGCACGCCGGCGGCGAGCCGGTCACGAGCGAGCGCCTGAAGGACGCGATCGCCGGCGCGCTCGCCTCGCACCCGGTCACCTGCGAGGAGCCGATCGTAAGCCACGGGCCTCAGGCCGCGATCGGCCACGAGCGCGGCTCCGGACCCATCGCTCCCTCCGAGCCCGTCGAGATCGACCTCTGGCCCCGCGACACGGACAGCTCTTGCTTCGCCGACATGACGCGAACGTTCGTCGTCGGTGACCTCCCGGACGCGATCCGCCGGTGGTATTCCCTGTGTGAGGAAGCTATGGCCCGAGCGAAGGCGGCCATCAGGCCCGGCGCGAACGCCCGCGAGCCCTACGAGGCCGTCTGCGAGCTCTTTCACGAGCACGGATTCCCCACGCAGCTCTCGAAGCCGCCGGGCGAGATGCTTCGCGAGGGGTTCTTCCACTCGCTCGGACACGGGGTCGGGTTGGAGGTTCACGAGGCGCCTAGCATGGGGCGAACCCGCGGGGAGGAGTTCGTCGTGGGCGACGTGCTCGCGGTCGAGCCTGGTCTTTACCGCCCGGACATCGGCGGCGTGCGCCTCGAGGACCTCGTCCTCGTGAGGGAGGCGGGCTGCGAGACCATTACTCGCTACCCGTACGCCCTGCAGCCCTAATTGCTACGTGGGCGGCAGATGTTCCACCGGATAGGTGGAAACCCGCCGCCGGCTGTCGAAAGGCCTGCTGGACCTATCCTTCCCATGTGGCGACCCGCCCCACCGAGCATCCCAAGCCGCCCGCGTCAGAGGACGAGCGCTCCCGGCAGCAGGCGGAGGCAGTCGAGGAGGACCTCCACCGTTTCATCGCTCCGGTTGTCGGGGCCGACAACCCGCGCCGCTTCACTGACTCCGGCATCGAGGTCAAGCGCGCCTACGACGCCGACGACGTCGCTGCGGGCCTGCCGGAGCGGCTGGGCGAGCCGGGCTCCTACCCGTTCACCCGCGGCATCCATCCTGGGATGTACCGCGACCGGCTGTGGACGATGCGCCAGTACGCCGGCTACGCGACCGCGGAGGAAACGAACCGCCGCTACCGCTACCTGATCGAGCACGGCTCGACCGGGCTGTCGATGGCGTTCGACCTGCCGACGCAGCTCGGCCGCGACTCGGACGACCCGCTGTGTCTGGGCGAGGTAGGGCGCACCGGCGTCGCCATCGACACGATCGAGGACATGCGGATCTGCTTCGATCAGATCCCCCTCGACGAGGTCTCGACGTCGATGACCATCAACGCCCCGGCGGCGATCCTGCTGCTGCTGTACGAGCTCGTCGGCGAGGAGCAGGGCGTCGCACCCGAGAACCTACGCGGCACGGTCCAGAACGACGTGCTGAAGGAGTACGTGGCCCGCGGCAACTACATCTTCCCGCCCGAGGAAACCATGCGGCTGACCACGGACATCTTCGAGTACTGCCGCAAGCACGTGCCGAAGTGGAACACGATCTCGATCTCCGGCTACCACATCCGGGAGAAGGGATGCTCGGCAGTCCAGGAGGTCGCCTTCACGCTGGCGAACGCGATCGCGTACGTAAGCGCCGCGCTTGATCGCGGGCTCGCGGTCGACGACTTCGCCCCGCGGCTCGCGTTCTTCTTCAACTGCCACAACAACGTCTTCCAGGAGATCGCGAAGTTCCGGGCAGTACGCAGGATGTGGGCGAAGATCATGCGCGAGCGCTTCGGCGCCCAGGATCCCCGCTCGCAGACCATCCGCTTTCACACCCAGACCGGCGGCGTCACGCTCCAGGCTCAGCAGCCCGAGGTGAACATCATCCGGGTCGCCCTGCAGGGATTCGCCGCGGTCACGGGGGGCACGCAGTCCCTGCACACGAACGGCTTCGACGAGGCGCTGGCGCTGCCGACCGAGCGCTCGGCCCGGATCGCATTACGCACTCAGCAGGTGATCGCGCACGAATCCGGCGCCGCCGACACCGTCGATCCGTTCGCCGGCTCCTACTTCATCGAGGCGCTCACGGACGACATCGAGTCCCGCGCCTGGGAGCTCATCGAGAAGGTCGAGCAGCTGGGCGGCTCGGTCGAGGCGCTGGAGTTCATTCAGCGCGAGATCGAGGAGTCTGCGGCCTCCTATCACGAGCGCTACCGGACGGGCCAAGACATCATCGTCGGCGTCAACAAGTTCGTGACCGACCAGATCGACGACGTCGAGATCCTCAGGGTCGACCCCGAGTCCGAGCAGCGCCAGCTCGAGCGCCTTCGGCGCTTCAAGGAGAGCCGCGACGCCGCAGCCGTCGAATCGCGGCTTCGCGACTTGCGCGAGGTCGCCGGCGGCGAAGGAAACCTGCTCTACCCGATCAAGGACGCGCTTCGCGACGGCGCGTCGATTGGCGAGGCGTGTGGTGCGATGCGCGACGTGTTCGGCGAGTACAGGGGCGGCGCGTTCTTCTGAGATCGCGACGCCGGCCGACCGGCGCGGACGGCGCGACTCGAGGAGCCATGTCGCGGGCGCTTGCAATCGCTGCCCCGCGGGGAGGAGTCGACATGGGGTGGCAGAACCCCGCCGCGATGGAGTCGAAAGCGAAGCGGACGTTGGTGAAGTCCCCGCCGGAGCTTTGGGAGCTCGCGGACGACCTACCGAGGATGGAGGCGTGGATGGCCGAGCTCGTGGGCACCCCGGATCCGGTGCCGGTCGATGTCACGGATCGCGAGCCCGGGCGGATCCTGGCGTGGCGTGCCAACGGGTGTGCGGCCAGCGGCGAGGCGCGTATCGCCCTCGAGCTCGCCGAGAAGGGATTCGGAACGTCAGTCTCGATCACGGCCGAGCACGCGCGGCCGGATGCAGCCAAAGCCGAGGCCGCGCTGGAGCAGCTCCTCGATGAGCTCGGTTCCCCCGAGCGGCGCCCCTTCGCGCGGCGCTGAACCGGAAGCTGGCAGCCGAGGCGGCGGCAGGGTCGCGGCCGTAGAATCGCGGGGCCCGTGCGACAGAAGTTCCCCGAGACCCACGAGGAGAAGCTCGCCCAGCTGCGCGAGCTCCGCGACCTAGCGGTCCACTCGGCCCCAGAGGAGGCCGTCGCCAAGCAGCACGACAAGGGCAAGCTCACCGCCCGCGAGCGAATCGAGAAATTGCTGGAACCGGGGTCGTTCGAGGAGCTCGACACGTTCGTCCGCCACCGGACCTACGACTTCGACATGCAGAAGCGCCGGCCATGGGCCGATGCCGTCGTCACCGGCTGGGGGACGATCGATGGTCGGCCGGTGGCGGTGTTCTCCCAGGACTTCACCGTCTTCGGTGGCTCGCTCGGCGAGGTCATGGGCGAGAAGATGTGCAAGGTCATGGATCTGGCGGCCAAGATCGGCTGCCCGGTGATCGGCCTGAACGACTCCGGCGGCGCTCGGATCCAGGAGGGCGTAGTCTCGCTCGGCGCCTACGGGGACGTCTTCGTGCGCAACGTCAAGTGCTCGGGAGTCATTCCCCAGCTCAGCGTGATCATGGGGCCATGCGCGGGCGGCGCCGTGTACTCCCCGGCCATGACCGACTTCATCTTCATGGTCAAGGAGACCTCGCACATGTTCATCACGGGGCCCGATGTGATCAAGACCGTCACCGGCGAGGAGGTGGGATTCGAGGACCTCGGCGGGGCGATGGCGCACAACACCAAGTCGGGGGTGGCCCACTTCGCCGCCGACAACGAGGAGCAGTGCCTCGAGGACGTGCGCTACCTGATGTCGTTCCTTCCCCTGAACAACCTCGAGATGCCCCCGCGGGTGGAGCCCTACGACGACCCGGACCGGGCCGACGAGGCGCTCGACAGCATCGTTCCCGACGACGCGTCGAAGCCCTACGACATGCGCGACGTCATCTCGCTCATCGTCGACGACGGCGAGTTTTTCGAGGTCCACCAGCACTACGCGCAGAACATCGTCGTCGGCTTTGCGCGGCTGGACGGCTATCCGGTGGGCGTCGTAGGCAATCAGCCCCGCCACCTGGCGGGCGTCCTCGACATCGACTCGTCGGTCAAGGGCGCGCGGTTCGTGCGGTTCTGCGATGCCTTCAACATCCCGCTCATCACCTTCACGGACGTGCCCGGCTTCCTTCCGGGCACGTCACAGGAGTGGGGCGGGATCATCCGCCACGGGGCGAAGCTGCTCTACGCGTTCACGGAGGCGACCGTGCCGAAGCTCACCGTCGTGACGCGCAAGGCCTACGGCGGCGCGTACGACGTCATGGCATCGAAGCACATGCTCGCCGACTTCAACTTCGCCTGGCCGACGTCGGAGATCGCCGTTATGGGTCCCGAGGGCGCTGTCAACATCATCTTCAGGCGGGACATTCAGAACTCCCCCACCCCCGACGCGCGTCGCGAGAAGCTGATCACGGACTACAGGGCCCGGTTCGCGAATCCGTATTCGGCGGCCGAGCGCGGTTACATCGACGACGTGATCGTCCCCCACGAGACGCGCCCGAAGCTGATCCGCGCCCTCCGTACGCTCCAGACGAAGCGCGTCGATCAGCCGAAGCGAAAGCACGGGAACATTCCGCTTTAGCGAAGCGACACGATCAGCGGCTCGTCAGTCGTACCCACAGGCGATGGCGCGGAAAAGGTTGCCCGCCACCTCCTGAGCGCTCGCCGCCATCCACGGCGCTGGGGTGGTCCATCGCGACGTCAAGCCGTCCAACATGCTTCTCGACGATCGTGGCGATCCGCGCCTGACCGATTTCGGGATCGCCCTGCCCGAGGACGCCACCCAGCTGACGGAGACCGGCCACGTGATCGGGACCCCGAAGTACATGGCCCGAGCTGCTTGCGGGCAGGGCGGCGACCGAGCGATCCGACCTCTACACGCTCGCGTAGTGCTGAGCGAGTGCCTCGCGGGTCGCGAGTGGCCGAAGCTGGGGGCGCTGATCGACCCGGCTGAACCGCGCAAGACCCGCGGGACCGCCCGGCCTCTGCGGGCAAGGCGTTCACGCTCCTCGACAGCTACGAGGAGCGCGCTACGACCGCCGCGGTCCCGATCGGCGCCGCCGCCGGTCCGGGCACGCGCGTGGTCGAGATGAACGCCAGGACCGTGCTGGCGGCTCTCCTCGCGCTGGTGATCGTCGGGGGCATCCGGCGGCACTCGCCGGTGGCGGCTCCGATCGGAGGCCGGCGGCCCAGGAGCGCGACAGGGGAGCTCACTCTCGGCGGGCGACATTAACCTCGACCAGCGCCACCACGACGACCGCCACGAGCACGCAGCCGGCAGACGCAGCAGCCGAGCGGTGCATTTTCCCACGTCCAGCGCGGGAAATGCACCTTTCGGCGCGTTGGGCAAGGATCGAGCCCTTACAGCGCCACGAGCTCGGCCTTGACCCGGCCCTGCCGCCACGCGTCGTAGACGGCCGTCGCGATCGCCAGATCCTGGATGGCGAGGCCGGTGGAGTCGAACAGCGTGATCCCGTCGGCGGGGCGGCGGCCCTCGGCGCGGCCGACGATGACCTCGCCAAGCTCGGTCACCCGATCCCGGTCGATGACGCCGGCGGCCACCCCGCCGGAAAGCTCGCCGCCGGCTGATGCCTGCGCCCACTCGTCGCAGAAGAGATGACATCGCTCCAGGGCCGCGAGTTCGACCTCGGCCTTCCCCTTGGCGTCGGCGCCCAGCGCGGCGATGTGCTGGCCTCGCCGCAGGTCCGACGCGAAGATGACGGGCTCCGTGCCGGGCGTCACCGTGACAACGACGTCCTGGGCGGCGGCCCGCTCGCGGGCTCCGGCCGCCCATCGCAGCTCCGTCGCCAGCGCCTCGGCCGCGTCGGGCCGGGCGTCGGCGCAGACGCCGGGGCCGTAGCCCGCCGCAGCGAGACAGCGAGCCGACCAGGCTCCGTTCACGCCGCAGCCGATGATCCCGACCGAGCGCCCATCCCGCGCCCCCAGGACCCGCGCCGAGAGCGCCGCCGCCGCGCCCGTCCGCAGCGACGTCACCTGCGCGCAGTCCATGATCGCGACGAGCTCGCCGCTATCCGCGTCCGACAGCAGCAGCGCCCCGATGACGACCGGCAGGCCACGCGACGGGTTGCCCGGGAATGACGTCACCCACTTGAGCAGCGCAAAGCCATCCCCGCGTGCCGGCATCGCGCGAAAGTCGCCGTTGGGCGGCGCGTCCAGGTACACCTTCGACGGCATCACCCAGTCCTCGGTCGCGAAGCGCTCGAACGCCAGCCGCACGCGCTCGATCGCCTGGGCGGGCTCGACGGCCGCCAGCACCGCGTCTCCGTCGAGGACTGGAACCTTGGGCACGCCGCCGAGATTAATTCGGGCGCGACGCGGAGGTAGAGTGGGGGTCCCATGTCGCGAAACGGCGAACGCAGGCCGCCGAGGCCCAGCATCGAGATGCTCACGGAACCGGCCTCCGAGGCGGAGGCGGCGGCCGTCGTGGCCGCCGTCGAGCAGTTCCTCGCCGACACCGCGCCCGCTCCCGCTCCCGAGCCGCCTCCGCAGAGCGGTTGGCAGCGGGCGGCGCTCGAGGAGGGGGTCTTGCCGGCGCCGACGCTTGCCTGGGGCGTACGTAAGGGATAGAACACCTCCCGCCGTTCCATCCGTTCAGCGAGCGACAGGAGGAGACAGTGGCGGTTGTCAAGATCATCGAACTCGTAGGAAGCTCGAAGACGTCCACCGACGACGCGGCGATGCAGGCCCTCAAGCAGGCGCAGACGTCGCTGCGCAACATCCGCGCCGTCGACATCGTCAGCACGGGGATCCGGGGCGAGAATCTGGACGAGTACCGCGCTCACGTACGCGTCGCCTTCCTGGTCGAGGGCAGCGACGTAGACTGACCACCGATTTGTCGTGCGAGCGCGAGCGCCGGCCGGCGCTCGCGCTCGCCCGCCGCCTGTCGAGGCACCGGGCCTAAATGCCCTAAAGCCGGTCAGGATTTGTGTAATATGCCGCCGGTGGAACCCACCACCGCGGAGCAGCGCTCGGCGGCCGAGCGGATCGCCGCCGAGCACAGCCTCGACGTCGATCCCGAGAAGGGCAGCACGGGCAAAGGCCCAGTGGGCTCGCTCGAGAACCCGGAGCGTTACGACAACGTCCCCGGGCACGTGATCCCGATCCTCGAGCACGAGTTCGAGGACTTCGACACCGAGACGACCAAGTTCCTCCGCCGGGAAGTCGGCGAGGACACCTACATCCCGTTCCGGCTCAAGCAAGGCGTCTACGGACAGCGCCAGCCCGAGGTCCAGATGATCCGGGTGAAGCTGCCGCTGGGCGGAGTCAACCCCGAGCAGATGGAGAAGTTCGCGGAGGTGGCCGAGCGCTTCACGCCGCTTCGCAAGGGGCACATCACGACGCGTCAGAACATCCAGCTCCATCACGTCCCAACTTCGGAGGCTCCGGAGGCGCTGCGGATTCTCGCCGAGGCCGGCCTCTCCACCCGCGAGGGCTGTGGTAACACGATGCGCAATGTCACCGGCGATCCTTACGCCGGCGTCTCCGCCGACGAGCCGTTCGACATCACGCCGTACGCGACGGCCTACGTCCGCTACTTCGTGCGCCACCCCACCACCCAGGTCATGCCGCGCAAGTTCAAGACGGCCTTCGCCGCCTCGGACGCGGACCGCGCGATCACCGGCATCCACGACCTTGGCTTCATCCCGAAGGTGCGCGACGGCCTCCGCGGGGTCCAGGTGGTGGTCGGGGGCGGCACCTCGATCATGCCGCGGGTCGCGCAGACCGTCCGCGACTTCGTCACGCTCGACGACGGGGAGTACCTGAAATTGGCGGAGGCGATCGTGCGGATCTTCGATCGCCAGGACTGGCTGCGCAAGAACCGCGCGCGCGCGCGGATCAAGGTGCTGGTGGACAAGATCGGCATCGAGGAGTTCCGCGAGCTCGTGGACGAGGAGCTTCAGGGCGACTGGATCAGCGACCGGGACTTCGACCTCGACCGCCTGATGCTGGTCCACGACGAGTCCGAGCATGCGCCACCGCCTCCGCCGGCATCCGCAGGCCCGAACGGCGAGCGCTCCGAGTTCGAGCGCTTCTGCGAATCCAACGTCTGCGCGCAGCGCCAGGAGGGCTTCAACACCGTGGTGGTGAAGGTCCCGCGAGGCGATCTCTTCCCCGAGCAGTTCCGGAGCCTCGCCCGGATCATGCGTGACTTCACCGGCGGCTACGCCCGCACGAGCGTCGAGCAGAACCTGGTACTCCGCTGGGTCCGCGACGAGTCGATCTACGACGTCTGGACCCGCCTCCGCGAGCTCGATCTCGCCGGGTCAGGTGCCGACGAGATCACCGACGTCGTGAGCTGCCCTGGCACCGACAGCTGCAAGCTGGGCATCACCAGCTCGATGGGTCTCAACCGCGCGGTGCAGGAGCGGATCGAGGAGATGCAGCTGACCGATCCCCTGACTCGCCAGATCCAGATCAAGATGTCCGGCTGCCCCAATGGATGCGGCCAGCACCACATCGGCAGCATCGGCTTCTACGGTGCGTCGCTCAAGGTCGGCGGCCGGCAGGTGCCGGCCTACATCCCTCACGTCGGCGGGAACGGCCTGGGCAAGGTCGTCTTCGGCCAGCGACTGAAGTCGCGCCTGCCCGCAAAGAGGGTGCCGGACGCCGTCGAGCGCTGGATCCGCCTGTACGAGTCCGAGCGCGCGGACGGCGAGACCTTCAACCAGTACGTGGAGCGAATGGGCACGCCGCACTTCGAGGAGTCGGTGAAGGACCTCGCGATGCCGGCCGAGTTCAGCCTCGAGAACCTGGAGCACTTCATCGACTGGAGTCGCTCGGAGCCCTACAGGGTGGAGCGCGGCGAGGGCGAGTGTGCGGTATGAGCAGCACGCGGCATGCGGCATGGAGCGTGCAGGAGACCCTCCCGGAGCCGCGCCTCCTTCACGCCGAGGACGTGGACTCCGAAAGCACCGGCCACGGGGCGAACGGCAACGGTCGTGCCAGGCGCCTCCCCACCATCAACGGCCGCGTGGTGGATCCCGGCGAGATCTCGGTCCAGGTCGAGGAGATGGAAGCGGAGGAGGCGATCGCGTGGGCCATCGAGATCTTCCATCCAAAGCTGCGGTTCGCCGTGTCCTTTCAGAAGACCACGTCGGTAATCGTCGACGTCGCGCACCGGATCGAGCCCGAGGCGCGGTTCTTCTACCTCGACACCGAGCTCCTGTTCCCGGAGACCTATGAAACGCGCGACGCTCTAGCGCGGCACTTCCGGATCGGGTTCGATCGCTTCGCCGGCATCTCGCTCGCCGAGCAGACCGACAAGCTGGGCGCTAACCTGTGGCGCCGCGATCCGGACGCCTGTTGCGGAATCCGCAAGGTCGAGGCGATGCGAGCGGCGCTCGATGGCGTCGATTGCTGGGTCTCGGGAATCCGCAGGGTCGACTCGGAGACCCGGGCGTCGGCCGCGAAGTTCGGCTGGGACAGGCGGTTCGGCCTCTGGAAGCTGAACCCGGTGGCCGACTGGGACGACAAGCGAGTTTGGAACTACATCAAGGATCACCACGTGCCCTACAACGCCCTTCATGACCAGGGCTATCCGTCGATCGGGTGCATGCCCTGCACCACCAAGCCCGGCGAGGGCGAGGACGCGCGCGCCGGCCGCTGGGCCGGAACGGACCGTACGGAGTGCGGCATAAATGGGTAGCGCTGACACGGCCCTGGCGCTGACGCTCACCGCGCGCCAGGCCTCCGACTTCGAGCTGCTCGCAATCGGCGGCTTCGCACCGCTCGACGGCTTCATGGGCTCCGACGACTGGCGCTCCGTGTGCGAGGACGTGCGGCTCGCGACGAAGCCGGCCGAGATCTGGTCGATCCCCATCACGCTGGCCACCGATCTGGATGCCTCGGTCGGCGACGTCGTCGAGCTCTCCGCGCCGAACGACAAGAGGCTCGGCCGGCTCGAGGTCCAGGAGATCTTCGAGCGCGACGTCGACTTCGAGGCCTCCAACGTCTACCTGACGACGGACGACGAGCATCCCGGCGTCGCCGCGATCCGGCGCGAGGGCGCGCGCTGCATCGCCGGGACGATCACGGCGGACGCGCTGCCCGATCACGACGAGGCATTCATGCGGCGCTACATGACCCCGGAGGAGTCGCGCGTGGCGTTCGCCGACCGCGGCTGGAAGCGCATCGTGGCCTTCCAGACCCGCAACCCGATCCACCGGGCACACGAGTACCTGACGAAGGCTGCGCTCGAGGTCTCCGACGGGCTCTTCCTGCACCCCCTCATCGGCGAGACGAAGGCGGGCGACATCCCCGCAGACGTGCGGATGCGCTGCTACGAGGTGCTGATGGAGAAGTACTACCCCCCCGGGCGCGCGATCCTGGGCGTCAACCCAGCGAAGATGCACTACGCGGGCCCGCGCGAGGCGGTGCTCCACGCGATCATCCGGCGCAACTACGGCGCGACGCACTTCATCGTCGGGCGCGACCACGCTGGTGTGGGCGACTACTACGGCACCTACGACGCGCAGCGGATCTTCGACGACATCGACCTCGACCAGCTCGGCATCGAGCCGCTCTTCTTCGAGCACACCTTCTGGTGCCACGACTGCGAGGACATGGCCTCGAACAAGACGTGTCCCCACCCGCACGAATCGCATCTGGTTCTCTCGGGTACGAAGCTTCGAGAGATGCTGGCGAATGGGGAGAAGCCGCCGCCGGAGTTCTCGCGGGACGAGGTTGCCGAGATCCTGATCGATGCGTACAGAAAGGAGTCAGCGACCGATGGCCGCTGAGAATGACAAGGGATTCTGCATCTGGTTCACGGGCCTCTCCGGCTCGGGCAAGACCACCATCACGACACTGTTGGTCAAGGAGCTCCGCCGTCGCGGCTCCAAGCTCGAGGTGCTGGACGGAGACATCGTCCGGGAGAACCTCTCCAAGGGCCTCGGCTTCTCGAAGGAGGACCGGGACACCAATATCCGCCGGATCGCCTTCGTCGCCGACCTGCTTTCCCGCAACAGCGTGCCGGTGATCACTGCGGCGATCTCCCCGTACCGCGACATCCGCAACGAGGCGCGCCGAAAGATGGGCGAGCGCTTCATTGAGGTCTACACGAAGGCCCCGCTCGAGGTCTGCGAGGAGCGCGACGTCAAGGGCCTCTACGCGAAGGCACGCGCCGGCGAGATCAAGGAGTTCACCGGCATCTCCGACCCGTATGAGCCGCCGGACAACCCCGAGCTCGTGGTCGAGACGGACAAGCAGTCGCCCGAGGAGTCGGCGCAGCAGATCCTCGACTACCTCGAGCGCCGCGGCCTGATTCCCACCGCCGAGCTGGCGGCGACGAGGTAGCTACGGCGCCGGCCACCGAGTGCGCCCGAGCCGGGCGGCAGGCCGCTACGCAGTTGGGCAGCGAGGGGAGGTCCCCCCGACAGCTGACTCGAGTTGCAGCAGCGGCCGTCCCGCCGCAAACCCTTGACCGCCGGGCGCGAGCCGAGCGTTGAAGCGTTGACCGCCGTATGGACGGCTAACGCTTCAACCGCGAGCTGACGCCGGCGCCGTCGAAGGGTTTGCGTCGCTTTGAGGGCTGCCGGCGCTTAGGACGACGGTTGGTGCCGGACGACCTTTCCCTCGCTGCCCTCTCCGTCCCGCGCCTGTGAGCCGCCGGGCGCGACGCCCGCCTACGGCCTCGCCGGCACCCGCGGTTCGCCGAGACCGTATGTGTCGTAGGCACCGAACCGCGAGAACGTCTTGTGCGTCGGGCCATGGAAGTCCGATGAGCCCGTCGGAGTGAGGCCGAACTCCTCGCACAGCTCCAGGCAGTGCGCCGTCTGCGCCTTGGTGTGGGGCGGATAGAAGCTCTCGATGCCGTCGAGGCCGACGTCGCGAACCAGGCTCTCGACCAGGTCGCGCACCTCGCTGGACTGGCTGACGTCCCAGTACGGATGCGCCACCACGGCGAGCCCCCCGGCCTCGTGAATCAGGTCCACCGCCTCCTCGGCCTGCGGCCACCGGCGAGGCACGAACGCCTTCGCTCCCGGAACCAGGTACTCGCCGAAGAACGGGCCCAGATCCGCTCCGGCCCCCGCCGCCCGAGCGATGTGCGGGCGGCCGATCGAGTCGGCGGCGCCGGCCTCGGCGACCGCATCCTCGTACGTGACCTGGACGCCGAGGGAGTTGAGGCGCCCGATGATCTCCTTCGCGCGGTTGATCCGCTCCTGCTGGGCGCGCTGGCACGCCGGGGCGATCTGCTCCACGTCGACCCAGTAGCCCAGCATGTGCAGGTCGTCGGAGTACCGGTGGACGCACGACATCTCCACGGCCGGCACGCACTCGATTCCCGCCGCATCCGCGGCGGCGACCGCGTCCCGAACGCCCGCGATGGCGTCGTGGTCGGTCAACGACATGACGGTCACCCCGGCGTCGACGGCCGCGGCCACAACCTCTCTCGGGGGCAGCTGCCCATCCGATACCGTCGAGTGAGCCTGGAGGTCGATCATGAGGCGCGGCATTCTGACGAAATGAGGATCACGGCCAAGGCCGACTACGCGGTGCGCGCGGCGCTGGAGCTCGCCGCGGCGCCCGATGGCGAGCCGGTGAAGGGCGAGCAGCTCGCCGAGTCGCAGGGCATCCCGCTCCAGTTCCTGGAGCACATCCTGCTGGAGCTGAAGCACGCCCGGCTCGTGCGGGCGAAGCGTGGCGCGCGAGGTGGCTATTGGCTGGCGCGCCCCGCCGACGACATCACGATCGCGGACATCATCCGCGCCGTCGAGGGGCCGCTGGCGAACGTGCAGGATTGGGCCCCCGAGGACACCGAATACCCAGGCCCCGCGGAGCGCCTGCGCGACGTATGGATCGCGGTTCGCGCGAATCTCCGCGCCGTGCTCGAGCAGGTGACGCTCGCGGACGTCTGCCGCGACGACCTCCCGGAACCGGTCGGCCGGCTGGTCCAGGACCCCGACGCCTGGGTCAAGCGCTAGCTCCCATCACGCGTTCGTGTCGCTCTTGCCCGCCTCGCGGAGCGGACACGCTCGGTCGTGCTGCTACCCTGCCGGGCTGACCTTTCCACCAAATTGACTGGGAAGGGTCAAAAAGCGCAGCCGGGCAGCGCTCTTCGATGGATCCGATAATCATCATCTTCGGGCTGGGGATCGGACTGCTCATCGGCATGACGGGGATGGGTGGCGGCTCGCTGATGACGCCCCTGCTGATCCTGCTGTTCGGGGTCCAGCCGGTGACGGCCGTCGGGACGTACATCTTCTACGGCGCCGTGACGAAGACCGCAGGGGCCTGGCGTCACCTGAAGCACCGCACGGTCCACCGCGCGATCGTGCTCTGGCTGGCGGTTGGGAGCGTCCCGATGGCGATTCTCGGGGTCTGGATCATCGAGATCCTCCAGAACGCCTACGGCGAGGACACCGTGAACCAGGTCGTGCTCGGCGCGGTGGGCGCCGCGCTGCTCGTGGTGGGAGTCGCGACGCTCATCCGGGCCATGTTCCTGCGCGACGTGATCCCCGAGCGCTACGCGATGCATCTCTACCGTCGCCACATCATCGCGGCGATCATCACGGGCGCGACCACGGGCTTTGTGATCGGGCTGACATCTGCCGGTAGCGGGACCCTGATCGCGATCGTCCTGATTGCAGTCTTCCGGCTCACGCCGCAGCGCGTCGTGGGCACCGACGTCGTCCACGCCGCGATCCTGCTCTGGGCGGCGGGCGCCGCCCACTGGGTTGGCGGCAACGTCAACCTCGGCCTTGCGGCAAACATCCTCCTCGGGTCGATCCCGGGCGTCCTGATCGGAAGCCAGCTCGCCGTGAGGGTGCCAACTGGCTTCCTGCGGAACGCTCTGGGGTTGGTGATGATCGCCTCGGCGGTCACGCTCATCGTCAAGGAGAAGGTGCCGTCCGAGGTGCTCATCCCCTCGATGAGCGTCGCCGCCATCGTGATTGCGGGCCTCTTCGCCTTCCAGATCGGGCTCCACCGCCAGCGCCTCCGCGACGACGCGCGGCAGGCTGCTGCGCCAGCCGGTTAGCCGCGACTGCGGGGCTCTCGTCGGGCGGGATACGCTGCCGCTGTGGACTTCGATTTGAGCCCGCGCGTGATCGAGCTTCGCGACCGCGTCCGCGGGTTCATGGACGAGCACCTCTATCCGGTCGAGCTCGGGGCCCTGCGGGCGCTCGACGAGGAGGTCGGGCCCGGGATGCCGTATCCGCAGATCCTGGTCGAGATTCGCGCCAAGGCGCGCGAGGCGGGGCTCTGGAACCTCTTCATGCCGGACGAGCGCTACGGCGCAGGCCTCACCAACTGGGAGTACGGCGTGATCTGCGAGGAGATGGGTCGCAGCCCGGCGGTCGCACCGATGGCGTTCAACTGCGCGGCGCCGGACACCGGCAACATGGAGATTCTCGCCGAGCACGGCACGCAGGAGCAACGGGCGCAGTGGCTCGAGCCGCTGCTCGAGGGTGAGATCCGGTCGTGCTTCTCGATGACCGAGCCCGAGGTCGCGGGGTCCGATCCCACGACGCTGCGCAGTCGAGCCGAGCTCGTCGACGGCGAGTGGGTCATCAACGGTCACAAGTGGTTCACCTCGGGGGCCGTCGGCGCGGCGGTGGCGATCGTCATGTGCGTCACCGATCCCGACGCGCATCCGTATGGGCGCGCGTCGATGATCCTCGTCCCCACCGACAACCCGGGCTTCAACCTCGTGCGGCCGGTCTCGGTGATGGGACACGACGGCGGCCCCGGCCACTGCGAGATCCGCTACGAGGACTGCCGCGTGCCGGAGTCGAATCTGCTCGGGCCGCGCCAGGCGGGCTTTGTCATCGCACAGGACCGCCTGGGCCCCGGACGCATCCACCACTGCATGCGCGCCATCGGAACGGCCGAGCGCGCGATCGAGATGATGTGCAAGCGCGCTAACTCCCGGGAGGCCTTCGGCGGCAGGCTCGCCGACAAGCAGTTCATCCAGGACTTCATCGCGAAGTCACGGCTGGAGGTGGAGCAGGCGCGCCTCCTGACCCTGATGGCCGCGTGGAAGATGGACGCGCGGGGAAAGCGCGAGGCCCGGCGAGAGATCTCAATGATCAAGGTCGTCGCCGCCAACGTCGTCATGGACGTGCTCGACCGCGCGATTCAGGTCCATGGCGCGCTCGGGATGTCAGACGACACGCCGCTGGCAGGGATGTGGCGCTTCTCCCGCATGCTCAAGGTCGCGGACGGCCCCGACGAGGTCCACAAGATGGTGATAGCCCGCCGCGAGCTGAACCACTGGGCGAAGCAGGCCGAGGCGGAGGCCCCCCAACCCGAGGCCGTCTCCCCCCCGGCGCGGACGGCGAGCGCCTAGCGCCGGCCGTTGCCGCCGCCCCGCGACGAGGCGAGCATCTCGTCGACGGCGGCGTAGAGCTCCTCGGGCTTGCTCACGCCCACTGCCCTGACGATCCCGCGGGCGTCCACGAGCACGTTCGTCGGCACGCCCGGGATCCGCAGCTCCCGCGCGTAGCCCCCGCTCTCGTCGAGCAGAACGCGGTCCTCCGGGATGCCCCAGATGCCGCAGAACCTCTCGGCCTCGCGCGCCGCGTTCACTCCCTCCCAGACGTTGATCAGGATGATGTCCAGACCGGACCGGTCCGGGTTGCGGCGGAGCTCCTCGATGACGGGCGCCGCCGCGTTGCAGGGGCCTCACCAGCTGGCGAAGAAGTTGAGGATGTAGAGGCGCTCCGCCCACTGCCGGCTGTCGTGCACCACGCCGGAGGCAAGGCCCGGAAGCGCGAACGGTGGCAGCCGCTTACCGACGAGAGGGTGGGCTGGCGCGGGGGGGCCGCGAATGGGCCGGTCAGCCGATCCTCGATGATCGTGATCGAGCAACTCCCGGCGTTCGAGACCAGGAGCCGGCCAGTAACGGGGTCGACGACGCACCCGGCCGGCCCGTCGCCGACCGGAAGGCTGCCCCACTCCATCCCGTCGTCGGCGCCGATGACGGTCACGGTCCCGGCACCTCGATTGCCGACGTAGATCCGGTCTCCGGCTGGCGAGACGGCGAGGCCGACCGGCGCCCGCCCGACCGGCACCTGGTCCAACACCGCGCCCCCGGCAAGATCGATTCTCGTCATCGAGTCGGCGAGCGAATTCACCACGTATGCGTGCCCGGCGAGCTGCGAGATGCCCATCGCACACGGGGCAGCACCGACCACTAGCCGGTCGATGGCCTCGAGCGTCCACCCGTCGATCACGGTGACGGACTCGGTGAGGAAGTTCGAGCAATAGACGCGGTTTCGCTCCGTGTCGACGCACACCGCGCCCGCCCTCGGCGCGCACTCGACGCTGGCGATGACCTCGAGGGTGTCGAGGTCGATGGCCGTCATGGACGCGCCCATCGCGCTGCCGCAGTAGAGGCGACGGCGCTCGGGATCGCGCGTAAGCCCGGAGGGATACGGCGGCACCTTGATCGACCTCGCAACCGCCCCCCGGGTGGCGTCGACGACGGACACGCTGTTCGACCGCAGGTTCGCGGTGAACACGCGGCCCGTGGCGTCGTCGAGAACCGCGTCAAGCGGCTCCTCGCCGACCCCGATCTCGCCCACCACGGCCAACTCCTCCAAGTCGACGACCGCGAGCGAGTTGGCCCGGGCGCAGGTGACGTACGCGGCGAGTGACCGCATCAAGCGCCGCGCCCTCCGGATCGAGCGCCACCGCCAGCTCCGCCACCGTCCGATGTGGCGCCGCCGCGGCGGGATCGAGCCTGCAGGCGCTCCGTCCGGCAGGTCGAGGCTCGGCTGGCTGTCCTGCGCGGCGCTCAAGCGGCGGCGGAGTCTAGGGACGCGCATTAACCGCGGCCTAAGGGCCCGGCTGCAATGTCCTCAGAGCCTTCGCTCCGCCTCGTCGGCACCGACCGCGAGCCGCTCGACCACCTCGGCAAACCGCTTGTAGCCCTCGGCGGCCTTGCCGTACTGTCCGGCCGCATAGCGGGAGAACACCCCTTCGAGGATGATCGCGAGCTTCCAGCACGCAAGCGCGACATAGAAGTCGATCCCCGCGAGGTCGCGGCCGGAGCGCTCGGCGTATCGCGCCTTGACGTATTCCCGGTTGGGGAATCCCGGCGCCGTGGTCGGCGGATCGAACAGCGGCATGAGCTCGTCGCCCGGCTCCGACCAGTACACGAGGAGCATCCCGACGTCGGCGAGCGGATCGCCCAGCGTGCAGAGCTCCCAGTCCACGACGGCGGCGATATCGCCGTCCGGGGACAGGATCATGTTGTCGAGCCTGTAGTCGCCGTGCACGATCGTCGCCGGCGCCTGCTCCGGGATGCGTGCCGACAGGCGGCGGTGGACGTCGTCGACGAGCTCGAGCTCGCGCGTCTTCGACTTCTCCCACTGGCCGTGCCAGCGATGCAGCTGGCGAGCCACGTAGTGCTCCTTCCTTCCCAGATCGCCGAGCCCGGCGGCATCGGGATCCACCCCGTGGATGGCGACAAGGGTGTCGACCACCCGCTCGCCGATCGCGCGCCGCTCGCCCTCGTCGAACGCCTTCTCGGCCTCCTGGCGCGTGCGGAGCACCGGCCCGTCGATGAAATCCATGACGTAGAACGGTGCGCCGTTGACGGATTCGTCCTGACACAGAGCGATCACCTGAGGCACGGGGACGTCCGTCGGCCCCAGCGCGGCGAGGATCCGGTGCTCGCGCGACATGTCGTGCGCCGACGCGAGCCGTTTGCCCAGCGGCGGGCGCCGCAGCGCCCAGCGCCGGTCGCTTGAGTCAGTCACCGCGTAGGTCAGGTTCGACCGCCCTCCGGAGATCCGATCGAAGCTGAGCGGTGGCTTCGCTCCGTAGATCTCCCTGGCAAACCACTCCTCGAGCTTCGGCTGGTCGATAGCCTCGTCCTCGCCCATGGGCCGGGATCCTATGCACCGACCGGACCGCTACACGGCGCTGCTGGTCGACTTTGGCGGCGTCATGACCACCTCGGTCTGGGACAGCTTCGCGGACTTCTGCCGCGCGAAGGGATTGGAGGAGAACGCCGTGAGGCGCCTCTTCCGCGAGGACCGGGGTGCCCTCGCCGACCTCCGCGTGCTCGAGACCGGCGCCCTCGAGGAGGCCGAGTTCGAGCGGCGCTTCGCCCGCCGGCTCGGCCTGGACGAGGCCACCGACCTCATCGACAGCATGTTTCGCGGGATGCTGCCCGAGGAATCGATGAACGCGGCGGTGCGGGCAGCCCGGACCAGCGGGGTGAAGACGGGCCTGATCTCGAACTCCTGGAGCACTACCCACTACGACCGGGCGCTCCTCGAAGAGCTCTTCGACACCGTGGTTATCTCGGCCGAGGTTCACCTCCACAAGCCCCAGCCCGAGATCTACCGGCTGGCCGTCGAGCGGCTGGCCGAGCCGCCCGAGCAGTGCGTGTTCGTCGACGACCTGCGCGAGAACTGCGCGGGCGCCGAGGCGGTGGGGATGACCGCGATCCTGCATCGCAATCCGGCGGCCACGGTGGCGCGGATCGAGGAGCTCTTCGGAATCAGCGTTCCGGCGGCGCAGTTCTAGCTGCCGCTTCCGGCAGCGATCAACGCTACCCCGGCGAGCGCGACCACCACGCCGGCACGTTGCGGCAGGGCCAGCCGCTCACCCAGCACGAAGCGCGCCCAAAGAACCGTGACTGCGGAGTAGAGCGACCCGGCCACGGCGACGAGCGAGAGCAGGCCGTGGTTGGTGGCCACGGCGAACAGCGAGTTCGCGAGTACGTCGAAGAATCCGATCGCGAAGAGCGACGGCAGGAGCGCTGCCTCGATTCGCATCGCCGGCCTCGCGTACGTCGCGGCAAGGAGCAGAGTTGCGACGCCACCGGTCCGGGCGGCGACGATCGTCCACGCCGGTCGCGACCCGGACGAGAGGTCGAGGCCGAGGAAGAACGTCCCGAATCCCAGCGCGGCGAGCGCCGCGAGCCCGATGGCGACCCGGCTGGCCGCCCTCCACTCCGGATCCGGCTCGCGCGCGACCAGCACTACGCCCGCGATTCCGGCGAGGGCACCGACCGCCTGCAGCGCGCCCGGCCTGTCGCCCTGCAGCAGGCCGGCGGCGACCGGCACCAGCACACCCAGCGCGCCGATCGTGGCGACAACGGTCACCGATCCGAGCGCCATCGCGCGATAGAACGCTCCGAGGGCCATCACCACGGTCGCCCCCGCCCCCGCGGCGATCGCCGCATCGGCCGGGCTCAGGGCATCACCACCGGCGGCGAGTGCGAAGGCGAGCGCCAGCATCAAGCCGACCGGCTGGCTTACGAGCAGCACGGTCAGCGCCGAGATGCGGCGGCTCCGCAACCCGCCGAGGAAGTCCGAGGTTCCCCACGCGATGCTCGACGCGAGCGCCATAGCTACCCCGAGCATTCGGAGTTGCGGCGCACGAGTCCGCCGACGCTGAAGCGAGCCGCGACCTTGACCGTCCCTGGATGCCGGACGTCGAGCCGCGTCCAGTCCCCGTTTCGAGCGACGCACGCGTCGCCGGATGTCACGGTCCAGTAGGGCGTGTAATGGATGCGCACGAGGTAGGAGCCAGCGTCTCGGGCGTCGAAGGCGAAGCTCGACGCTCCGACCCGCGTCAGGCGGTTGGCCGCTCCGGAAGGCTCGGCGGGCTCGGCGGCAGGGGAGGTCAAGCCGATGGCCCGCTCAACGCGGTAGAGGCGCCAGTGGTCGTTCGACCACACCTGGCGCAGGTACGACAGCCCGCCCCGGATCAGCGCGTCCTCGTCCTCGGCCAGGTAATCGGGATCCGCGTCCGCGAGCGCGACGTAGCTCACCCCATTGTCGGAGAGCCAGGCCCGGTACGCCGCCGCGGTCAGATTGCCGCCGACGAAGAGGTCGAAGTCGGCGGCTTCCGACTGGCGCAACCAGCCTCGCGCCAGCGGGTACTTGGGCGCGACGTAGTCGGCCTCGAACCGGTTGCGCGTCGGTGGGATCTCGATCCGAACCGGCTGACCTGCGGTGAGGCGGTGGAGCTCATCGATCAGAGGCCCGTAGTAGCCCGCGGTCGTCGAGGGATCGCCCCAGCCCGCCGCGAGGTCGCGCACGGGGGCGCTCCACTGCCAGTACAGGAGCGGCAGCGCGCAGAGGGCGAGGACGACGGGCCGGCGACCTGAGAGGCCGAGCGCCAGCACCGGCCCGCCGAACAGCGAGCCCAACCGGGCAGCGTTGGCGCCGATCTGAGTGTGGAAGGCGAAGAGCAGGATGCAGACGACGGCGTAGAGCGCGACCCCGGCGCGCAGGACCCGCTCCTCCGCCGGCAGCAGGAGGAGCGCGGCCGCCGCGAACAGCGGCACCGGGATGAAGGCGCCGACGGCGAATGGGAAGGAGCCGCCGGTCGGGAAGGCGACGGCGAGGATGGCAATCGGCACGAGCGCCGCAACGATGAGGACGAAGCCGGTCCTGCGCTGCCCGGTCATGGCGAGCGCGCCGCCCGCCACCGCGACGAAGATGCCGGCGACGGGGCTCGCCAGCCCCGACAGGGCCGCCAGGCCACCCGCGAGGAGCCCGCGCCCTCGCTGGACGGCGAGGAGCGCCCCGAGGCCGATCGCGGTTCCGAGGGCGAACGTCAGGCGGTTGGCCATCAGCATCGAAGCGGTGGCGCCCCCGAGCCACAGGCTCGCGATCCAGGCTCGCTCGCCGTAGCGGCGATGGACGATCGCGGCGAACAGAGCCGCCGTCGCGACGGCGGCGAGCGCCCCGGTGACCCGCGTCCCGAGCAACGCCCCGAGCGGCGGGAACAGGACGCTGTAGCCCAGCAGGTAGTGGCCGCCGTACCAGTAGTCGTTCCAGAACAGGAAGCCGTGCGACGTAAAGAGGCCGGCGCGGAACGCCTGCGCCGCGAGGTCGAGGCTCGATGGACGTGTGATCAGATACGCGGCCGCCAAGGCCGCCGCGATGCCGACGCCGGCGACCGCGCGAGCACCGGCAAGCACCCGCACGCGGCTAGCCGCGTGCGTACTCAACCCGGATCTGCTTGCCCTTGAGCTTCGTGCCCTCGAGCCGCTCGACGGCCTGCTCCGCGTGCGCGGCATCGAGCTCGACGAACGAGAACCGCTCGAGCACGCGAATCGAGCCGATCGCCTCCTCAGGAACCACCGCGCCCTCCCGGAGCGCCCACCTCACGTCGTCGTCCGTGATCCCGCTGCGGGTCCCACGGTTCACGAACAGCTTCGCCATCCCGTTCGCCTGTTGCGCGTGCTCGCGGTGGCGCGGCCGCGGCGCGTGCTCGAGGCGCTCCTCCGGCGGCTCCCATTCGCCGATGCTCGTCCTCGCCTCCCGCTCGATGCGATCGATCTCCCTCCGCTGGGCCGGAGTCACGAACGTGATCGCCCGCCCGGTTCGCCCGACCCGCCCAGTTCGCCCGATCCGGTGGACGTAGATGTCCGTGGCATTGGGGGCGTCGTAGTTGATGACGTGCGTGACGTGCTCGATGTCGAGCCCCCGCGCAGCGACATCGGTGGCGACCAGGAGCCGCAGCCTGTGATCCTTGAACGCCAGCATGACCCCGTCTCGCTGCCCCTGGGTCATGTCGCCGTGAAGGGCCTTGACCTCGAGACCCCGTGCCCGGAGCGTCTCATCCAGCCTGGCGGTGCCGACCTTCGTGCGGCAGAAGATGATCGCTTGCTCGGGCTCCTCCGCCTCCAGCACCTCGACCAGGCGATCGACTTTCCGATTGGCC
The DNA here is from genome assembly GCA_046729615.1 of Actinomycetota bacterium. GTDB lineage: Bacteria > Actinomycetota > Thermoleophilia > Solirubrobacterales > 70-9 > AC-56. Next base: position 37,860 of record JBKPHA010000066.1, read on the forward strand.
GGGACCTCGACGTATGCCTGCTCGATGGCGTCGACCGTGAGCTGCTTCGGCGTGACGCGAATCGTCACCGGCTCGTACATGTAACGGTCCGCGAGGCGCTCGATGGGCGGCGGGATCGTCGCCGAAAACAGCGCCGTCTGCCTGCCGGACGGACATAGGCGGAGAATGCGCTCGACGTCGTCGATGAAGCCCAGGTCGAGCATCTCGTCGGCCTCGTCGAGGACGACGTAGCGCGCCCCGCTCAGGATGAGAGAGCCGCGGTTGACGAGGTCGAGCGTCCTGCCGACCGTCGCGACCACGACGTGCGCGTCCTGGCGCAGGCGCGACTGCTGCGTCGCCACGGCCTGGCCGCCGAAGACCGCGATCACCTCGATCGGCAGGTGCTCGGCGTAGGCGCGAAGCGCCTGCGTCACCTGAATGCAGAGCTCGCGCGTCGGGGTAAGGACGAGCGCCTGGGTCTCCCCGCTCGACGGGTCGAGGTAGTCCAAGAGCGGTAGCCCGAACGCCGCGGTCTTGCCCGTGCCGGTCTGCGCCTGACCGATCACGTCGTGGCCGGCGAGGAGCTCCGGAATCGCCTGCTCCTGGATCGGCGTCGGCTCCTCATAGCCAAGCTCGACGAGCGTGCGCAGGATCTCCTCGGACAGACCTAGGTCGCTGAAGGAGGACCTCGCGGCCAGCTGTTGCCGCTCTCGCATGCCGCGGAACGGTATCGACCCGCTTGTGGGCTCATAGGATGCACGCCCGTGGCTCTCACGGTCGTCGGGTCGATTGCCTTTGACTCCGTGCGAACCCCGTTCGGGGAGCGGCAGCGCATGCTGGGCGGCTCGGCCGTCCACTTCGCGCTCGCGGCACGATTCTTCACGCCGGTCCACGTCGTCGGGCCGGTGGGCGACGACTTCGAGGACGAGCACCTCGAGCTCCTGCGAGGTCGGGGGATCGATGTCTCCGACGTCGAGCGGGTCGAGGGAGGCAAGACCTTCTTCTGGCGGGGTCACTACGACGTCGACATGAACATCGCGCACACCGACGACACGCGGCTCGGCGTCTTCGCCGATTTCGAGCCGAAGCTGTCGGACGCGTCGCGCTCGGCCGACGTGCTCTTCCTGGGGAACATCCAGCCGGACCTCCAGCGCCGCGTCCGGGCGCAGGCGAACGGCTCGCGCCTCGCCGCGCTCGACTCGATGAACCTGTGGATCGAGACCACGCGTGACTCGCTGGTCGCGGCGATCGGCGACGTCGACTGCCTCCTCTTCAACGACTCCGAGATCCGCATGCTCACCAAGGAGCCGAATCTGGCGCGCGCCGCACGGGCCGTCATGGACATGGGGCCGCGCATCGTGGTCGCGAAGCGGGGCGAGTACGGGGCCGTCCTCTTCACCCCCGAGGGGTTCTTCGCCCTGCCGGGCTTCCTGCTCGAGGACGTCCGCGATCCTACCGGCGCCGGAGACAGCTTCGCCGGTGGGTTTCTGGGCTACCTCGACATGCAGGGACCCGCCGAGCCCACGCCGCAGGCGTTGCGCCGAGCCATGGCTTACGGAACAGTGCTCGCGTCGTTTAACGTCGAGGCGTTCGGCACCGAGCGCGTAGCCCGGCTGACCGAGGACGAGATCACGGAGCGCTACGAGGAGCTCCGGGGCATGACCCACTTCGAGTCCGCCTGAGCGCGGCCCCCCCTCCCCGCCGTTGTCGCGTTTTGCACCGTATCGGCAACAAATCCGACAATCGCGGGAATGGGTGGTCCTACAGGCGGATCGCCACCGCCGCGACCGCGAGCAGCACGACCGACGCCGACAGCGCCTTCAGCGCGCCGTCGAGCGGGGCCACCAGCCGCTGTGCCGTCAGCTCGCGCTCGGAGCCATCCGCCAGGCGCTGCACTCCGCTGACCGAGAGCGTCCGGCGCCGCAGCTCGCGCGCGGGCGTAGAGAGACGCCGCTGGGCGAGGCTCAGGCCGAAGCACGCCGCGGTCACGCCCGCACCGGCCACGGCCTCGCCCGCGGAGTGGATCCCGAGCGCGTTGGACCAGAAACCGGTCAGCGCCGGAAACCCGCCCCACGCCGCGGCGAACCAGAAATCGGTGTGGAACCGGCCCCCGAAGAGCTCGAGGTTGTAGGCGAGAACCCCGAATGCTCCCGCGACGATGAACGGGAGCAGGGTCCACGAGACGAGGAAGAGGCCGGCGATCCCGATGCCGACCGCGCCGGCAAGCGCCACGCCGGCTGCGAGCGCCAGGGCTCGGTCCGGAATCCGGGTCCGAAGGGGGTGACCGACCAGCTCGTCGAGCGCGTGCGCCGCGATGCCGACGGCGAGGAAGAACGCTCCCAGCGCCGCCCACAGGCGTACCGGGTGAAGCACCGGGGCAGCGGCGGCCCCGAGCGCCACGTAGCTCAGGTGCCAGGCCGTGTACGGGGGATGGAGGATCGTCACTGCGTCGCGCCATCCGCCCGGGCTCAGGGCGTAGAACGCGGGGCGCCGCTGGCCCCGCGAGGCGTCGGCTCCCTCGGCGCGGTGGGCACCGGCGCCGGCCTCAGCCACGGCGCACTCCCGAGACCACGATGCCTCCGCCGAGGCTCATCCTGCGGGTCTGCACGCGATCGATCCCTGCGGCGCGCCACAGCTCGACCTGGCGCTCGAGCGGCCAGCGACGATAGAGCTCCTCGATGCTCGGACCGAGGAAGCGACCGACCTCGTACCACTCCCTCCCGAACGCCCGTCCCGCCACGGGCAGGATCGTCCGCGTGTAGAGGTGCCAGAGCGGGCGCCAGACGGGTGGGTCGGGAAGCCCGAACTCGAGCGCCGCGATCCGCCCTCCGGGCTTTACGACCCGTGCCAACTCGCGCAGTGTGGCGGCGGGGCCGTCGACGTAGCGCAGCAGATAGGTGAACGTCAGATGGTCGAACTCACCGTCGGCGAACTGAAGGCGCTCGGCCTCTCCCTGCCGAAGGTCGATCCTCGCGGCGAGGTCCGGCCGCCGGCTGAGCGCGCGCCGAGCCCCGCTCAGCATGTCCGCGCTCTGGTCGATCCCGACGACCGCGCAGCCGTAACGCTTGACCAGGGCCCGTGCGACGAGGCCCGTCCCGGTGGCGACGTCCAGCACGCGGTCCTCGGGGTCGGCGTCGATCCGGGCGACCATCTCCCGCCGCCAGCGGGGGTCCTGGCCCAGGCTGAGGGCCGCTGAGAGCAGGTCGTAGCGCCGATCCAGTCGGGCGAACAGCGCGATCGCTGTGCGCTTGCGCTCGGAGGCGAGCTGTTCGGTGGCCACTCCGGCAAGCCTCCCAGAAATCCTCTGCGCCGGGCGGGGTCCCCGGACCCCGCGGCTGCGAGAATGTAGGTAACAAGATTTCGTTCGAAGAGGAGAGGCGATGGCGACCGAGCAGAAGACGCAGCAAGAGGGCGACGGCGCGGTGGCGACCGCCGGCCCAGACGCGCTGACGATCACCGACAACCGCACGGGCCAGACCTACGACGTCGAGATCGCGGACGGCACCGTTCGCGCGATGGACCTGCGGCAGATCAAGGTCTCAGACGACGACTTCGGCCTGATGTCCTACGACCCGGCGTTCACGAACACCGCATCGTGCCGCTCGGCGATCACCTACATCGACGGAGAGAAGGGGATCCTCCAGCACCGCGGCTATCCCATCGAGCAGCTTTGCGAGCGCTCGACGTATCTGGAGGTCGCCTACCTGCTCACATTCGGCGAGCTGCCCACACGGCCTCAGCTAGAGCGCTGGGTCTACGACGTGACCCACCACACCTTCGTCCACGAGGACATCAAGAACCTCTTCGAGACCTTCCGCTACGACGCGCATCCGATGGGCATGCTGCTGTCCGGCGTGGGCGCGCTCTCGACGTTCTACCCGGACGCGAAGCACATCGACGACCCCGAGGAGCGCTACATGGCGGCGATCCGGCTCATCGCGAAGGTCCCGACCCTCGCGGCGTTCGCGTACCGCCACAGCCTGGGGCTGCCCTACGTGTATCCGGACAACGAGCTCGACTACCCGAGCAACTACCTGTCGATGCTCTTCAAGAAGACCGAGCTCCGCTACGAGCCCGACCGGCGCCTGAGCAAGGCGCTCGACGTCCTGTTCATCCTGCACGCGGACCACGAGCAGAACTGCTCGACCAACGCCGTCCGCGGCGTCGGCTCGTCCCAGGTGGATCCGTACTCCGCGGTCGCGGCGGGTGTCGCCGCGCTCTACGGGCCCCTCCACGGCGGCGCCAACGAGGCGGTGCTGCGAATGCTCCGCCGGATCGAGTCGGTCGAGAACGTGCCCGACTTCCTCCAGGCCGTGAAGAAACGCGAGGAGCGGTTGATGGGGTTCGGCCACCGCGTCTACAAGAACTACGACCCCCGCGCCCGGATCATCAAGCAGCACATGGATGACGTGTTCGAGGCCACCGAGTACAACCCCCTGGTGAAGATCGCCCAGGAGCTCGAGAAGCGGGCGCTGGAGGACGATTACTTCACGTCGCGCAAGCTCTACCCGAACGTCGACTTCTACTCGGGGATCATCTACGAGGCGCTCCAGATCCCCACCGACATGTTCACGGTGATCTTCGCGATCCCACGGACATCGGGGTGGGTCGCCCAGTGGATGGAGATGAACGACGATCCCGAGCAGAAGATCGCCCGTCCGCGCCAGATCTACACGGGCGAGCGCGACCGCGACTACGTCCCCATCGATGAGCGAGAGGGGCCGGAGAAGATC
>JBKPHA010000067.1:0-31993 GCA_046729615.1 Actinomycetota bacterium
ACCCGGGACCGCGGGGCGCGCGCGAGGGCGGCGGCGGGCGGCGCGGCCGGGAGCGCCTGGATGGCGGGCGCGACCGCGGACGCAGCGGCAGCGGGCGCAGGCGCCATTGAGCGCCGGCGGGGGTATCCCGGGCGCCTCGGCTGAGCTGCCGGAGGGGGTTGGCTACAGCGAGCCCGCCGGCGGGCTTCGCGTTATCACCGAGGCGGTGCCCTCGGTCCGCTCGGTCGCGCTCGGCCTGTGGGTGCGCACGGGCTCGCGCGACGAAACGGCGGCGGAGGCGGGGGTCTCGCATTTCCTCGAGCACCTGCTGTTTAAGGGAACCGGGCGACACTCGGCGATCGAGATCTCCGAGCTCTTCGACGGGATGGGGGCGGCCACGAACGCCGCCACCAGTAAGGAATCGACGCAGCTGCATGCGCGTTTCCTCGACGAGCACACCGGCGAGGCGTTTCGCCTCCTCGCCGAGATGCTGGTCACGCCCTCGCTGCCCCCGGACGAGGTCGACTCGGAGCGGGCGGTGGTGCTCGAGGAGATCGCGATGTACGAGGACGAGCCGCAGGACCGGGTCCACGATGTCCTGGCGAGCGCGGTTCACGGCGATCATCCGCTCGGGCGGCGCGTGCTCGGGGAGGCGGAGGTCATCGGCTCGATCCCCGTTGGCGAGATCGCCCGCTATCACCAGAACCGCTACACCCGCCCGAACATCGTGGTCGCTGCCGCCGGGCACCTGGATCACGATGAGATCGTCGAGCTGGCGCAGGTGCATCTCGGGGTGCCGGCGGGAGAGCGTCACGCGATCCGAAACGGTGCGGACGACGGATTCGGGCCACGGTTCCTCTTTCAGTCCAAGGACACCGAGCAGTACCACATCTGCTTCGGCGGCGCCGGCCTCGCGCGGGCGGACGAGCGCCGCTTTGCCCTCGCCGTGCTGGACGTGATCTTCGGCGGGTCGACCTCCTCGCGGCTGTTCCGCGAGATCCGCGAGAAGCGCGGGCTGGCCTACGCCGTCGGCTCCTACACCGAGCAGTACGTGGACACGGGCATGGTCGCGATGTACCTCGGCACGCGCGGCGAGAACGTCGGCGAGGCGTGCGAGATCATCGGCCGCGAGATCGGCAACCTCCGTGGAGAGGGAGTGACGCAGGCAGAGCTGGAGCGGGCCAAGGAGCACGTCAAGGGCCGCATGGTGCTGAGCCTGGAATCGACCGCGTCACGGATGACCCGCCTCGCACGCTCGACCCTCTTCGACGTCCCGCTTCTCTCGCTGGACGAGATGCTCGCGCGAGTCGACCAGGTGAGCGCAGAGGACGCCGAGGCGCTCGCGGCGGAGCTCTACGACCCCGAGCACCTGTCGGCGGCCGCCATCGGCCCGGAGGAGGAGCGCTTCCGCGACGCGAGCGGCTCGGTCAGCGAGGCGCTGGCGGCGGCATGAGCAGGGAGCCGGGAGCAGGGAGAGCCTGGTTCCGACCGCCTCTACGTGCTCCCTGCTACCCGCGGTCGTGATCCGGGTCGGCGTATCAGGGGCCGCCGGGCGGATGGGCGAGACCGTCTGCGAGGCCGTTGAAGGAGCCGACGACATGGAGCTCGCCGGGCGAGCAGACCCTGCGCTGGATGCGCCGCTCGGCGAGATCCTCGGCGACTGCGACGTAATCGTCGACTTCACCACGCCCGACGCCGCACCGCAGAACGTCCGCGAGTGCGTTGCGGCCGGAGTGCACGCCGTCGTCGGCACGACCGGGTTCGACCTGGACGGCCTGCGCAGCGACGTCGAGGCGGGCGGTGGAGGGGCGCGCGTCTTCGTCGCGCCCAACTTCGCCATCGGGGCCGTTCTCATGATGCAGATGGCGCGCGAGGCCGCTCGGCACATGCCCGAGTGCGAGATCGTTGAGCTTCACCATGAGCGAAAGCGCGACGCGCCCTCCGGTACGGCCAAGCGCACCGCGGAGCTGGTGACGGGGGCCGGTGGCAACGTCCACGAGCCGATCCACTCGGTTCGCCTGCCCGGACTGGTCGCGCACCAGGAGGTGATCTTCGGCGGCGAGGGCCAGACGCTCTCGATCCGCCACGATTCGACCGACCGGCGCTCGTTCATGCCGGGAGTGCTGCTGGCGGTCCGGAGGATCGGAAACCTGGAGGATCGCTTCACGGTCGGCCTCGAGAGGCTTCTCTAGCTCAGGCGCTTGCGCCGACTCATGCGAGCGGCGAGACTACCGCCCGCGTGTCGCGCGAATCCGAAGAGTCGCGGGGGCTGACGAGGCGCCGACTGGTGGGAACGGCGGCCGCGGGCGCCGCGGGGTATACGGTCTCCTCCGTCGGGGCACGGCCGTAGCGCGCGCCGCTCGCCGCCGCCGTGTCGACGTGATCATCGTCGGCGCCGGGCTTGCCGGGCTGTCGGCGGCGCTCCGACTGCGGCGAGGTGGCCGGTCCATCGTCGTGCTCGAGGCGCGCGATCGCGTCGGCGGCCGCACGCTCAATCATCGATTAGGGCACGGGAAGGTGGTGGATTCGGCGGCCAGTGGGTTGGGCCGACCCAGAACCGGGTCCTGAAGCTGATCAAGGACCTGGGGTTGAAGACGTTCAAGACCTATGTCAAGGGCGAGAACGTCTACTACCGCCAGGAAAATCCGCCCGCGCTGCGCCGTCAGACCTACACCGGCACGATCCCGCCGGCCAATCCGGCGTCGCTGGCGGAGCTGGCGAAGGCGCTCAACAGTCTCGACACGATGGCCGAGCAGGTGCCCCTCGCGCCCGTGGGGGGCGAAGAGAGCGACTGAGTGGGACGGCCAGACGTTTGAGACGTGAAAGCTCAACAACACCGCGATCGATGAGACGCGCGACTCATCGACTTGGGCATCGAGGCGGTGTTCGCGGCGGACCCGCGCGACCTCTCGCTGCTCCACGTGCTGTTCTACATCCACGCCGGCGGATCGTTCGAGAACCTGATCAACACCTCGGGTGGCGCCCAGGACAGCCGGATCGTGGGCGGCTCGCAGAGGATCTCGATCGAGCTCGCGAAGCGGCTGGGGACAGGGTGGTCCTGGAGGCACCGGTCCGCGAGATCCGCCGCCGCGGCAGCACGGTCGAGGCCCACACTCCGCGTGGTGTGTGGGAGGCGAAGCGGGCGATCGTCGCCGTGCCGCCGACGCTCGCGGGCCGCATCCGGTATGTGCCGCATCTTCCGGCGCAGCGTGATCAGCTCACCCAGCGCGTGCCGATGGTATCCGTCATCAAGTGCATGGCCGTCTACGACGAGCCGTTCTGGCGCGCCGACGGGCTCAGCGGGATGGCCACGAGCGACACGGGCCCGGTCAAGGCGACCTTCGACAACTCGCCGCCCGGCGGCAGGCCCGGGGTGATGCTCGGGTTCATCGAGGGTCAGGAGGCACGTGACCTCACGCACAAGCCGAAGCGGCAGCGCCGCGCGGCCGTGCTCGAGTCGCTCGAGCGCTACTTTGGCTCTGCGGCGCGAACCCGAGCACGCGATTACTTCGACAAGAGCTGGGCCGAGGACCAGTGGACGCGGGGCTGCTACGTCGGCTACTACCCCACCGGTGTCCTCACCGGCTATCGTGGGGCCATCTGGCGCCCGGTGGGCCTGATGCACTGGGCAGGCGCCGAGACCGCGACGGAGTGGAACGGCTATATGGACGGCGCCGTGCAGTCGGGTGAACGCGCGGCCGAGGAGGTGCTGGCGGCGCTCTAGCGCCGCAGTCCTCTGGGGGAGTTTGCCTCGCCATAGCGTGGTTAAGTCCCCCAATCCCGGACGGCCCTCGGGGCGGGTCCGCGCCTACCTGCCCTGGTTCGTGACGTCCACCCGCGGGCCTCGGACGCACGCCGGGCGGTAGCGGTCGGGCGGGAACGGTAGGTCGGCGATCAGCGCTGTCTCCAGGTAGTCGTTCTCGATCGAGCTGCGGGAGCCCGGCGCGAGATCGTCGGCGATCGATCGCAGCCGGTCGCGGTTCGCGGATCCGCGCACCACCCATGGCGCGAGCGCGAGGAACTGCCGCTTGCGCCCGGCGTAGGCGCGGAAGTCGGGCGGGTCGTTCTCCGGTGGATGGGGCATGAAGCGGCGGTTGCCGATGTAGCTGCAGCCTTTCCCGCGAGCCGGGCGGCTATGGGCGATTGAGCTCTGCCCATCGAAGATGAGGTCGGCGAGATTGCCCACCATGAACGGCGTGACGTTGTACTGGATGCGGACGCCATCGTCGGTCACGTCGCGCCAGCTTGATCCCATCCACTCGAGCGGCTGCCATGCACCCTGCCCTCCGGTACCCGCCCAGCGGCCGTTGTTGGCCTCGTCCTGGATCACGACGTTCGTCCCCAGCTTCGAAAGGCAGCGCATGTAGTAGGCAGCAATGTCGGTGCAGGGGCGCACGTCGGGCGGGCGCTCGCCGAAGTCGTACCCGAACTGGAACGCCGGCAGACTTGTCGCAAAGCCGATCCGCGCGGGGGAGTGGGGGACGTGGAACGGCCGCAGGTTCGCTCGGCCGTCGGGTCCGCCGCTCGGGCCATTCGAGATCTGGAGCGCCTCCTCGAACGGAGTGAGCGGAACCTTCCTGTTCGTCGCAACCACGTTCCGCAGCGGGAGTGGACCCTCGCGGCTGACGGTATGCGGCCCCCACAAGAAGACCTCGTTGTAGACCTCTGGTGCGGTTGCGACATAGACGGACTCCGCGTTAGGGATGTCCGGATCGCCGAACGTCTGGATCTCCGAGGGGTCGCGCGATTCGCGGAACGGCGCCTGCGTGTTCGACCCGAGAACGTAGATGTCGTAGCGGCGCGCCATGTCCGAGAACGTCTGCATCCATCCGCGGGCGAAGGTGTCGGTGGGAGCCACGAAGCTCTGCGCGATGCTGCCCATGTCGGGGAAGCGTGCGCGGTAGGCCGCGACCTGCTGACTGTACGCGGCGGTGATCTGACCCAGCGCGACAGCCGCAACGCACGGCGCCGGCTTTCCCTCGCAGCTCGGGACGCTGTCGGGATTGGCGATGGTCGCTCGCGCGACTGCGCCGCGCGAGCCGGTGCCGAGAGTCATCAGCCCCACGTCCTCGCTGAATGCCACCACGTTCGGGCGGTGACGCGCGAGGTGTGGCAGCACGTACTGGCGGATCATGCATTCGATCTTCTTCCTGAATGCTCCGTAGGTGGTGACGTTCCTGACCTCCTGCTTGAACTGCATCGCGAAGATGCGGGGCGCGCCCCGCCCGGGGTCGAGGTTCTTGATCGGCGGCGTGTGGAGTCGGGCTTTCGTCGCCCTGCACTTGCGCCTCGTCGGCGGTGGCGGGATGGGCGGTGCCTTCGGCGCCGTCCGGTGCAGCACGTGCCGCGCTCGGGTCGGGTCGTTCGTGATGACGGCGTCGACGCCCTCTGCCGCCGCATCCGCCAGGGCGGACCGACTGTCGATCGTGTAGGGCACGATCTCGCGCCCGTGGGCATGCGCGTCCGACACATAGGCGGCGTCCACCGGCCACTGGGGCGACACCCACTGGATGTCGTGGGTTGCCGCATAGGTGACGCCGCCGGCGTTGGTCGCCGAAAGGGTGAGGAACGACATCTCGGCGAGGGGCAGGATGCGCTGTGCGACCGTGAGATTCGGCGGCCAGAAGCTCTGAACGATCAGCCGGGACTGTGGCACCCGGCTTTGCCGGATCGTCCTCGAGACAATCCTCGCGAAGCGGTCCGTTGAGTCGAAGTCGGGATCCGTCGGGACGTTCTTGATCTCGATGCTCGCCCGGCCGCGTTTCGTCTTGATGAAGTCGAGGACGTGGGCAAGCATCGGGATGTGGGCGGCTCGGTGGCTGTCGGCGCTGATGTGGACGGAGTTGCCCTCGGTCCCCAGGATGTCGACGCGACAATGGCGCAGCTCGTCGAGCGTCTTGGGGTCACCTCGCCCGTGCAGTCGGTCGTGCGGTCGAGGGTGGCATCGTGCATAATGACCGGCACGCCGTCCTTGGTCAGCCTGGCGTCCATCTCGAGCACGAAGCCCTGTCCCGCCGCATGGCGGAATGCTGGCATCGTGTTCTCGGGATACGTCGGCTTGCCGTTGACGATGGCACCGCCGCGGTGCGCCTGGATGTAGGGGGTGCCAATGGTCGGCTTTGCCGCAGCGGGCGCCGTTGCGCATGCGAGCACCGAGGCAGCCACGCCCAAGCCGACGACGCATAGCGTCCGCCCACTCCCCACGCGCCGATGCTACCCGGCCGGACTGGCGCATTTCCGGTCATACGCGCGAGAGGTGCGCCAAATCCCGAGCCGCAGGTAGAGTCGGGCGCCCTTGCACCTGTCTCAGATCGCCGTGAGCACGAGCGACGTGCGCCGCAGCCAGCGCTGGTACCGCGATGTGCTGGGTCTCGAGCCCGCCGGCGGCACGAACATGTTCGCGGGACCGGTTGCATCGATGGTCCAGGGCGTTCCGCGATCCGCCTCGACCTGCTGGTGGCTCGTCGATCGCCAGGACTTCTTCCAGATCGAGCTATTCGAGTTCCGCAGCCCGCTCGTTCGTCCGCTCCCGGCTGGCTGGCGCCCGTGCGACATCGGATACTCAACGGTCTCGTTCGCCGTCGACGATCTCGACATGGCCCTCCTGGGGGCGCGGGCCGTGGGGAGCCCGCCGCTGACCGAGCCGATCGGGTCCGCCGGCGAGCGCCGCGTCTGCGTCCGCGACCCCGACGGCGTGCTCGTCGAGCTCATGGAGGACGATCCCCGCGGGCCGTCCGAACGGTCGCGTCCCCGGCCCGGAATTCCCGCCGTTGCCCGCGCGGTGACCCTCTCGGTGGGCGATCTCGAGCGTTCCCGGCGCTTCTTCGTGGACATCCTCGGGCTTACGGCGGCCGGGGGGCTTGAGCTCCACCGGCCCGAACACGAGGCGCTGTGGGGGCTCGAGGGCGCACGACGTGAGCGGCTTTGCCTGTGGGCCGAGGACCTCGTGGTCGAGCTGGCTTCATACGTGAATCCGGCGCCGGAGCCGTGGCCGGAGGGCTACCGCATCAGCGATCTGGGGCTCCTGAACATCGCCTTCGGACTCCGCCAGCGCCCGGGATTCGAGGCGGCGGTTCGGCGGTGTCGGCATGGCGGCTTCGAAGGAAACGGGCCCCCGCTTCGCCTTGGCCCCTGGTCGGTCATCTACGTCAACGACGACCAGGGGTTCAGCGTCGAGTTGCTCCATGTCGAGCCCTGGTACGAGCGCCAGATGGGGTTTCGGCCGCGGCCGACGCCGCGGGTCGCTCCGTTCGCCGGCCGCACGCCCGCTCGCCGCCTGCGCCGCAGGGCGCGGTTCGGCAAGGCGATCATCACCGGGGCTGCCGGCGGGATCGGCAGGGAGCTCGCACACCTGGCAGCCGAGGACGGGACGTCGTTGGTGCTCGTGGACCGCCCCGGCTCGGCGGTGCCGGACCTGGCTCACGAGCTCGCGGACGGCGGCGGCGCCGCGCCGGTGGAGGCGGACTTCGCCGACCTCGAGGCGCTGGACGCCGCGGGCGCCGACTTGGTCGGCGAGCACCCCGACGTCGATCTGCTGATCGCGGGAGCGGGCGTCGACCGCGCGCAGTCGCTGCTGGCCTTCGACTGGAGGCAGGCACGGGAGGACTTCAACGTCAATGCGCTCGCCAACCTCGTGCTCCTCGCGCACCTGGCTCCCGCAATGGCGCAGCGTGGCCGGGGCCACGTGACAACGATCGTCAGCCTCGCGGGCCTCGTGGGATTGCCGTACGAGGCCGCGTACAGCGGCAGCAAGGCGGCGCTCGCGACGTTCGCCCGGTCGGCACGCGCGGAGCTCGAACCACGCGGCGTCACATTCACCGAGGTGTTTCCCGGGTTCGTCGACACCCCGATGTTCCGCGACAACGCCTTCAAGCACACGTATTTCGTTCGGCCGCGCGATGCCGCCGAGCTGATCTACGTGGCGACGCTCAGGCGGCGGGAGCGGCTGGGTTTTCCGGCTACCGAATACGCCACGGCGAGGCTCGCCGCGGCGCTGCCGGCGCGGATTCGCGATCCGCTGGCGCGCGCGGCCATGAAGCCACCCCCGGATATAGAGTCATCGTGATGAGCGACCTCGCCCGCCTGGACGCCACGGCCCAGGCCGAGCTCGTGCGGCGAGGCGAGGCGAGCCCCGTGGAACTGGTCGACGCCGCAATCGAGCGGATTGAGGCCTCGAACGGCGAGATCACCGCGGTCATCCACAAGCTCTACGACGAGGGGCGGGCGCAGGCAGCCAGCGAGCTGCCCGATGGGCCGTTCAGGGGCGTGCCGTTCCTCCTCAAGGACCTAGGCGCGGCGTTCGCCGGTCAGCCGCTCCACATGGGGATGCAATACCTCAAGGACGCGGACTACCGGTCGCCCGTCGACACCTACCTCGCGCTGCGCTTCAAGCAGGCGGGCTTCGTGACGATCGGCAAGACCAACACCCCGGAGCTCGGGATCCTGCCGACGACCGAGCCGAGAGCCTACGGCCCGAGCCGCAACCCGTGGGACCTGGAGCGATCGACGGGCGGGTCCAGCGGCGGCTCCGCCGCGGCGGTCGCGGCCGGCATGGTGCCGGTCGCCCACGCGAACGACGGCGGCGGATCGATCCGGATACCGGCCAGCGAGTGCGGCCTCGTGGGGCTGAAGACCACCAGGCAGCGGACCTCCGAGGGACCGCTGGTGGGCGACAACATGTCGGGCCTGACCGTGGAGCTCGTCGTCTCCAGATCCGTGCGCGACACGGCTGCAGTCCTCGAGGCGGTGCACGGGCCGGCGCCGGGCGATCCGTACGTCGCGCCGCCGCCGGCGCGGCCCTACACCGAGGAGGTGGGGGCTGACCCCGGTCAGCTTCGGATCGGTCTGCTGGCGGAGCCGCTGCTCGGGGCCCGGCCGAACGCCGTGGTGGCCGAGGCCGCCCGCGACGCGGGGCGCCTCCTGGAGTCGCTTGGACACGCCGTGACCGAGAGCCACCCGGGGGGGTTCGAGGAGATGGATCTCATCGACACGTTCTTCACGCGCTGGATGGCGGGGCAGGCAGCGATTCTCGACCAGCTTCAGACGGTCGTCGGCCGCGAGATCGGCCCCGACGACGTTGAGCGGCTCACGTGGGCGCTCGCCGAGGAGGGCAGGCGCAGGAGCGCGGCACGGTACCTCGTGGCCGTGAGCCAGCACCAGCTCGTCTCGCGGAGGGTCGCCGGCTGGTTCGAATCGGAGGTCGACCTTCTGGTCACGCCGACGCTCGGCGAGCCGCCGCCGCCGCTCGGAAGCTTCGACGACACGGGTGAGGATCCGACCGCCGCGCTGATCCGCGGCTCGCAGACGGCGGCCTTCACCGCCCTGTTCAACGTCACCGGCCACCCGGCGATCTCGCTGCCGCTCCACTGGAGCGAGGACGGCCTGCCGATCGGCGTCCAGCTCGTGGCGCCGTTCGGCGCCGAGGACGTGCTGCTGCGAGTCGCGTCCCAGCTCGAGGAGGCCCGCCCTTGGGCCGACAGCGCTCCCGCGGCGGTTCCCGCCTAAGCGCGATCGCGCGACCCGGAGGTGCACCGATCAAGTGATAGTCGGCGGGGGGAGGATCGACGACGCGCGGCGCTTCGTGGCGGCGGTCCGCGAATGGATCGAGAGACGCGATCGCTAGCGGTCCGGAGCGAGCTGCGGCCGCCACGCCCGTCCCCACGACACGTACCATTGTCCCGCGATGCCCACGATCTCTGGAGTGATCACCGCGATGGTGACGCCGTTCGATGCGGACGGCGCGCTCGACCTGGCCGCGGCGCGGCGACTGGCCCGACATCTGGCGGAGAACGGCTCGCACGGGCTCGTCGTTGCGGGAACGACCGGCGAGGCACCCACGCTCTCCGATCGCGAGAAGCTCGATCTGCTCGAGGCGGTCCTGGACGAGGTGGGCGACACCGCCACGGTCATCTGCGGGACGGGGTCGAACGACACCCGGCACTCGGTGCACCTCACCCGCGAGGCCTGCGCGGTCGGCGCGCACGCGGTGCTGGTGGTGACGCCCTATTACAACAAGCCGAATCGCGCCGGGCTTCGCGCGCACTTCTCAGCCGTTGCCGAGGCGGCAGGCGAGGTGCCGGTGATCCTCTACAACATCCCCTCGCGGACGGTCATCAACCTCCCGCCCGAGTTCATGGCCGAGCTCGCTGCCGGGATCGACAACATCGTCGCGGTGAAGCAGGCGAACGACGACGAGCTCGGCCCGATCCAGGGACTCGACCTCCTCGCCGGAAACGACGGAGTCTTCCTTCGTTGCCTGGAGATCGGCGGGACCGGGGGGATCCTGGTGAGCTCGCACCTGGTGGGCCCGGAGATGCGGGAGCTGTATGACGCCGCGACCTCGGGCGACCTGGACCGCGCGCGTGAGATCAACGGTCGGCTGGTTCCGATCTATGAGGCCACCGTCGTGACCGCGAACCCGATTCCCGTCAAGACCGCGGTCGAGCTCCTCGGCGTGATCGGCGCCCACATGCGGCTGCCGCTGGTGCCCGCAAGCGACGGGGAGCGGGCTGCGATCCGGGGGGCGCTGGAACGGCATGGCCTGCTGGTGGCGGGCGGCGCCGGCTAGTGCCAAGGTCCAGCGGGCGGGAACGCGTCGAGTGAGCGAGGTCCGGATCCTGCCGCTCGGCGGCCTGGGCGAGATCGGCAAGAACATGACCGTCGTCGAGCATCGGGGCGGGATCGTCGTAGTGGACACCGGGCTCATGTTCCCGACCAGCGAGATGCTCGGAATCGACCTCGTGCTGCCGGACTTCACGTACCTCCGCGACCGCGCGGCAGACATCCGCGCGATCGTCCTTACTCACGGTCACGAGGACCATGTCGGCGCGCTGCCGTTCGTGCTGCGGGAGGTCTTTGCCTCGGACGTGACAAGAATGCCGCCGATCTATGGGGGTGCGCTGACGATCGGTCTTGTGCGTTCGAAGCTCGAGGAGCATCGGATCCGCGACGCCCCGCTGGAGGTCGTTGCGCCATCCCTTCCGAAGCGGCTGGGACCTTTCGAGCTCGAGCTCGTCCACATGGCGCACTCGATCCCGGACTCCCGGGCCGTGGTGGTACGCACCGAGCTCGGGCCGATCCTGATCACCGGCGACTACAAGTTCGACCAGACCCCAGTCGACGGCAATCCGGCCGACGTGTCGCGGCTAGCCGCGCTTGGCGCCGAAGGCGTCCTGTGCCTGTGCGGCGACTCCACGAATGCCGATCGACCGGGGATCGCGCCGTCGGAGTCGAGCGTCGGCCCCGCGCTCTTGGACCTCTTCGCCCGCTGCCGCGGGCGCATCGTCGTCACGTCCTTCGCATCGAACGTCCATCGGGTCCAGCAGGTGATCGACGCCGCGGCGCAGCTCGACCGAAAGGTCGCCCTCGTCGGGCGCTCGATGCGCAAGAACTTCAACATCGCGCGGAACCTCGGGATCGCCGATGCGCCCGGCGGGATGCTGATCTCGCCGCGCGAGATCGAGTCCTTCCCGGATCACAAGGTGGTGGCGATCTCGACGGGCAGCCAGGGCGAGCCGCTCTCGGCCTTGCGGCGGATGGCCCACGCCGACCATCCCGACGTCGAGCTGCACTCCGGCGACACCGTGATCTTCTCCGCCACGCCGATCCCGGGCAACGAGCGATCGATCAACGAGACCATCGACCGCATCTTCGAGATCGGGGCCGAGGTGGTGACCGCCGCCGACGCCCCAATCCACGCCTCGGGCCACGGATGGCAGGAGGAGCTCAAGCTGATGCTCAACCTAACGCGCCCGCGATACGTGATGCCGTTCCACGGCGACTACAAGCGGCTTCGCCTCCACGCGCGGCTGGCGGAGTCGGTAGGGATCGAGCCCGGCCTCATCTTCCGGTCACGCAACGGCGGCGTCCTGGTGATCGATGAATTCGGCGCGCGCCTGGGACCGGAGGAACCGAACGGGATGATCTTCGTCGACGGCGTCGACATCGGCGACCCGGACGATGTCGCTCTGCGGGACCGCCGTGCGCTCTCGGCCGATGGAGTCTTCATCGTCGTCGCGACCATCTCCTCCGACGACGGCTCGCAGGTCGCGCCGCCGGAGATCATCTTCAGGGGCGTGCCGTTCATCGGGGAGTCGGACGGGCTCGTCGACGAGCTCAGGGGCGTTGTCGAGCGGTCGTTGGCTGACGCGGCCCGCCACGAGGAGCGCGAGGCGAGCCTGCTCCAGCAGGATCTCCATGACGACATCGCCGGCTTCGTCTACGAGCGGCTCCGTCGCCGGCCGATGATCCTGCCCGTCGTCGTGGAGGTCTAACGGCATTGACCGCAGCGAGGAGGCGCGCGGGCGCGACGGGAGCCGCGCTGGTCGCCGCATGCGTCGCGCTCGTGGCGGGTAACTCGCCCGCGCTTGCGTCAGCGCCGCCCGGCGAGCTCGCGGCGGCCGCGGCTCCCCGGCAGGAGCTGAGTCCCACGCAGCGCATCACCCTCCCGGGCGGCGCGGTCGTGAAGCGCTACCGGCAGCGGGTCGGCGGTCTGCCGGTGCTGGCCGCGGAGGCAGTGCTGACCAAGCAGCCGGATGCCCCGGCGCGCCTGGTCGCCGATACGACCCGGCCCATGATCGAGAGGCCGGGCGCGGCGCGAATCTCGCGAACCCGCGCGGTAGCCGTCGCCGAAGTGCACGTCGGGGTCGAGGCCCTGCGGGCTCCGATCTCGGCGCGGCTCGCGATCCAGCCCCGGGGCGGGGGGAGGCTGATCTGGCGGGTGCTCCTTCCGGCCGCACGCCCGCTCGGCGACTTCGACGTGCTGGTGGACGCAGTCAGCGGCGACGTCGTCGCGAGCAGCGATGTCATGCGGCGCTATCGGATGGGCACGGCAAAGCTCTACAAGGTCAACCCCGTCGTCCAGCACGACGGCGCAAGGCACCTATGGAGCGATCGTGACGACCGTGACACCCGCCTGCTGCGGCGCCTGCGCCGCCGCGTCCCGCTCCCGAACCTGAACGACGGCCAGGACTGCCTGCGCGGGCGCTGGGTGCACGCGCTGCGCGGCGAGCGTGAGAAGGAGACGTGCAAGCGGAGCCTGCATTGGAAGCGGATCACGCGCTCGGACAGCCGTTTCGAGGCACTCGAGGTCTACTTCCAGATCACCCGCACCCAGCAGTACATCCAATCCCTCGGGTTCTCCGACTCGAACCCGTCGCCCAACGGCATCGCCGACCGTGCCCAGCGCGTCGTCGCCGATGCCTATCGCCTCGACAACTCCCTGTACTCGCCCTTCAGCCAGACGGTCACGTTCGGGCGCGGTGGCGTCGACGACGCGGAGGATGGCGACGTGATCGTTCACGAGTACGGGCACGCGATGCAGGACTCACAGTCCCGGGCCTTCGGGCGCAGCACGCGTTATCAGGCGATCGCGCTGGCGGAGGGATCCTCCGATTACTGGGCCGCTGCGATGTCCGCGCTCGTTCCTCATAGCGCGAACGAGGACGACGTCTGCATCTTCGACTGGGACGCGACGACGTACGGCAACTTCTATCCCCGGGTTCCGCCGGAGCGCTCGGGCCGGCGGTGCGGGCGGCGAGCCGACGTGCGCCGGACCGTGCAGCAGGCCAGCGCCGCCTGCCGGCGCGTCCTCTTCGGACGCCGCTTCGCCCCGGATCCCCACTGCGTTGGGGCGGTGTGGTCGAGCGGCCTGTGGGACATCAGGAGTGAGCTAGTGGCCCAGGCGCAAGGCGGCGGCTCGCGCATGGATCAGATCTATCTCGCCTCCCAGTTCCTCTACACGGGCCGCGAGACGTTCAAGGACGCGGCACACGCGCTCCTCTGCGCCGACGAGAGCCTGCACCCGCAGGGGGTGCCGGGCGACTGTCGCGGGCAGGACTACGCGCTGATCCACAGCGAGATGCGCCAACGGGGACTCCTCCGTTAGCGGCTGCCGATCGTCCCCATCCCCGAAGAAGACTGACCCGCCGGCGTCAGGGAGGGGGAACACCGGCGGGTCGCTTGGCTCAGACTGGCCAACGGTCACCCGTCGAGGTGGTGTCGGGGGGTGCCCCCGACGGGTGGGTTGTCTCGTCCGCGCGGAAAGGTAGATGCCCGGCATAAACGGTTGTTAAACCTTTGCCGGGAGTTTCCTAAGAATTCGGGAATCGCCGAGTCGCAGCGCGATTCGCGCCCGTCGGCGAACCGAGGGGCCGAGATCAGGCCGCGGCCGGAAACTTCACCGTGAAGCGAGCGCCGCCCCCGGGCGAGGTCCCGGCCTCAACGACGCCGCCGTGAGATGTGGCAACCGCCTCGACGATCGCAAGTCCGAGGCCGGTTCCCGAGTCGCCCGCCACGTCGGCGGGCCCCGCGCCGCGGACGAACCGCGAGAAGATTTGGTCCTCCATCCCCGGCGGGATGCCCGGGCCGTCGTCGGAGACCTCCAGCACGGCGTCGCCGTTCCGGCGTTCGACCGCGACCTTGATCTCGGTCCCCGCGGGCGTGTGCCGCACGCCGTTGTCGAGTAGGTTGACCGCCAGGCGATGGAGCTCATCCGCGTTGGCGCGCACCGAGACGGGCTCGAGCTCGTCCACCGTGAGCCGGTGCCCGTTCGCCACCGGAAGGACCTCGGCGACGGCATCGAAGGCGACCTCGCCCAGGTCGATCTCCGTGCGCGCCCCGGTGCGGCCGGCGTCGGCGCGTGCGAGCAGCAGGAGGTCCGAGACGAGGCGGCTCATCCGCTTCGAGGAGCGAAGCGCGGAGCCCACGGTCTCCTGCTCCTCATCGGCTGCCAAATCCCTCGCCAGCCGCTCTTGGAGGAGCTCGAGGTTCGCGAGCACGCTCGTCAGCGGTGTGCGCAGCTCGTGCGACGCGTCGGCGACGAATTCGCGCTGCCGCTGCATCGCCTGCTCCGTCTCCGAGCGGGCAGCGTCGAGCTCGCGGAGCATCTGGTCCAGTGTCCGCGCGAGTTCCCCAACCTCATCGTCACGCTTAGGCTCCGGAATCCGCTGCGAAGGGTCACGCGTGGTGGCGATCTCGCGGGCGGTAGAGGTCAGCGTGGCTATAGGCCGCATCGCCCGACCCGCGATCGCGATCCCCGCTAGGGCGGCAAGCACGGTGCCGCCCAATACGCCCAGCCCGAGGAACAGCCACACGCGCGCGATCGTGGAGTCGAGGTTGTCGGTGCTCCGGGCGTATTGGAGAAAGGCCGGTATCAGCGTGCCGTTCTGAAACGTCGGGATCACGACCGTGTAGACGCGCAGCGAGCCGACATCCGTGAAGCCCGGGACGCTCTGGGGAGGCGGGCCGAGATCGCGACTGCTCCCGCCGATGGCCGCGCAGGGGAACTGATTACCACTGGAGTCAACCAGTCGCACCGCGGCGCCGGCGACCATTTCCCTGCCGTTGCCGGACGACCTGCAGGTGTGCGCGAGCTGCAGCGCGTGCGCGGTCTGAGTGGCGCCGTCTCTCAGCTCGTCGTTGAAGTTGCCCTCCAGCCGGTTCGATGTCAGGCGGCCGATCACCAGCGCAAAGATCACGAGGATCAGGAAGGTCAGGACCGCCGTGACCGCGGCCAGTCGCCACCGGATCGGCCAGCGCTTCGGGCTCAGGACCTCGACGATCCGCTCAAGCCGCTTCATCGCGGGGCGCCTTCATCACGTAGCCGGCGCCGCGCTTGGTGTGGAGGATCCGGGGCTCGCCGCCGGCCTCGAGCTTCCGCCGCACGTTGGAGATGAAGACGTCGATGGTGTTTGTCATCGCCATGGGGTCGTAGCCCCAGACCTCTTCGAGCAACCGCTCGCGAGAGATGACGAGGCGCTCGTTGCGCATCAGGTACTCGAGCAGCTCGAACTCACGGTTGGTGAGCTCGATGGGCCGGTCGCCCCGGTAGACCTCCCGGGTGTCTGGGTTCAACCGCAGGTCGCCGACGGTGAGCGAAGCTGTTCCTCGCGGGGGGCGGCGGCGCATGAGGGCGCGCATGCGGGCGAGGAGCTCCTTGCGCTCGAACGGCTTGACCAGGTAGTCGTCGGCGCCGGCGTCGAGGCCGACGACGCGGTCATCGGTCTCCGTGCGGGCCGTCAGGATCAGGATCGCGACGTCGCTGGACGAGCGAAGGCGCCTGCACACCTCGACGCCGTCGAGCTTGGGCAGGCCCAGGTCAAGGATCACGAGATCCGGGACGAAGTCCTCCGCGGTCTCGAGCGCAGTGGCCCCGTCCGCCGCCGAGCGGACCTCGTGGCCCTCCTGGCGCAGCGTGCGCCGCAGGACGTCCGCGATCTCCACGTCGTCCTCGACGACGAGCACCCGCCCGGTATTGGTCTCCGTGTCCAGCATTCACCGGACAGATTAGCCCTGCTAAAGCTGAATTCCGCGATCTTTTAGCGCGGCTTTAGCGGGCTGACCCCTACGCCGTTGTCGGGTTTGTTGCCGTATGGGCCACAAATCCCACAACCGCGGTGGTGAGGCCTGGCGGTGGCGTGACCGGGTGCCGCTGCCGGAGCAGAGAGGGGACCCTCGTCAAGCGTCGAAGTTCGTCCGCATGCTGTCTCTGCGTAAGCGCCGCTCCACCGCTCGCTCCCGCGCGCGATCGCGCCCGCGGTCGTCGCGGAAGCCCGCGCGCGAAAATCGCCCGCGTCCGCGGGAGATCATCGCGGGCCTCGAGCAACGTCACCTCGACCTGATCGGGCTGGGAGCGTGCGCGGTCGCGGTCTATCTCGGATGCGTCCTGTACGTGGGCTGGGAGGGCGGTCCGGTCGGCGATTCGCTCGCCTCGGCACTTGCCGACCTGACCGGCCGGGTCGCCTACCTGGCGCCGATCGCGCTCACGGGATGGGGCGTCGCGCTGATCCTGCGGCCCATGATCAAGGCGCCCGCGGCCGCCGGCGCGGGCGTCGTTCTCTTGATGGCCTCCCTGCTACTGGCGTTCGCTGCCGAGACCGCGGGCCTGGGGCCCTCGCATCCAGCTAGGCACGGCTACTTCGACCAGCCCTTCTACTTGGTCCATGGCGGCATCCTGGGCGAGGCTCTGTACTGGGCCACGACAACCCTCTTTCACCGGCTTGGAGCGCAGATCCTCGCCGTGCTGCTGTTCGCGTGCGGCGTGCTGCTCATCAGCCAGACCACCGTCACGAGCCTCTTCGCCGGAGCCGGGCGCCTCGCCCGGTCCGCCGGCACCGGAACTCGGGAGCTCGCGAAGACGATGCGCCTCTCCGGCGGCCAGGGTATCCCGGACTTGGAACCCGACAGCCGCGACATCGCGATCACGCGCGCGGACACAACGGAGCCGCTGGCGACATCGTCCGCACCCGCGTCCGAGATCCACGGCACAGACACCGGTCGATTCGCGGACGGCACCGACTCCGGCTGGGAGGCCGACGAGCCCGAGTCGCCCGGACCGGACCAGTTCGGCTACGACGAAACGGCCGCGCACCCGCCCGGCGACGAGCGCGGCCAGGGCGCTGAGGCGCAGTGCGAGGACGCCGGCGCCGAGGAGGCTGATCTGACGCCGATGGACAACCGCCGCTCCGGCGTCACGGAGTCCGAGGAGATCGACTACCAGCTTCCCGGGCCGAAGCTGCTGGAGCGGGGCAAGGGTGATCCGGGCCCCGACACCCGTGACCGCGAGGCCACAGCGGGCGCGGTGCTCGAGGCGCTTCGCAACTTCGGGGTCGAGGCGCGCCTGCTGGGCGTCGTCAGCGGACCGCACGTCAGCCGGTACGAGCTTCAGCTCGCGCCGGGCACCAAGGTCGGCAAGGTCGCGCAGCTTCGCGACGACCTCGCCTATGCCCTGGCCTCGACCGACATCCGCATCCTGGCTCCCATTCCCGGAAAGAAGGCGGTCGGGGTGGAGGTGCCGAATCAGCGACGCCGTCTGGTGCGCCTGGGCGACATCTACGACGGGCGGCCCAAGGGCTCCTCGCCGCTCGCGGTGTGGCTGGGCAAGGACGTCTCGGGCCAGGCAGTGTGGACGGACCTGGCGCTCATGCCGCACGCCCTCGTCGCGGGCACGACGGGCTCCGGAAAATCCGGGTGCATCAACGCGATGCTCTGCTCGATCCTCCTTCACGCTTCCCCCAATGAGGTTCGCCTGGTGCTCGTCGACCCCAAGCGAGTGGAGCTCAACCACTACGAGCGGCTGCCGCACCTGCTGACGCCCGTGGTCACGAATCCGCGCCTGGCCGCGAACGTGCTCGCCAACCTGATCGGCGAGATGGAGAGCCGCTACGCCGTGATGGGAGCGGCGCGCGCGCGGAACCTCGCCGAGCTCAACCGAGCGCGGGCGAGAGCCGGTGAGCCGTCCCTTCCCCACATCCTGTGCGTGATCGACGAGCTCGCTGACCTGATGATGGTCGCGCCCGCGGAGGTCGAGGACTCCATCATCCGGCTGGCGCAGAAGTCGCGCGCCGTTGGGATCCATCTCGTCCTCGCCACGCAGCGCCCGTCCACCGATGTCATCACGGGCACGATCAAGGTCAACATCCCGGCGCGAATCGCGTTCTCGGTCGCCTCACAGGTCGATTCGCGGGTGATCCTCGACCAGGGGGGCGCGGAGACGCTCCTCGGGCAGGGGGACATGCTCTTCAGGCCGGTAGGAACGTCGCGGCTTCAGCGGCTTCAGGGTGCGTTCGTGACCGAGCGCGAGATCGCGCGGATCTCGCTGCACTGGGCGCGCCAGGGTGAGCCTGAGTTCGATCCGGCGCTCCTGGAGGTGCGGGAGGAGGCACAGGACGACCGCGAGGAGGACCTCTCACCGGACAGCGACGACCTCCTGGACGAGGCGGCGCGGATCGTGGTCCAGAGCCAGACTGCGTCCGTTTCGATGCTGCAGCGCCGCCTGCGCGTGGGCTACACGCGCGCCGGGCGGCTCATCGACATGCTCGAGCGGCGAGGCATCATCTCGGGATACGAGGGCTCCAAGCCGCGGCAAGTGCTGGTCACGGAGGGCGAGCTGCTTCGTGTGCTGGGAGCCCGCGGCGGGGGGAGCTTCGCAGCCGAGGGTGACGCGGAGGCCGCCGAACCGGACCTCGACTCGGTGAGCGCGCGCGTCGACTGATTTCTCGCGGTCGTCGGCGGGACACGGCGACGGTGGCCAGAATATGCGCCGCAATGGCGATACGGGATCAAGGTGGCCTCCAGATCGGCGAGGTGCTCAGAGGCACCCGCTCGCGGCGGGGCCTGGACATCCTCGAAGTCGAGCGGGCGACCAGGGTCAGGGCGAGGTACCTGCGGGCGCTCGAGAACGAGGACTGGGACCTCCTGCCTGGGCCGACGTACGTCAAGGGGTTCCTGCGCACTTACGCCCGCTACCTGGGGCTCGATGCTGATGCCCTAGTCGAGGAGTACCGGCGCACGATCGAGCGCTCGCCCGCGACCGAGCAGCCTTACCTCTTCTCCGAGCCGCTCCTCGAGCGACGGCGCCGCCTCGAGCCGCAGCGGCGTTCCTGGGGGACCATCCTCGCCGTCGTCGGCGTGATCGCGTTGGCCGTTGTTGCGGCTGTCGCCGTCGTCCGGATCGACCCGCTCGACTGGTTCAGCGCCGCGGGAACCGGAACGCATGGAAAGGGAAGGCACGCCCGCCACCACCATGGATCGCCCGGGCAGAATCAGGGCGGCAACGGGAATGGCGGATCATCGGGCCAGGCCGTGTCACTGGCTCTGATTACCCACGACGAAATGGTCGTCTGCCTTCTCCCCGGTCACGGGCGGCCGCTCATCGACTCCCAGACGCTCGTTGCAGGCTCGAAGCAGGGGCCCTTCCAGCCGCCGGCCGAGAACTACCGTCTCGACCTGATCTCGGGAGGGACGACCACAGTGGTCCTCGGCGGAAAGCCCCAACGGGTGCACTCGAAGCGGCCCGCGAGCTACGAGATCGACGCGAGCGGCATCCACGAGATTCCCTTCCAGGGGAAGAAGTGCCCGTGAGCGAGGGGGGCATTCGCGCCGGAATCGTCGTCACCGGCACCGAGCTGCTCACGGGTCGGATCTCCGACCGAAACGGCCCCTGGATCGCGGAGCGGCTTGGCGAGTTCGGGGTCGAGGTCTCGCACATCGTCTGCGTTGGGGACCGCGCCGCGGATCTGCGTGCGGCGCTGAAGTTCCTGGCGGACCTGAGGGTCAAGCTCATCGTCACGAGCGGCGGGTTGGGCCCGACCGCGGATGACTTGACGGCGGAGGTGGTCGCCGATTTCGCGGGACGCCCGCTCGTCCTCGACCCGGCACTCGAGGAGCGGATCGCCCAGATCCTGGCGGCATTCGCGCGGCGTATGCGGTTCGACGCTGAGGCGCTTCGCGAGGCCAACCGAAAGCAGGCGCTGGTCCCGGAGGGCGCGACGCCGATTGACCCAGCCGGAACCGCGCCCGGCCTGGTCGTTTCGACGGCCGGGCCCACGGTGATCGTGCTTCCCGGGCCGCCCCGGGAGCTCCAGACGATGTGGCCCAAGGCACTCGCGACGGACGCGGCGCAAGCCGCGCTCGCGGAGGCAACGCCCATCCGCACGGAGACGATGCGCATCTTCGGGATCCCCGAATCCGAGGTCGCCGTGGCGCTGCGCGAGATCGAAGGCGCCGTGGACCTCGCGCCGCTTGAGATCACCACCTGCCTGCGGCGGGCGGAACTCGAGATCGAGATTCGCTATCGCGACGGCGCCGAGGCGGTCGCGCGCCGGCTTATGGACGAGCTCGACGAGCGTTTTGAGCGCTACGTGTTCAGCCGCGACGACTCCTCGATCGACGACCAGGTGGCCGAGCTCCTGGCCGGGCGGCGGATCGGCCTGGGGGAGTCATGCACCGCCGGGCTCTTGGCGGCACGGCTGACGGAGCGGCCGGGGTCCTCGGCGTATGTCGCCGGCGGTGTCGTCGCGTACTCAAACGAGGCGAAGGAGGAGCTCCTGGACGTCTCCGGCGGGCTGATCCGGCGTCATGGCGCCGTCTCACCCGAGGTGGCGGAGGCGATGGCGGACGGCGCCCGGGGGCGCTTCCACGCGAACGTCGGCGTGGGGATCACTGGGATCGCCGGACCCGAGGGAGGGACGCCGGAGAGGCCGGTCGGGTACGTGTGCATCTGCGTCAAGCTCTCGGGAGGGGATGTCCTCGCCCGCGACCCCGTGTTGCCGGGAGACCGGGCCGAGATCCGCGACCGCGCCACGACGGTTGCCATGCACCTCATCCGGCGCCTGCTGCGCGGCGAGGACCTGGCGGGCTAGCGCCGAGGGCTGACAGAGAACGCAACCCTCCACTGCCCGGTACTCCCGGTCAACGCAATCCGCTCCGGCTTTCCGGGACTGGATTGATTTGACCTGGGGTTTCGGGTATCCGGCCGATGGCCCATCTGCCCATTCCCGCCCGTGTGGCAGCTCACCCCGCGGCTGGCTCGAGCACGCCGTTCCGCTGCACCGCCGGATATGCTCGCAGCAGTGCGTCGGAGTGCAGGGGCAAGTCGGGGACCAGCGCGAGCATGGCTGCTCGCGATCGTGGTCGCGGCTGCGGGCGTCGCCGCATTGCTCTCGGCGGCGAACGCCGCCGCGGTGCCAGGTCCATGCGCGGACCCGACGGGGCGGCCATGGTGCAAGGCGTCGCGCTCTCCGGCCGAGCGCGCCCGCCTGCTCCTCGACGCGATGACCCCCGACGAGGAGATCTCCCTTCTCGCCGGGGAACAGCTCCCCAACACCGGGCAAGGGGGCCGCCCCTACCAGCACAGCGCGACGAGCCTGGGGATCGAGCGCCTCCCGCTCCCGCAGCTCAACTTCGACAACGGGCCCGCCGGGGTGCGACAGGGACGCGCCACGGCGCTGCCGGCGCCGCTCGCACTGGCGGCGACCTGGAGCCCCGCGCTGGCGAGAAAGGCCGGCGCGGTGGTGGGGGATGAAGCCAAGAACATGGACAACGACTTCGTCTACGCGCCGACGGTGAACATCATGCGCACTCCGCTGGGCGGCCGAACCTTCGAGGGCTACGGCGAGGATCCGTTCCTCGACTCGAGCATGACGGTCGACTGGATCCGCGGCCTTCAACGCCAGGGCGTGATCGGGGTGGTCAAGCACTTCGCCGCCAACAACCAGGAGGGGTATGCCGGCCCCGCGGCCAACACGCTTTCTCCGAAGACCACGAAGCGGTGGTTGAGGGCAAGGGAGGGGTTGGTGGGCGACCGCCGCAAGGTCAACGTCGACGTCGATCAGCGCACGCTTCACGAGATCTACTTCCCGCAGTTCGAGGCGGCGGTTCGGGACGCCGACGTCGGCGCGGTCATGTGCGCTAAGAACAAGGTGAACGGCACCCACGCCTGCCGAAACCGAACGCTTCTCCTCCGCGTGCTGCGGAGGGAATGGGGGTTCCACGGGATCCTTCTCTCTGACCACGGCGCCGCCGAGGACACCGCGGCATCGCTGCGCAGCGGACTCGACTTCGACCCCTTCCCGGGGATCACCTACGGCCCGGCCGCGGTGAACGCGGCGCTTGCCAACGGCAGCGTGGACATGAGCGACATCCGGCCGCACGTCTTCAACATCCTGCGGACGATGTTCGCCTACGGCGTGTTCGACCGCCGGGGCTACACGAACAACCCCATCCGGATCAACGCCGAGGCGCACGCCAGAGTGGCGGGGCGAATCGAGGAGTCGGCCATCACGCTCCTCCGGAACCGGGGGCGCATCTTGCCGCTCGACGCGCGCAAGCTTCGGTCGATCGCCGTGATCGGCCCTGGCGCGACCCAGTATGCCTTCGGAGGCGGCTCCTCGCACGTCAACCCGTTCTTCTACACGACCCCGCTCGACGCGATCACGCGGGCGGTGCCGTCGTCGACGGAGATCCGCTACGCCGACGGCAGCGACCCGACGCAGGCGACGGCGGCCGCGAGCGGTGCCGGTGTCGCGATCGTCTTCGTGCGCGACTACATGTCGGAGGGCGTCGATCGAGCCTGCCTGACGCTGGAATGTCCGTCGGAGTTCGGCAACCAGGATGCGCTGATCAGGGAGGTCGCGGACGCCAATCCGCGAACGATCGTCGTGATGCAGAACGGCGGCCCGGTGCTGACGCCCTGGCGAGGTGACGCCAAGGGGCTGCTCGAGGCGTGGTATCCGGGGGAAAAGGGGGGGACGGCGATCGCGCGCGTGCTGTTCGGCAAGGCGGACCCCAGTGGACGCCTGCCGGTCACGTTCCCACGGCGCCCGGGCGACCTGCCGACCACCGGCAACCGCCCGAAGCTCTATCCGGGCGTCAACGACCAGGTGCACTACAAGGAGGGGGTCTTCGTCGGGTACCGGTGGTACGACGCCAAGGACCGCAAGCCGGCGTTTCCATTCGGGTTCGGTCTCTCCTACACCAGGTTCCGCTACAACCGGCTCCGGGTGAAACCGGCGTCCGGTCGCCATTCGGTCGTCGCGCGGGTCAGCTTCCGGGTCGTCAACGCCGGCGACCGCAAGGGCGTAGCGGTCCCCGAGCTCTACCTCGGCCTGCCGTCGAGCCGCAAGCTGCCAGAGCCCCCGAGGGAGCTCAAGGGGTTCGACACGCTCTCACTCAGCCCCGGCGCGACGAAGACGGTCACGATCCCGCTCCGGGACGATGACTTCGCCCACTGGGCGATCGGAAAGAACGACTGGAAGGTCGCCGCAGGCTGCTATCGAGTGCAGGTTGGCTCCTCGTCGCGGGACCTGCCGCTGCGCGCCAGGATCGCCCGTGGCCGGGCGGATTGCGGCCCGGACGCGGTGGCGGTCACGGGCTGAGGGGCGATCCGCCGCCTCAGTGCCGTTCGCCTGCGGCGGACGACAGCCACGTTCGGACGCTCGCGATTACGAGCTCCGGCTTCTCGTCGACGATGAAGTGGCCCGAATCGGCGACGAGGTCGACGCGCATCTCATCCGCGTATGCCTCGTATCCGGGCAGGAGCTTCGTGCTGAGCGAGGCGTCGCGGGCCCCGAACAGAAGCAGCGTCGGCCTCAGGAGGCGGTGGCGCCTCCATCTCCCGCGCACCATCTCCCACACGACTCGCTGGTAGTAGCGGTAGAGCTCGACGATGGCCTCGGCTCTCGCCGGCTCGCGGAAGCTCCGCGCGTAGACCTCCGCCTCCTCGTCGCTGAACGGCAGACCGGCATTGATGCGCATGTACTGGCGCCCGATCCACTCGCTCTCCAGCAGCCGCCGCCCCAGCCCCGGCGCCGCGATCAGCCACGCGTACCAGCTGCGCCACGCCTCCAGCGTGACGTCGAGCGACAGCCGTGGCCAGGGATGGGGCGCGTTGCAGACCACCATCCGGCCGACGCGATCCGGGTGCAGGATTCCCATGCAGAAAGCGGTCCAGCCACCCCAGTCGTGCCCGACGAGGTGGGCGCGCTCCAGCCCGAGTGCGTCGAGCAGCGCCACCTGATCCGCGGCCAGCGTCTCGCCGTCGTAGCCGTGACCGGGAGCCTCCGTCCAGCCGAAGCCGCGAAGATCCGGCGCCAGCAGCCGGAAGCCATCCCCAAGACCGGCCATGACGCGCCGCCACATGTACCAGTGCTGGGGCCAGCCGTGGAGGAGCAGAACCGCCGGAGCCTCGGGCGATCCCGCCTCCGCGACGTGCATCCGGATCCCGTTGGCACGGGTGAATCGGTGCTCGACGCCTTCGACATGCGGCATTTCGTGAGCCATTCGAGGCAATCTTCTTACGGAAGGGCGCAATCGCGAGCGCCGCGAACGCATAGGTTCCCCGAATCCATGAACGAGCCCTATCTCTGCCGGTGCTGTACGACACCGGCCCGCACACACCCGTGAACGACACCTGCCTCTGCCGGTGCCTTACGGCACCGGCCCGACGCACATGGCCAAGAAGCGGTTGAAGAGCCCGCGCGCGCGGCTGTTCGTCGCGCTCGACCTGCCCGACCGAGTGCTCGACGCCCTCGCGGCTTGGCAATCGCGGGCGCTGGTCGATCCGGCGCTGCGCCCGGTGCGACCGGAGGCCCTGCACGTGACCCTGTGCTTCCTGAGCTACCACCCCGAGCGCGAAATCGAGCGCATCGCGTCGGTGGTCACCGGGGTCGAGGCGCGGCCCGTTGAGATCCGCCTAGCGTCTGAGCCGGTTCCCGTCCCGCCCAAGCGCCCGCGGCTCTTCGCCGTGGCCGGTGAGAGCCCTGCGGCCACCGAGCTTCAGGCCGAGCTTTCCGAGCGCCTCGGGGCGGCGCACCTCTACGAGCCCGAGAAACGGGAGTTCTGGACCCACGTGACCGTGGCGCGAGTGCGCTCTGAGCGGGGTCCCCGCGCCCGCGGCCGACGCGGGAAGTCCATGCGGGTGGAATCCCCGCCGGAGGTGCTGCCAGCCGAGCTCACGGAGCAGTTCGAGGCCCCTCGGCTGGCGCTCTACCGCTCGTTCCTGGGCCCTTCGGGCGCCGATTACGTCCGACTGGCCGAGTTGAACCTGCTGGTCCGTCCGACTGGCTGAGTTGAATTTGACGCTCGCAGCAGAAAGGTGATGAAGAAGATGGCACAGGCAAGCAGGGCAGAACTGAAGGCGGCCGACAAGGAGGCCAAGGCGAAGGATGCGGCCCTCCAGGCGGCGGTGACGCAGATCGAGCGCCAGTTCGGCCAGGGGTCGCTCATGCGGCTCGGCGACGAGGGGGCGATCCAGGTCGAGGCGATCCCCACCGGGGCGCTCTCACTGGACCTCGCGCTCGGGGTCGGCGGCGTGCCCCGCGGACGGATCATCGAGATCTTCGGCCCCGAGTCCTCGGGCAAGACGACCGTCGTCTACCACATCATCGCGGAGGCCCAGGCGCGCGGCGGGATCTGCGCGTTCGTCGACACCGAGCACTCGATCGATCCGATCTACGCACGGAAGATCGGGGTGGACGTAGACGAGCTCCTGGTCTCGCAGCCCGACTACGGCGAGCAGGCCCTCGAGATCGTGGACGTCCTCGTGCGCTCCGGCGCCGTGGACCTGGTCGCGGTTGACTCGGTGGCGGCGCTCACGCCCCGGGTCGAGCTCGAGGGGCAGATGGGGGAGCAGCAGGTCGGCCTGCAGGCACGGCTCATGTCACAGGCGCTCCGCAAGCTGGCGGGCAACCTCAACCGCGCTAACACGGTCTGCGTGTTCACCAACCAGATCCGGGAGAAGATTGGGGTCAGTTTCGGTTCACCGGAGACGCAGCCCGGTGGGCGGGCGCTCAAGTTCTATTCCTCGCAGCGCCTCGACATCCGTCGCATCGAGACCCTCAAGGAGGGCACCGAGGCGATCGGCAACCGCGTCCGGGTAAAGGTGGTCAAGAACAAGGTCGCCCCACCGTTCAAGCAGGCCGAGTTCGACATCGAATACGGCACCGGGATCTCCAAGGAGGGCTGCCTGCTCGACCTGGCGCTCGCGCACGACCTCGTGCAGAAGTCGGGCTCGTTCTTCTCCTACGGTGAGCTGCGGCTCGGTCAGGGCCGCAACAACACGAAGCAGTTCCTGTCCGAGAACCCGGAGGTCGCCCGCGAGATCGAGACGAGGCTGTTCGAAATCCTCGAAATCGAGCGTCCGATCGGCTCCGCAGAGGCGCCTGCCGAATCCGCGGACGCGACGTCGATCACGGACACCGCGGCCGAGCCCGAGGCGGAGCGAAAGGCCGCATAATCCAGGCGCCGGGGCGATGGCGCAGGCGGACGCCTTCGAGGTCGCGCTCGCCGCGCTCCAGCGTAAGGAGCGAACGGCGCACGAGCTCGCGCTGTGGCTGGATGAGCGGGGGTTCGCCCCGGAGGAGGTCGAGGTCGCGCTCACGCGCCTGGCCGAAGCCGACGTCCTCGACGACGAGCGCTTCGCCCGCCGCTACGCCGAGGACAAGCGCGAGCTCTCCGGCTGGGGACCCGAGCGGATCCGGGCAGCACTTCTGGCGCGCCGCGTGCCCAGCGAAACGGTGGAGGCGACCCTCGCAGCGGACTCCTATCGCGACCAGCTCGGCCGGGCTCGCAAGCTCCTCGCCCTCCGCGGCCGCCCGCTGGAGGGTAACGCCGAGCGCCGGCGGGCGCTGGAGTATCTGACCCGCCGCGGCTACGACTACGAGATCGCCTACGAGGCGGTGCGGTCGGCGTGGGCGGCGTAGTGAATCGGCCGGACGATGGTCGGGAAGCGGCGACATAGGTGCCGCTTCCCGACCATCGTTGATAGTTCGCGGGGATGGATGGATTTCGCTTTCTGCGAGCACAAGGGGTGGGTGGTTTGCAATGGCATTCGTCAGTGGCAGGGACTGGTGCTCGTTCGCCATTGCCGGGAGCTCTCGGGTTCCGCGGTTTCGTGATTTGGGAAGCCCCGGGGAGTGCCCAGGTGGAACCGACCCGTTTTGGGCGACCTTGCGCCGCCGCCATCTCGTGCCTTGCGACATCGACCCTCCGCGACTACGATGCGTGTAGCGGCCGTCGGTCGCGCGATGAGACGAATGACCTGCTATTTGCGATTTTTGACCACGAACGCTCGAAATGAGACTTAAAGCACCGCCAACCCGGGGAGGCTTCGGACTTAGGGCGTCCGCCCGGTAGGGCGATAGCGGACATGCGTATCTCGTGCGCCGCCGGCTCGTGACGCGCAGCCAGCGCGTCCGAGCGACAACACGACCAGTTCGGCCGATCGCGGCCGGGGAAGGTAGCGATGGAGATACGCGCGCTGTTTCAACGTCGGCGGCGGCAGGCTACCGCCACAGAGGATCGGGCCGAGCGCGCAAACGGCAGAGGAGCGGTAGACGAGCTTCAAGCCCGTCGCGCCGAGATCGCGCGGATGGAGGAGCGGGCGCTCCGCGAGCTTGAGTCCTTGGAGGTGCAGCGGGCCGATCTCGAGCGGCGCCTCCAGGCGCTCGAGGACCGGGAGCGAAACGTGGAGCAGCAGGCGGAGGAGCTCAAGCGCGCCAAGCGCGTGCAGCGGCGCGAGCTCGAGCGAATCTCCGGGTTGAGCGCCGCCCAGGCGAAGCAGCTCCTCATCGCGGACATCGAGCAGGAGGCGCGGCACCAGGCCGCGCTCCGGCTCCAGGAGATCGAGCACGAGACGAGGCACGAGGCCGAGCGCCGTGCCCGGAACATCCTCTCCGTCGCGATGCAGCGGATCGCCGCCCAGCACGCCGGCGACAACACGACCCGTCTGGTGGAGCTCCCGAGCGATGAGATGAAGGGCCGGATCATCGGCCGCGATGGCCGCAACATTCGCGCGCTCGAGAAGCTCACGGGTGTCGACATCATCATCGACGAGACGCCGTCCGCGGTGATGCTGTCGAGCTTCGACGGCGTCCGCCGAGAGATCGCGCGGACCACGCTCGAGCGCCTGATCGCCGACGGCCGCATTCATCCCGCGCTCATCGAGGAGACCTACGAGCAGGCGAAGGAGCAGATCGACGAGCGGATCACGGAGGAAGGCGAGCGGGCGGTGCTGGAGTCGCGGGTGCACGGACTCGACCCCGAGCTGATGCGGCTGCTGGGCAAGCTCAAGTTCCGCACGAGCTACGGACAGAACGTGCTCGACCACCTGATCGAGTGCTCGGAGCTGGCCGGTCTGGTCGCGGCCGAGCTCGGGGCATCGGTGGAGACCGCGCGCCGGGCGGCGCTGCTTCACGACATCGGCAAAGCCGTGAGCCATGAGATCGAGGGGCCGCACGCTAGGGTCGGCGCGCGGATCGCGGCGCGTCACGGCGAGCCCGAGGCCGTCGCGCACGCAATCGAGGCGCACCACAATGAGGTCGAGCCGCGGACCGTCGAGGCCGTCATCGTGCAGATCGCCGATTCGCTCTCCGGCGCCCGGCCTGGCGCCCGCGGCGACTCGCTCGAGGAGTACGTGGAGCGCCTGCGGGAGCTCGAGGAGATCGCCTCGCGGCACGACGGCGTCGAGCGCGTCTACGCGATGCGCGCGGGCCGCGAGATCCGCGTGATCGTCGACCCCGGCAAGGTCGACGACGAGCGAGCCACGCTCCTCTCGCACGAGATCGCTGCGGCGGTCGAGCGCGAGCTCGAGTACCCCGGCCAGGTGAAGATCACCGTCATCAGGGAGAGCCGGGCGACGGCGTACGCGAGCTAGTGGCGCGTTACACGACGTCGGCCCCGAAACGGCTCCTCGCCGAGGCGCCAGCGATGGGAGCGACCACTAGGATGGCCGCCGCATGAACGAGACGCTGTTCTACGTCTTCGGGATCACCCTCCTCGTCTCCGCCGTCGCGGTCTCGGCGGTCGGGCTTCGGTTCGAGAGCTTTCCGCCCAACCGCGGCGTGTTGGCGGGCGCAATCCTCTACTTCGCGGCGCTCGTCGGCGCGACGGCGGTGTTCGCGGTCCTGAACGCGCGCGACGAGCAGCGCCACCGGGAGGCCGAGCAGGCGGCGGAGACGACCACGGCGACGACCGCGGCCGCCGGGGGCACCACGACTCCCGCCGGTGGCGGAGGTGGATCGACGGTCAAGCTCGCCGCCGATCCGACCCAGATTGCCTTCGACACCACGTCGCTCACCGCGAAGGCCGGGAGCCTGACGATCGACTTCGACAATCCGAACCCGGCGATCCCGCACGACGTCTGCGTAGAGACCACAAGCGGCGACGAGCTCGGCTGCTCGGATCAGGTGATGAACAGCTCGACGACGCTCGCCCTGAACGACGTCAAGCCCGGCAAGTACACGTTCTTCTGCAGCGTGGATGGCCACGAGGCCGCCGGGATGAAGGGGACGCTGACCGTCCAGTAGGACGGCGGCGCGGCGCTCCGCCTTATATATCTCGACGATGGCGCGCTACCAGGTCACCTCGTGCGACAGTTCCTTCCGTCCGAGCTTCACCTGCACGGCGAGCGCAGCCTGAGCCGAGGAGCAGCTACGGCGCGGCCCTCCATTGAGCCCGCCACTCTGGTGGGGGCCATCCCTCGGCGACGTAGATCGACTCACGCGCGATCTTGTCGCCTCGAAATTCGAGGATGCTTACCCCGAAGTTCGAAGGACCCTCGTCGTACCCGACCGAGACCTCGGCGACCCAGAAATCATCCCGGCCTCTGATCTCCCGGAACTCGAAGTTCGTTGAAGCGGGATAGCCGCTTCTCCACTCGCGGAAGTTCTCGACTCCCACGAAGCGTTCGCCGGATTGCGGGAACTCGAGAACAGCGTCGTCGCGGTACATCTGGTGGGCGAGGTCGGGATCGCTGCTCGCATACGAAAAGTGCTGCTGGAGCATCGCGCTGACTGTCGACTCATCCACGCCCTACATCTTGGCCGATCTGCGAGGTCCTCCACACGTGCGCGACCTTCACGCTGGGCCCCCGGGAAGGAGGTGCGCGATTCGAGTCGTTACAGACGCCGACCAGGCCGGCGCCGGAACCGTCTCGAACTCGTACTTCGGGGCGAGCTAATCGCGGCCTGTCCCCGAGTGACGTGCGACCTACAATCGGTCGTCGTGGAGAGGCGAATGCCGCCAAAGAGCTACCACGTCACGACGTTCGGGTGCCAGATGAACGAGCACGACTCCGAGCGCATGAAGGGCATGCTCGAGTCGCTCGGCTACGAGCAGGCGGAGGCCCGAGATGACGCCGACCTGATCCTCTTCAACACCTGCTCGATCCGGGAGTCGGCCGACAACCGGTTCGTCGCGCATCTCGGGGAGGCCAAGCGGCTTAAGTCCGAGGATCCGGAGCGCATGATCGGAGTCGGCGGGTGCTGGGCGCAGTCCGTCAAGGACGAGGTGTTCGAGCGGTTCCCGTTCGTGGACGTGGCCTTCGGGCCGGGGCAGATCCACCGCCTCGGGGAGTTCCTGGCACAGGACTCGCTCACGGCCCAGGGGTACTTCGAGTTCGAGGACTTCTCCGGGCATCTGCCCGCCAAGCGCGAGCGCGAGTTCCAGGGCTGGGTGCAGATCAGCGTGGGCTGCAACTGCGTGTGCGCGTACTGCATCGTGCCGCAGACGCGGGGTCGCGAGGTGAGCCGCGATCCGCGCGAGCTGGTCGCCGAGATCGAGGCGCTCGCCACGGACGGCGTGACCGAGGTGACGCTGCTGGGGCAGAACGTCAACAGCTACGGCCGCGATCTCCCGAAGGATCGCCGCATCACCTTCGCCGAGCTCCTGCGCCGCGTGGACGCCATCGACGGGATCCAGCGGATCCGCTACACGAGCCCGCATCCCAAGGACATCCGTGAGGGCGTGATCCGCGCCCATGCCGAGCTGCCGGCGCTCTGCCCGCACATCCACCTGCCGCTCCAGTCCGGCTCCAACCGGATCCTGAAGGCGATGCGCCGCACCTATAACCGCGAGCGCTACCTGGACCGCGTGGCCCAGATCCGCGAGCAAGTCCCGGACTGCGCGATGACCACCGACATCATCGTGGGCTTTCCCGGAGAGACGGAGCAGGACTTCGCCCAGACCCTCGAGGTCACGGAACAGGTCGGCTACGACGGGGCGTTCACGTTCATCTTCTCGCCCCGGCGCGGGACCGAAGCGGCGAAGATGCCGGAACAGATCCCCCATCCGGTCAAGCGCGGGCGGATGGAGCGTCTCGTCGAACTGGTCCAGCGGCGGGCCCACGAGCGCGCGCAGCGCTTCGTCGGGCGCACCGTGGAAGTGCTGGTCGAGGGTCCGAGCCGCACCGACCCGTCGCGGCTGCGCGGCCGAAGCCCCCACAACAAGACGGTCAACTTCGACGGGACTGCGCAGCCGGGGGAGTTCGTCGACGTCGAGATCACGGGCGCAACGTCCACGACCCTCGCCGGCCACGAGAAGCTCCTCTCCCGATTCCCCTGAAGGTCCTCGCGATCTTCGACGCACGCACGATGGGGTGCGTTTCGACCATGAAATAGCCGATTGCGTCCGGTTGTATCCGGCTGAATCGGTGTCTGACTGGCGAACAACTGGCGAACACGCCGGGTGGGGCCTCGGCAACCGCGCAACCGTGCAACGCCCCAGGCTCATTCCGAACGGGAAGAAAGGAACCATTGAGCGACAACCTCAACCCGGACCTCAAGCAAGACGACATGACCCACAACGCAGAACTTGCACAAGCAGCACGTCGAGTGCGCGTCATAGCTCAGCAGCAACCCGAGAAGTGCCAGCGAGAGGTCGTGGCTGAATGGTCCGAGCTACTCGAGCGCCTCGACGGCGCCTCCCACCGTAAGGCCCGAGCCATCATCGCGCGCTGGAC
>JBKPHA010000068.1:0-20876 GCA_046729615.1 Actinomycetota bacterium
TTCACCTTTGCCTGTGCGCGGCTCACGTGTTGCCGCGCCATCGGCCGTGTCGTTTCTGCGGCACTTTCCCTCGGCTTTCGCCGGGTCGGCGGTTACCGACCGTCCTTGCCCTGTGGTGTCCGGACTTTCCTCGAGGGATCACCTCCCCCCGCGACTGCATGGCCTGCGCGATCAAGTGTAGGGGGCATTTGGAGGCTCCCGGGGGTGGCTGCTTGCCGGCGGAGCATCCCGCCCAGAGGGGGTAAACACGCGGCCCCGCGGGGCCGCTTCTCAGGAGAGCTCGGAACCGCAGCGCTCGCAGCCGCTGGTGCGGGTCAGCTCGCCCGAGCAGATCGGGCAGGTCACCTGACCGGCCGCGCTGAGCTCGTCCCAGGCCGCGATGACCCTGTCCTCGAGCGTCGGCCCATGCGGCTCGAACAGGCGCGGGTTCGAGGGCCCCGCCGCCTCCGCCTTCGGGCGGGCCAAAGGAGCCTCGCTTGTCGCCAGCGCGCTCATCAGACCCTCCGAAACACCCCCACGACGCGTCCCACGACGTTCGCGTTCCGCGTCCGGATCGGCTTGTAATTGGTGTTCGCGGGCTCCAGGCGCACCCGTTCCCTCTCCCGGAAGAACCGCTTCACGGTCGCCTCGTCCTCGAGCAGCGCGACCACGATCTCGCCGTTTCGCGCCGAGTTCGCCTGCTGGACGACCACGTAATCGCCGTCGATAATCCCGACGTCCTTCATCGAGTCGCCCTTGATCTGGAGGATGAAGTCGGCCTCATCGCCGCCGATCACCGGCGGAAGCTCGAGATACTCCTCGATGTTCTCCTCGGCGAGGATCGGCTCGCCGGCCGCGACCTCGCCTACCACCGGGACGGTCGAGGCCTGGACCGCCCGCTTGGCCTTCCCGACGAGCAGCTCGATGGCCCGCGGCTTGGTGGGATCGCGGCGAAGGAGACCCACCTTCTCGAGGTTCGCGAGATGGGCGTGCACGGTCGAGGAGGAATGCAGCCCAACCGCCTTGCCGATCTCACGCACAGTCGGCGGGTACCCGGTCTTGGACGCATAGCTGCGGATGAAGTCGAAGATCTCCTTCTGTCGCTTGGTCAGGTCCACGGTCAACTCCTTGTCATGCGATCCACCGCCGGATGGCCCGCTTGAGGGAACACATGTTCGTAGGGTAAACGCCGGCGCGGACGGAAGCAACCCCTCTAGAATCGATGGCCCTCAGGCGCCTGTGGCGGAACTGGTAGACGCGCAAGGTTGAGGGCCTTGTGAGCTTCATAGGCTCGTGGAGGTTCGACTCCTCTCAGGCGCACCTCTGCACCTTCGGCGAACGCGCGCTGTCGCCATACGGCCCTGAGAACCCTCGCCACGCTTGGCTCAACTTCAGCGCCGCTTAAGCGGCTCCGCGCAGGCTGCGGCCGTCAATCGACCAACGACCCGAGAAGGGGGCTCAGATGACTCGCATGCGAAGGACGCTCGGCCTGATCCTCGCCGCCGAGATGACCCTGGCGAGCGGCCCAGCGGCGATGGCGGCGGCGCCATCCACGCCCCGCCAGGATCCGTACGTCGAGATCACCTGCTCGACCGAGAGCACCTCGTACCTGGCCAAGCGAGTGGATGCTCGCGCCATACAGCCGGACAAGGACCCCGGCGGCAAGGACACGGCGACGGTCGAATACAACGCGAACAACCCCTTCGGGGAGGTCTGCACGGAGTCGCCGACGATCGTTCAGTAGCAGGCGGAGTGCCCTGGTTGTGGAGCGGCTTCGAGCTCCGCGACCAGGGCTCTCGCCCGCGTCGCGGCCGGGAGGATGCCCTTCCGCTCGTAAAGCTGAAGCGCTTGTCCTGCTGCGTCCGCCCCTTCCTGGAAGCGGGCGGCGATCCGAAGCACCTCCGCGAGATCCATGAGCACGTCGGCGTAAAACCAGAGCTGATCGGTCTCGGAAGCGATAGCCACTGCATCGCGAGCCAGCCGCTCGGCGTCCTCGATCTGGCCCTGCCGCGCAAGCAATCTCGCATGGATGCCCCGGCGCTTCATCTGCCACTCGCGGTCGGCGGGGCAGCACACCGCGTCGATCTCCGCCACCAAGGAGAAGGCGTCGTCATAGCGGCCCTGCTCATAGACGGGCCGAGGCAGGTCGACTGAAACCGTGGACAACGACCATCGGTCGCCGATCGCGACGAATGACTCCCTGGCACGCCGCATGTGGACCTCCGCGGCGACGGGATCCCCGGCAAACAACTCGACGTATCCCGCGAGCATCTCTTGAATCCCGACCTGCCACCGTAGCCCGAGATCACGGAGCCGCTCGCAGCTCTCCGCGACGTGCCTCCGGGCGTCGTCGAACCGCCCCGTCATCGCCTCCTGCGCTGCCAGGAAGCCTGCGAGGTTCGCCTCCAGCACGAGGTCGCCCTCCGCTTCGCGCACCAGCTGTTCCGTCATGCGTCCTGCCTCCTCGGCGGGGGTCGGTCCATGAAGCAGGGAGAACGCCAGCGCCCCGAGCCCCCACGCCTCCTCCCGGCGGCTCGCAGCCCGGCGCGCCCACTCTGCGGCCTCACGGGCGGCGTCTCCAGCCGCGGTCATCTCCCCCCGAGGCCAGTGGGCATCGGACATCAGGCAGAGCGCGCGGGCCATCCCGAGGTCATCCCCCAACTCCTCGAGCACCTCGATCGCATTGGTGGCGAGCCGCATGAGGCCGTCGGTGTCCTGCTCCTCGGGGTTTGTGTACATCCTCGCGTGCGCCAGTTTCACGGTGGCCGTCCATTCGATCGCTCGATCGCCGCCCCTCCGCCCACGGTCAATCGCCTCGCTCAGCACGGCGTTGGCGCGCTCGAGCTCGCCGATTTCGAACAGCGCGTAGCCGAGATCGTTGAGCAACTGGAGCCGACCGCGATCGTCTGCCGGCAGGAGCGAGACGGCACGCTGTAGGAGGTTGGCCGATGCGGGCATGTCGCCGCGGCCAAATGCCCGCCGGCCCTCGCTGGCGAGAAGCTCCGCCGCGCGTTGGGCAAGATCACGATCCGCATCGCCGACGGAGCGCAGCTCTGCCCGGTATCGATAGGTCTTCTCCAGGTGGTAGCCGCCCAGCTCGGCGTACTCGGGACTCTTGCTACCCAATTTGGCTTCGAGCCAGACAGCGACGCGCTCGTGGAGCTCGGCGCGGACCCGCTTCGGGATCGCGCGATAGCTCGACTGCTGAATCAGGACATGGCGGAACCGGAATGACTCACGCCCGTTGTCGCGAGCGCGCACCGGGTCGACGAGCTCCTTCCCGACCAGCGCCTCGAGGTGCCGCGAGGTGAATGGACGGGCATCGCTCGCCACGAGCTCGGCAACCGCCTCCTCCTGAAAGTCCTTGCCGACCACGGCGGCGCGCTCGATCACCGCGCGCTCGCCAGGACCAAGGCGGTCGAGGCGCGCGGCCAGAACCGCCTCGATCGTCGGTGGGATCGGGACCTCTCCTTCGACGCTGGCCTGCTCGGCTAGCATCGCCACGGTCTGCTGGAGGAACAGCGGATTGCCCTCCGCGGTTTCCTGGACCCGGGTTCGAGTGGCGTCGGCAAGGCCTGCCGCGAGCGCGCCAATGAGCTGCTCGGACTCGTCCTCGGAGAGCGGCTCGAGGAACAGCGAGCTGGCGTTCCGCTTGCCCCCGCTCCAGCCCGGCCGCGCCTCAAGCAACTCGGGCCGGGCGAGGCAGAGCAGCAGAAGCGGGACCCCGCGCACCCGATCCGCGACGTACTCGATGAAGTCGAGAAGGGTGGGCTCCGCCCAGTGGACGTCCTCGAACACCAACACCAGCGCTCGCTCGCGAGCAAGCGACTCGAAGAGCTCGCGCAAGGCCCAGAAGATCTCCTCTAACGTGCTCGCCGCGTCGGCTTGGCCGACCGCCTCGGTGATCCGCCTCGCGATCAGGTCCGCGTCCCCACGGCCGCGAACGAGCTGGGAGAGCCGGGCATTTGCGGTGAGTTGCCCGACCATCTCGCGCAGGGGCCAGAAAGTGATCCCCTCGCCGTAGGGGACGCATCGCCCCGCCAAGACCATCGCACTCTCCGCGATCTGCGACGCGAACTCCTCGGCCAGCCTCGTCTTGCCAATGCCCGCGGCGCCCAAGACCGTGAAAAGGTGAACGGCCCCGTCGCGGGCGGTGCGGTCGAACGCGGCCTTCAGTTGGGAAAGCTCACTTGCGCGCCCCACGATCCCAACATCGGGAGTCCCCGAGAGGGGCGGGGACTGCGGCGCCAACTTCCGCAGACGCCACGCCGGACCATCCGCCGTCTCCGCCGGCTCCGTGCGAGCCGCGTCGGACAGCAGCGCACGCGTCTCCTCCGCGAGCAGCACCTCGCCTGGAGGAGCCGATTCCGCGAGTTGGCGGGCGCGCGCGAGCGGCTCTCCTACGAGCCTTCGCGTGCCCGACTCGGTTTGACTCGTCACCACCTCGCCGGTTGCGATGCCTGCCTGCCCGCCGGGCAGCTCCACGGCCGCGCGGGCGGCGCGCAGGGCGTCGTCCTCGTGGACAAGCGGGATGCCGAAGACGGCCAGCATCCGGTCGCCGAACCCGCCCTCGACGCTGCCCCCGTGGCGCTCGATCGCCCTCCGCGCCCGGGCCAGATAGCGCTCGTCGAGTGGCTCGAGCGCCTCGGGATCAAGGCCCGCCGCGGGCCGCCGGGCGGCGACCAGGACGGTGACCGTCTTGCGTCGCTGGGGGGCGGGCTTTGGCGTTTCCGATGGCGGGGGCGATTCGGCCTCTGCCTCCGCCGGCAGGTCGAGCGCGTCTTCCTGGCGCAGAATCGCCCCCTCGAGGCGCTGAAGCTGGGAGCCGGGAACGATCCCGAGCTCCTCGGTCAACGTGCGACGAGCGTCCTGGTAGGCCTCCAGCGCCTCAGCCTGACGGCCGGTCCGGTACAGGGCCAGCATGAGCTGGGCACGGAGCCGCTCTCGAAGCGGGTGGTCGCGCACAAGCGCCTCGAGCTCGCCGACAACCGTCGCGTGGTTGCCGAGCGCGAGGTCCGCCTCGAGCCGTTCCTCCAGAGCGCTGAGGCGAAGCTCATCGAGGCGCGCAATCTCGGTCTGCGCGAACGGCTCGTAGGTGAAATCGGCCAGGGCAGGCCCACGCCACAGATCGAGGGCCTCGCGAAGTAGCGTTGAGGCCGTCGAGGGATCGCCCGCGGCGCGCGCGCTCGAGCCCTCGACCAGCAGGTCTTCGAAGCGCTCCGCGTCGAGCGCGCCGGGCTCCACCCGGAGCTGGTAACCGCCCGGACGGGTCAGCAGAACGGAGCTCGGCGAATTCCGCTGCCGCCCGGGCTCGAGCGCCTTGCGGACCTGCGCCACATAGACCTGGATCGCGTTCGCCGCGGTCGCCGGCTGGCTGGCGCCCCAGAGCTCATCGATGAGGCGATCCCGCGAGACGACCTCGTTCGGGTGCAGCAGGAGGATCGCGAGCAGGGCCCGCTGCTTCGCGGCCCCCAGCGACGCCGCCCCGCTCTCGGCGCGGGCCTCGAGTGGCCCAAGGATGCAGAACTCCATCTAACCCCCCGGCGATCAAGCTACAGCAAATTCGAGCGTGTCTTCAGCGGCGCTTAAGCGCCCCTTTGGCGCCTAGATGGAGGCTTCCCGCGCAAGCAATCGAGCGAAGGGAGAAAACATGAGGACCTCGGTCTGGGCACGAGCCATTATCACTCCGCTGTCGATGTGCGCCCTGGCGGCGCTGGCGGCTCCGGCTTTCGGCGATGACCTCGTCCTGCACCGCGACGGCTCCAAGGCGGTCCCGTCCGCGGCTCACGTTCGTGTTGGCCATGACACGTCTTCGAAGGGCTCCGTGCTGCGCCGCGACGGCTCCAGGGCGGTGCCCTTTATCGCCAACGTGAATCCGAACGCATCCGGCTCAGGGTGGGATGTCGCCGCGATCGGCGCCAGCTCCGCGCTCGGTCTCGCCGTGCTCGGGCTTGGGGGCGCGGTGGCGCTCAGCAAGCGCCGCCGCCAAGCCCGGCCCGCGCCGAGTATCGGACGG
Source organism: Actinomycetota bacterium (assembly GCA_046729615.1). Lineage (GTDB taxonomy): Bacteria > Actinomycetota > Thermoleophilia > Solirubrobacterales > 70-9 > AC-56. Next base: position 5,996 of record JBKPHA010000068.1, read on the forward strand.
CCATGAGCGCGTAAGCGCCCGGAGGTCGCTAGGAGCGGTTTGCTCGCCGCCCTCCTGGTCTTGGCGGCGAGCGGCTGCGGGGATCATGACAACAACCCCACGCTTGGCAAGCGCGAGTTTCTGGATCGGGCGAACGCGATCTGGGTGCGTCCGAACGACCAGCTCAAGCGGGCGGGCCGAGGCTTCTTCGGCTCCAACCCCAAGCTGCGCCGACGGAATCGCAGTTCGTGGATGAGAGGGTGGCGCCCATCCTTCGGCGCGCCGTCGACGACCTGGATGCACGCCACCCCAGGGGGATGAGCAGCGCATCCAAGCGATCATCCGCTCAGGACGCGAGGCGATCGCCGGCCTCAGGACCGACCCCCAGCTGATCAAGGCGCACGCCGGCAGCGGGAAGGATGCTCTTGCCGATTCGGCCACGAGGCGAAGAAGTACAGAATCGCGTGCGGTTGAGTTGCGGCGAGGTTGCTGCGAGCCCGGCATGGTCCGGCCCCTGCGATCTCCGTGCAGGCGAGCAGCTAGCGAGGCCTTCGGCGCGGCCAGTCCGGCGAACTGATGAGCGCCCCCCGTCATCCGAGGGCAGCAGGGGTCGACCTCGCGAAAGCCTCGCGCTCGAAGCCTGCGCTCACGGCGCGGCATCGCCGCTCGGTGAGTGGCTCCCCTGGATCTCGGGCCGAACCCGTTCCGCGAAGGTCTCGATCTGCCGTCGCTCCTCACCGAGCGGCCAGAGCTGTACCCATTCGCATCCGGCGCGTGCATAGCTCGAGAGAAGCTCGGCGCACTCGACAGCGGATCCGATGCACACATGGCCCCGCAGCTCGTCGGGATTGCGCCGTAGCAGCGGAGCCAGAACGTCCTCCAGAGCGTGGCGAGCCTCCGCTCGGTCCTCGGTGATCCACGTCCACATCGTGACCAGCCCATTCGGAAAGCCCGCCGGCTGGCGGCCCGCCTCGCTGAGCTTGCGCGCTAGCGAATCCCTCGCGGCCGCGAACCGCTGCGGGGTGGTGTTGTAGGCGGAAGCCAGCCAGCCGTCGGCGAGGCGCGCGACGCGCTCCAGTCCCGCCTCGGAGCCCCAGCTTCCGATCCAGATCGGGACGCCGTTCCCCTGCGGTCGCGGCGCGAGCACCGCGCCGGGTGGCGAGAAGAAAGCCGAGCTCGGCGGAGCTTCGCCTCGCAACAGGGCACGGAGGACCGTAACCGAGTCCTCGAAACGCAGCCACCGCTCCTCGAACGGGATTCCGAGGGCATCGAAGTCGCGCTGCGAGGAACCGGGGCCCACCCCCGCGACCAACCGGCCCCCGGAGAGAATGTCCAGCGCCGCAAGTGTCTTCGCCAACGGGACGGGTCCCCGAAGCGCCGCCAGCGAGACGGACGTCGCCAGCCTCATCCGCCCCGATCGCTCGATGACTGCCGCGAGGGCCGTGGGGCCGTCGAGCCACGGGGTCGAGAAGACGAAATGGTCGTTGGCTGAGATCGCTGCGAGTCCGCAGTCCCGGGCAGCGTCGACGGCGTCGAGCACGCGGGCCGCGGACTGCCCCTCGTCCCGGAACTCCATGAGCGGGAGGTGGATTCCGAACTTCACGCCGTCCCTGACGCTGGCGGCGCCGACATCGGCTCCCAGTATTACGGGATTACGGGACCGCAGCAGCGGGGGCGGCGCGCAGGCCGCGCCCAGCGAGCTGGTCAGCGGGCTGCGGGTATTCTGGCCGGGCACGCTCCATGAAAGGGAGGTCAGGATGACCCGCGAGGATGCCGCCAATCCTGATGTCGCGATCAGGGCGCCGGAGGAGTTGCCCCAGCTGGACGCGACGTCTCTGGTCGACGGCGACGAGCTCGAGTCGCGCGTGAAGGAGATGTACCGGCAGGTCGCCGATGAGGCGGACGCGGACCTGCACTTCGAGACCGGTCGCGGCCTCGCCGAGAGGCTGGGCTATCCGGCTGACGCGCTCGACCGTATCCCTGAGGAGGCGCTCGAGTCATTCGCCGGCGTCGGCTACCACATCGATCTGGCCGAGATCAGCGATGGTGAGCGGGTGCTCGACCTGGGAAGCGGATCGGGTACGGACCTCTTCCTCGCGGCGCAACAGGTCGGGCCGCGGGGTGCCGTGGTGGGCGTCGACTTCACGCCCGAGCAGGTCGCAAAGGCGAAGCGCGTGCGCGATGCGGCGGGGATCGGGACTGTCGAGTTCGTCGAGGGGCCCATCGACGAGCTTCCCATCGAGGGCGGGAGCTTCGACGTCGTGATCTCGAACGGCGTGATCAACCTCTCCCCGCTCAAGGCCCGCGTCTTCGCCGAGGCCGCGCGCGTGCTGCGGCCGGGCGGTCGGCTGGCGGTCGCCGACATCGTCAGCGCCAAACCGTTGAAGGAGAAGACGCGGCGTAACACCGAGCTCTGGGCCGCCTGCGTGGCCGGCGCGGTTCCGCGCCGCAACTACGCGGAGGCGATCGAGCACGCCGGCCTCAGCGTCACGAAGATCCGCGAGAACGACTACGAATTCATCTCGGATCGCGCGCTCGACGCCTGTAGCACCTACGGGATCCAGAGCATCTCGCTCGTCGCGCACAAGCCGGCCTAGGCGGGGACGTGGACCCCGACATCCGTTTTCCGGGTGAGTCGAGCGAGTACCGCCGCGAGCGAAACCGGCTGCTCGAGGCCGAGGTCGAGCTCCGGCGCGCGATCGAACGCGTCGCAGCGCAACGGCGCGCGCTACCACCCGGCGGACCCCTCCCCCACGACTACCGGTTCGAGGAGGCGGACGAGGGAGGCCACGAAGTTCGCTTCTCCGAGCTCTTCCTGCGGGGGAAGGACACGCTCGTGATCTACAGCTTCATGTTCCCCCGCTGGTCGGGCGACCACGAGGCCGGGGCCCACGAGCGGGCAGACGGCACGGCTGCCCCTCGCCGAGACCCCATGCCCGTCCTGCACTTCGATCCTCGACTCCCTTGACCGCGCTGCGCCTCACCTCGCTGACCGGCTCAGCCTCGCCGTGGTCGCGAAGTCGGCCCCCGAGCGGATCCGGACCTTCGCCCACGAGCACGGCTGGCGACACCTGCGGCTCCTCTCCTCGCGCAATACCACGTACAACCGCGACTACCACGCCGAGACGCCCGAGGGGCAGCAGGTGCCGATCCTGAACGTGTTCATGCCGCGACGGCGAGGAGATCCGGCACTCGTGGGCGACGGAGCTCATGTTCGCACCGGGAGACGAGGCCGAGGAGACTCGCCACGTCGACTCGATCTGGCCGATCTGGAACGTCCTCGACATGACCCCGAACGGCCGCGGCAGCGCCTCCGACTTTCCCAAGCTGGGCTAAGAGTAGCTCTGACTCCGTCCCCGGATGTAACGGAGCCGGCCGTCGCCGGACCTCGGTTGCATGCCTTCATTCGGTGGCCTCCTCATCATCGTCGCAGCGGGATTCGCCGCGCCCTTCGTCCTCGGCGTGTTCCCGCGAGTCAAGCTCCCGTCGGTGGTCCTCGAGATCGTCGCCGGGATCGTCATTGGGCCGTCGGTGCTTGGGATCGTCCATGTCGATGCCGCGATCGAGGTGATCTCGGTCGTTGGCCTCGCCTTCCTGCTCTTCCTGGCGGGGCTGGAGATCGACTTCTCGAAGTTGCGAGGCCAGGTTCTTCGACTGACCCTGTTCGGGTTCGTCGTGTCGTTCGGGATCGCAGTGATCGTCGCCCTGGGGCTCAAGGCCACCGGTTTGATCGAGACGCCGCTGCTGGTAGCGATCATCCTGTGCGCGACGTCGCTTGGCGTGCTGGTGCCGGTGCTGAAGGATTCGGGCCAGATCTCCTCGACGTTCGGTCAGCTGATCATCGCCGCGGGCACGATCGCCGACTTCGGCGCCGTGATCCTGCTCTCGATCTTCTTCTCGGGAGAGGGCGGTGTCGGCTCCACGCTGCTCCTGATCGGCGGACTCGTGCTCCTGGCGATCGTCGTGTTCGTCGCCGTGCGCGGAGCAGAACGTTCGAGCGTCATCCGAGCCGATCTCCTGCGCCTGCAGGACACGACGGCCCAGATTCGGGTGCGCGGAGCGATCGTGCTCCTGATCGGGTTCGCGGCGATCGCCGAGAAGCTCGGCCTTGAGACGATCCTCGGCGCCTTCATGGCCGGCGCCATCCTCTCGCTCCTCGACCGCGATCAGAAGATGACCCATCCGGACTTCCGGCGCAAGCTGGAGGCCGTCGGCTTCGGGATCTTCATCCCGGTCTTCTTCGTCACCAGCGGCGTCAACTACGACCTGGACGCGTTGGTGGCCAGCGCCTCGAACGTGATCATGGTCCCGATCTTCCTCGCGGCCCTGGTAGTGGTGCGCGGGCTGCCGGCGCTCCTTTACCGGCGCGTGCTCGACGGACGAGAGACGGCGATCGCCGGCCTGATGCAGGCCACCTCGCTGCCGTTCATCGTCGCCGCGACCGCGATCGGGCAGGATCTGGGACTACTCTCGGCCGCGGAAGGCGCGGCGCTCATCGGCGCCGGGCTGCTGTCCGTGCTGCTCTTCCCGATCCTGGGCCTCACGCTGCTGAAGGGCGGAGCGGGCGGCGAGCGGCCGGAGGCCCCGGGCGAGGAGCAGCCCGAGCCGATGATGGCCATGTAGGCACCTCCGGCCGATTCACCCGGGTGAAAACCGCCCGCGGGTGATGACAACTCACCCGCCCGCGGCGGAGACTCGCCCCGAAATGAACGCCGAAGGACCCTCCCGCTACGAGATCGTCGTCAAGGATCGGCTCTCGAGCCGGTTCGGGCGAGCGTTCCCCGGCGTGGAGATCGCAACCGAACCGGGGCGGACGGTGCTGACCGGCGAGTTCCGCGACCAGTCGCAGCTCCACGGCCTCCTCGACCGGCTCCAGGACTTCGGCATCGAGTTGGTGAGCGTCAATGCCATTGACTGAGGCGGCGACCCGGCTTCCCGAAGACGCGGTGCTGGTGCGGGCTCTGCGCCTCGGCGACGAGGATTCGTTCGCCGCCCTCGTCGACGCGTACAGCCCCGCGCTCCTGCGCCTGGCGATGACGTTCGTGCGGACGCGCGACGTTGCCGAAGAGGTCGTACAGGAGACCTGGGTCGGAGTGATCCGGGGGATCGACCGGTTCGAGGGGCGGTGCTCGCTCAAGTCGTGGATCTTCACGATCCTGCGGAACACCGCGATCAGCCGCGGCGAGCGCGAGCAGCACAGCCTGCCGATGTCCTGCCTCGCCACCGACGAGGGCGAGCAGCCGGCGCTCGACCCCGATCGCTTCTTGCCAACCCATCATCCGCAGTGGCCGGGACACTGGGCAATCGGGCCGACCGCTTGGCCGGTGCCGGAGGAAGGGCTGATGGCGGCGGAGACGCGCGAGGTCATCGCCGAGGCGATTCGCGAGCTCCCGCCCACCCAGCGCGCTGTGATCGCGCTGCGGGACGTGGAGGGGTGGGCGCCGGAGGAGGTCTGCGAGGCGCTCGAGGTGAGCGAGGGGAACCAGCGCGTCCTCCTTCACCGGGCCCGCACCAAGGTCAGAGCGGCGCTCGAGAGCTACTTCGGCGCGGTCGAGCCGACGCTCGCCGAGGCGTGAGCGGGCCCGCGGCGGACCGCTGTAACGGCGGACCGCGTGGGCCGACTACCCAGGAACGCATTCGCCATCAAACAGGAGGAGAGATGACTGACGCCGTAGCGACAGCCGAGCGAGCCAAGGGCCTGCGGGGCCTGAAGGACAAGAACGTCCTGATCACCGGCGGCAGCTCCGGGATCGGGCAGGCGATCGCCGTGCGGTTCGCCGAGTATGGCGCCAACGTCGCGATCAACTACCTGACGCAGCCCGGTGAGGCTGCGGAGACCGAGAACCAGGTCCACGCCTGCGTCGCCAAGGTCCAGCAGGAGGGCGTTCGCGACGTCCTCGTCGGCGGTGACGTCTCCAAGGAGGATGACGTCGTGCGGATGGTCGGCGAGGCGGCCGAACAGCTCGGCGGCGGCCTCGACATCCTGGTCAACAATGCGGGCATTCAGATCTCGCGGCCGAGCGAGGAGCTACCTGCCTCCGACTTCGACAAGGTCATCGCCGTGAACCTCCGCGGCGCGTTCATGTGCGCGCGCGAGGCGATCTCCCACTTCCTGGACGCGGAGAAGCCGGGTTCGATCGTCAACATCTCAAGCGTCCACCAGCTGATCCCGAAGCCGAGCTACCTGGGCTACTCGGTCAGCAAGGGCGGGATGCAGAACCTCACCCGGACCCTCGCGCTCGAGTTCGCGGCGCGCGGCATCCGGGTGAACGGCGTCGGTCCGGGCGCGACCGTCACGCCGATCAACCGCGCGTGGATCGACGACCCGGAGAAGCGCAAGCAGGTCGAGGAGCACATCCCAATGCAGCGCGCCGGCGATGCCGACGAGATGGCCGGGGTGACGTGCTTCCTGGCCTCAGACGACGCCGCATACATCACGGGGCAGACCGTGTTCGTCGACGGCGGGCTGACGCTGTTCCCCAGCTTCGCCACTCCCTGGTCCTCCGAGTGACCCTCGCCGAGGTCGGCACCCGCTGGTGGCCCTCGCCATTTGGACGCGAGGACGAGCTCGGCATGCTCAACCACGTCACCGACGCCAGGCGCCGCGAGGCGCTGGCGTCGGTGAGCGAGGGCCGCTTGTACGACCTCGGCCGGGTGCTCCACGACGACATCCCGGTTTTCCCAGGGCGCTTCTTCCGCCAGACGCTGGTGACGACCGCGCACCACTCGAACGCGACGGAGATGGTGGGGAAAAACGACGTCAACTGGATCACCGAGCAGGTCTCCGCGACGATGCAGCTCGGAACCCATCTCGACGCGCTCAGCCACCTGCAGATCGGCGACCGCGGCTACAACGGCTGGACGGTTGCGGAGCTCGCCGGGACAAAGGGTGTCAAGAGGCTCGGCGTCGAGACCGTGCCGCAGATCGTGACCCGCGGGCTCCTGGCCGACGTCGCCGCCGTGCGCAACAAGCCAGGCGACGTGATCACGGTGGCCGATGTCGAGCAGGCCCTCGACGGGGTCGAGCCTCCGAGGCCCGGCGACGCGCTTCTTTTCCACACCGGATGGGGTGCGAACTGGGATGAGCCTGAGGTTTACGTGGAGGGCGAGCCGGGCCCCGGCTACCAGCTCGCCGACTGGCTGGTCGAGCATGGCGTTGCGCTCACCGGATGCGACACGTGGAGCTACGGCCCGGTCCCCGCCGAGAACCCCGATTGTCCCTTCGACGTCCCCCAGATCCTGAACGCACGCCACGGCGTGTTCGTGGTCGAGAACCTCGATACCGCCGTGCTCGCCGCCGACCGCGTGCGCGAGTTCGCGCTGATCCTGACCCACCCGAAGCTTCGCGGCGCCACCGGCGCCTGGACCTCACCCATCGCCCTCGTGTGACAGGAGATCCCAATGGCAAGCGACCACTACGACGTGATCATCATCGGCACCGGCGCCGGCGGGGGGACCCTCGCGCACAAGCTGGCGCCGTCGGGCAAGCGGATCTTGCTGCTCGAGCGAGGCGGCTACCTGCCGCGCGAGCCGGAGAACTGGGACTCGAAGGAGGTCTTCGGCAAGTCCCGGTACGTCACCCAGGAGAAGTGGTACGACAAGCATGGCGAGCGCTTCCGCCCACACGCCCAGTACTACGTCGGCGGCAATACCAAGTTCTACGGCGCGATCCTCTTCCGGCTTCGCGAGCGCGACTTCGACGAGGTCCAGCACTACGGCGGCGTCTCGCCGGGGTGGCCGATCTCATACGCCGACCTCGAGCCCTACTACGCCGAGGCCGAGCGGCTCTACCTGGTGCACGGACAGGCGGGCGAGGACTACACCGAGCCGCCGCGCTCGGACCCGTTCCCGTATCCAGCGGTCTCGCACGAGCCGCGGATCCAGCAGCTCGCCGATGACTTCGCGCGCACCGGGCACCACCCGTTCCACCTGCCCGTCGGCGTCGACCTTGACGAGTCCGACCCGGAGCGGGGCGCGTGCGTACGCTGCGACCGCTTCGACGGCTTTCCGTGCCTGACCGATGGCAAGGCCGACGCTCACGTGCGCTGCGTGCGCCCGGCGCTCCAGCACGACAACGTCACCCTCGCGACGCACTCGCGGGTGATCCGTCTCGAGACGGATCGCTCGGGGGCCGAGGTCAGCCGCGTCGTCGTCGACCGCGGCGGCACCGAGCAGGCGTACCGCGGCGACATCGTCGTAGTGTCATGTGGCGCGGCGCATTCGCCCGCCCTGCTCCTTCGCTCCGCCAACGACAAGCACCCGAACGGCCTCGCGAACTCGTCCGACGTCGTGGGCCGCAACTACATGGCCCACATCAACTCGGGCGTGATCGCGATCTCGCAGAGCCCGAACCCGACGAAGTTCCAGAAGACGCTCGGCGTCAACGACTACTACTGGGGCGCCGACGACTCCGAGCTCCCGCTCGGCCACATCCAGATGCTGGGCAAGTCCGACCGCAACATCCTGCGAGCGGGTGCTCCGTGGTTTGCCCCCGGGCTCGCGCTCGAGTACATGTCGAAGCACGCGATCGACTTCTGGCTCACAACCGAGGACCTGCCGCGGCCGGACAACCGCGTCACCGTCGACCGCGACGGAAACGTCCACCTGTCGAAGACGTACCACAACGAGGAGCCCCATCGCCGGCTGCTCGCGAAGCTCAAGGGCCTGCTGGGCGAGCTGGGCTGCTCGGAGCGGGCGATCCCGCGCTTCTCGGTTCTCGACCAGCGCATTCCGCTGGCCGGCATCGCACATCAGTGCGGGACCGTGCGGTTCGGGACCGATCCGAAGAGGTCGGTGCTCGACGTCCACTGCAAGGCGCACGACGTGGACAACCTCTACGTCGTCGACACGAGCTTCTTCCCGTCCTCAAGCGCCGTGAATCCCGCCCTCACCGCGATGGCGAACGCCCTCCGCGTCGGCGACCACCTGCTGGGGCGCCTCGGCGTCGGCGGACGGGCGAGGGCGAAGGCAGACGGCAAGCGAAGCACCAACGTCTCCCAGGAGGTGGTCCCATGAGGAAGGTGGCGAACACCATCGCGACGGCGATCGGCAGGGGTCTCGTCGCAGGATTCGTCGGCACCGCGGCGATGACCGTCTCGAGCACGGTGGAGGCACGCCTCCGCGGACGCACCCCGAGCTCGGCGCCAGCGCGGGCGACGGCGAAGGTGCTTGGAATCGCGGAGTTCGAGGACGATGTTGCCCAGGCCCGCTTCAACGACCTCTCCCACTGGGGCTTCGGCACGAGCTGGGGGGTCCTGCGTGGGCTGCTCGGCGCCACCGGCCTATCAGGGGCCCGCGCGACGGCGCTTCACGGCGCCGCCGTCTACGGCAACTCGCAGGTGATGCTCCCTGCGCTCGAGATCGCGCCGCCGTCCGTGTTCTGGGCGAAGGAGGAGATCGCGATCGACGCCCTCCACCACGCGGTTTACGCGGTGGCGACGGGACTCGCCTACGAGGCGCTCAGCCGCCGGAACGGTGCCGGCTGACCGGAGCCGCGAACCGGCGGTCGAACGCAAGGCCGTGCCCGGCTGCCCGGTCGCTACAAGCGGACGACGCCCAGTCAAAGCACACTCCGCCTGAGGGTCAGTGACATCGGCGCGTCCGCCGGGCGTTGATTCACCGGCCGCCGTCGACCCTGGAGATCAACTCGCGGAGCGCGTTCAGCTCGTCGTCGAGCGCGGCGCGCCCCCGCGTCGTCGCCGAGACCCAGGTCCGTGGCCGGCGACCCTCGAAGCCCTTCTCGACGTTGACGAGACCCGCCTCGGCGAGCACCTGGATGTGGCGCGAGAGATTGCCGTCCGAGAGGCCCAGCGCATCGCGTACGTAGGAGAACTCCGCCCTCTTCGCCTCCTCCAGCAGGGCGAGGATCCCAAGCCGCACTCGCTGATGGACCCTGTCGTCGAGCTTCAGAGCTGGGTGGGTCACGATGCGGATCCGACTGGCTCTGAATGGTGTCCTCTGGCCGTCCTCGTGGGCCCGACTGAGTCGCGGGGCCGAGCCTCCCGTACCGCGATACGCAACCGGCGACCACCTTTGGTCCGCGCGGACCGCGCGATCAGGTGTTCGGTCGCCTCCCGCCGCAGGTCGTCGAGTCGAGCCAGCATTGCTTCGTATGCGAGATCGCCGGTCATCATCGGCCTGATGTCTCGACGGCGTTGACTGTCGGACCGCTCGCGGAGGCACAACGGCGCCGCTGGTGGCCGCGTGCGAGGACGCCGGCGCCGACGAGAACGACACCCTCGCCGACCGTTGCCCATGTATCCGCGTTCGCCGGAGCGACCACGGCAAGGACCACGCCGAGCACGAGGATGAGCGTGCCGGCCGCCGCGACCAGCCCGCTGCGGTCGATGGCGCTGATCACGAGCAACCCGATCCCGATCGGAAACAGAGGTCCCACCTCCGAGGCGAGGCCGTCGCCGGCGAGGGATCCGATCGCCAGCGCCGTCACCAGCATCGCCGCGATCAGCCCCGCATACAGGCGCTCGTGGCGCTCGACGACGCCGCGGCGTAGCTCCATGCGACGGTAGCCGAGCAAGGTCACGGCCAGCGCCAGCGGGGCCGCGATCAGCCAATAGGGGCCGACGGCCTCGCCGTCGTCGATCCGGGTCAGGGGGGCGCTGGCCAGCGTGGCGATCCCGAACGCCAGGAATGGAAGCCAGCCCCATACCACCGCCTCGCGCGTTCGCTCGCGGACCGCCGCGACCCCTCGGAGCGTCTGAAGCGCCTGCTCATCGTGCATCTGCCTCACCTCTCCCACAATCAGCTTTGCGATGCAAAGGCACTGTATCACAGAGAACTTTGCAATGCAAAGACGCGCGAAAGCTCAGGCGATCAGGCCCAGGTCGCGGGCTTGCGCCACATTGAGTTCCGGGCTCGTGATCCGGTGGTAGTTGTCCAGTGCAAGGACGCCGGGTCCGGGAGCTCTGCCAGCTCGTTGAGCAGCGCCGGCAGCACGTGCTCGGCGATTCCGGTTCCGGGAGCGGCAAGCAACGGCATCGACGTGGCGCCAGCCGGGGGTCGAGCCCCCGCAGGCTCTCGACCACGTACGTCCAGAACCGGATCGGGTCATCGTCCGGGTCGTCGAGGGCCGGCCACGCGAACCGCCTCGGCTCATCCGGGGATTGCGCCCACGCTGCGACCAGCGTCGACTTCCCCCCAGGTCCGCCGGCGCGCGGATCAGCTTTATGCGGGCGCCGGACTCCGCCAGCGCCCGGACGAGACGCGGCCGGTCCACGGCGTCTCCGATCACCGGCGGACTCAGCTTGGTGTCGATGAGGACCGAAGGCGCTTCGGCCGCCACGGAGGCAACCATAGGCTCGACCGCGACGGCGCGCATCTGGGCGTGAGGCCGGGGATGAAATACGCTCGGTGCAACGTGGTGGAGTTACAGGAGGTACCGCTCGAAGGCTCCGGCGCGGTCGTCGCGGCGACGAAGCTCCATATCCCTGCTGTGCGCCCGGAGCTGATCGTCCGCGGGGCGCTCATCGACGAGCTGGAGTCGCGGGCCCCGCGGACGCTGGTCCTCGTCGAGGCCCCGGCGGGGTACGGGAAGAGCACGTTGCTCGCGGAATGGTGCGCGTCGGCGGCGGAGAGCCGGGAATTCGCGTGGCTTTCGCTCGATGAAGGGGATAGCGACCCGGTGCGGTTCTGGGCCGGAGTCATCGACGCCCTTCGCACCCTGCAGCCGGAGCTGGGTGCATCGGCCCTTGAGGCGCTCGCAGCTCGTAATACCGACATCCGCGCCGTCGTGCTGCCGCTGCTGGTGAACGAGCTCGCGGCGCGGGAGCGGGAGACGGTGTTGGTGCTCGACGACTATCACGTCGTCCGAGGAGACGACGTCCACCGCCTGCTTGACGTGTTCGTTGAGCATCTTCCGCCGACGATGCAGGTAGTGATCGCGACGCGCATCGATCCGGCGTTGTCGCTTGCCCGCCTGCGCGCGGGTGGCCGGATGATCGAGATTCGCGCCGCCGACCTGCGGTTCGATGCTGCGGAAGCCGGTGCGCTCCTTCAGCGCACGGTCGGGATCGACCTCGGCGCCGAGCAGGTGCGTCGCCTACACGAGCGCACGGAGGGTTGGCCCGCCGGGCTCTACCTGGCCGGGCTCTCGCTGCGAGGGAGAGCGGACCCGACACGGTTCATAGAGTCCTTTGCCGGCGACGACCGGCACATCGTCGACTACCTGTCGAGCGAGGTTCTCGCCGATCAGCCCGAGGAGCTCCGGACCTTCCTGCTCCGGACGTCGATCCTGGACCGGCTGTGCGGTCCGCTCTGCGATGCCGTCACCGGACGCACGGACGGCGCAGCGATGCTCGAGCGGATCGAGCGGCGGAACCTCTTCGTGAGTCCGCTCGACACCACCCGCACCTGGTATCGCTATCACCGCCTCTTCGGCCAGCTGCTTCGGCACGAGCTCGAGCTGACCGATCCCGGGGCCGCCCGTGACCTTCACCGGCGGGCATCCGATTGGTACCGAGAGGCGGGTCTGCTCGCGGAGGCAATCCACCACGTCCTCGAATCCGGCGAGGCCGAGCACGCGCGGGATCTCATCGCCGAGGAGTGGAACGACCACCTCAACCGCGGCCAACTCGCGACCGTCGAGAGGTGGCTCCAGGCGATTCCGGGCGAGCTGGTGAGGCGGGATCCCCGGCTATGTGTGGCCGGGGCCTGGCTCGCTCTCGACCGCGGCCGGCTCGAGGAAGCCGGCGAATGGATCGATTTGGCGGGCGCCGCCATTACGACCGGAGCGGGAGAAGCTGGGGAATCAACGGCCGCCGATGTCCACGTCCTTCGCGCTGTCCACGGCTTCAAGGTCGCTGACCTGCAAACCGCCCGCGCCGCCGCGCTCGAGGTTCTCGGGGACGCCGAGGAGGAGTCATTTCCGCACACCGTGGCCAGCTTGATCCTGGGCGTAAGCCATTACTGGCAGGGCGACCTGGCGGATGCCCAGGAGGTGCTTGGCGCCGCCGCCGCCGAGGCGCGGGCAACCGACAACGAGCTCGGCGAGAGCTACGCCCTCGGGTATCTCGGCCTCGTTGCGGTGGATAACGGTGCAGTCGACGAGGGTGGACGCCTGGGAACAAAGGCCGTCGCGCTCAGCGACTCTCCAGGCTTCCGCGAGCACTTCGTGCTCATGATCGGGCACCTCGCCGTGGCGCGGGCAGCCAAGCTCGGTGGCCGCCTGGCGGAGGCCGAGCGCGAGGTTCGGCGCGCCGCTGGGCTTGCCGACCGCGGTGCCGGGCGGCTCGAGGTCGCAGCCGCCAGGATCGCCCTCGCGCGCATCCTCCACATTCGCGGAGAGGTGGACCAGGCCCGGAGCGCCGCCCGCGATGCCCGATCGGTGCTCGAGCTCTGCCGCGATCAGGGCACGCTGGCCGGCGCCCTGGCCACCGTGGAACGCGGAGCGCTGCGGGCGCCTGCGGGCGCCGGCCGGCGGCAGGAGCTAGGGGAGGAGCTCACGGATCGGGAGCTCGCGGTGCTCCGCCTGCTGCCGAGCGGGCTGTCGCGTCGCGAGATCGCCGAGGCGCTTTACGTCTCGCCGAACACGGTCAAGACGCACATCAAGGGCATCTACCGCAAGCTCGACGCCTCGAGTCGCGAGGACGCCGTGGCGCGCGCCCGCGAGCTGGGCGTCCTGTGAGCGCGCCTATGCCTGAACTCCGCTGAGAATTCCCACCCCCGCCACGACGACGACGACGCCGGTCAGCTGGACCGGCGAGAGCCGCTCCCTGAAGAGGACGTATGCCGCGAGCCCCGCGATCGCGGCGAACTGCGACGAGAGGACCGCCGCGACCGCGATCCCGTGGCGGGCGCCGAACGCGAACAGCGCAAATCCCGCCACCTCGAACACGCCAGCGACCCCGACGAGCGGCAGCGCCTCGCGGGTCATGCGGAGGCCCGACCGCAGGACGAGCGGCAGCGTCACGACGAGCACGCCGATCGCGCGGGAGGGCAGCAGCGCCCACGCCACGGGGAGGGCGATGCTCACCCGGCCGATCGCGTAGAGGCTCCAGCCGATGGCCACGGCGGCCGCGACCGCGTAGCCGATGGCCAGCTTGTCGTGGCGCGGCGGCTGCTGGCTCGCGGCCTCCTCGGCCGGCGTCACCGCCGCGAGCCAGATACCCACGGCGATCACGGCCAGCAGGATCGCGACATCCGCTCCCACTGACTCACCGGCGATGATTGCGATCAGTGCCGCGATCGGCCCCTGCGTCGAGACCACGGGGGCGACGATGCCGACCTTCCCAATCCGCAGGGCGGAGTACGCGAACAAGAGCCCGGCGACGTTCCCGATTCCGGCCACCGCCATCCAGGCTCCGGCGTTGGCATCGAGCCCGTCGGGGATGCCCCGGCCGAAGGCGATCGGCGCGGTGATCACGAGCCCGATCAGCATCACCCATGCGAGGAGCTGGGCCGGGCCGATCATCCGGCTCGACCGCGAGTTGCAGAGCGTCACGGTCGCGAAGACCAGCGCCGCACCCAAGCCACCGACGATCGCGAGCACGACGCGAACCTAAGTGATCAACGCGATCCGGTCCGGCTCCAGCGGGGCGACGCGGCGGGCATTCGCCCTTCGCCTCCTGCCGCGCAAGGCTTGCGGCGGGTTCTGGTCGGCCGGCATCTCGATCAGGATCGGAGGATGGGACTCGCCTGGCTCACTCCATCCAGTCCCGTCAGCGCCGGATCCGTTGCGAACCCAGCCCGCCTGTCCGGATCCGAAGGTTTCGAGCGTCCAGAGGTAGCGAGTAGGCTCCCACCACGGAACGGGGGCGATGAACGTGTCGAGGAGCTGCACGGAACGCGGCCACGTCGAGCGGGGCACGTTCGTGGAGCTTCTCTCGGACTCCGATCGCGACGAGTTGCTGATGCTCGGAGGCCTGCGGAGGTATGCCCGCGGGGAGCA
>JBKPHA010000069.1:0-47711 GCA_046729615.1 Actinomycetota bacterium
GCTCCCCGACGACCTCGGGGTTCCCTGGGACCGAACCGTCCTCGGCGGCTTCTCGATGGGCGCCGTCATGTCGTACGCGACGGGGCTCGGACCAGGCCGTCTCACCCCGGCGGGAATCATGGCGCTGAGCGGCTTCATCCCGACGGTCGAGGGCCTCGAGCTCGAGCTCGAACGCGCACGCGACCTTCCGATCGCGATCGCGCACGGCACGGCCGATCCGGTTATCCCGGTGGAATTCGGCCGCGACGCGCGCCGGCGCCTCGAGGAGGCCGGCGCCGACGTCACCTACCGCGAGTCGCCGGTTCCGCACACGATCGATCCCAGTTTCATCCCGGAGCTCCGGAGCTGGCTGAGGGCCACGATCCCGCCGGCAACGTCCGGCGGCGGTTGATGGGCCGCTCGGATCAGGGCCCGGTGCCGGCGGCGAGACCCGGCATGCGGATGCGGAGGTCCGACGCCTCGACCGTGAACGGGAAGTCCCCGGCCTGGTAGTACGGAGCGTCGCGGCCGAGCAGCTGAAGCTCGGCGACGTGGCCCTTGGCGAACCGCCACCCGTTCCCGTGAAGCTGGAACGCGATCCGCCCCGATTGGTCATTGCGGAGGCTATAGACGCCGCGGCTGATCAGCCGCTGCCGGCCGTTCGGCGAGATGTCCCACAGGCGAGCGTCGATCTGACCGTAGTGCCCGGTCACGTCGACGTCGGCGCGGACGGTCGGCAGCCCCATCATCGTCATCGGCGAAGTGAAGCGGTACCGGTAGGTGGCGTCGTTCGGCTCGTTGGTCGCAGCGATCGCCTTGCAGGCGTCGGAGGTCCCGGCGATCGGGTCGAACTCCTGGGCTACCTGCGGGTCTCCGCCAGCCGATGTCAAGGTCTTGGCGCGCGGAGACCCGAAGGCCACGCCCGCGCTGTGGAGGTCATCCCACGTTGGCGCGCGGTACGGCCCGCCGTCCGGGGCGGTCTTTGGACAGGTCTGCTTGAAGGCGGTGACCGATCCGGGAGCAGGACCGCTGCCGGAATGGAGCAGGTGTGCCGCGAAGAACCTGTTCGCCTGACCGTTCAGGTACTGGTTCGTAGCCGCCTTGTTCGATCCGCGGCTATGGCCGAGATCGCCGAACTGGAGGCTCACCGGGAAACCCCATAGGCGGCCCGTAGGTAGTTGTAGAGCCGGAGCGCCTGGGACGGCGGGAACAGATCATCGGTCCAGCCGTTCTCGATCAGCAGCGGCGCCGGCCGCGAATGCCCCGGCACGAACCTGAGCGAGTACGCGCCGTGGTTCTCATATGTCAACCGCAGCGGCTCGGCCGCGTCCGGGCTCAACGGCCGACCGGCCTGGATCTCGAGAAAGCTTTTGGTCAGGTCCGCCTCGCGGTCGGTGCAGGGTGTGGATGCGGGGGCGCTGCCGCAGTAGTAGCCCGTCGCCAGACCGAGCGGGTAAAGGCCGGAGATGTAGCTCTGAATCGGGACGCCGACGGGGCGGAGGCTCTGTCCCTCCGGCGCGATCCGGGTAGCCAGGAAGCGGCCGTTCGGGAGCAGGGCGTCGACGAGATCGGACCATGGCCAGCGCGGGTACGCCGCCGCGATGTGGAGCGGCGTGCCGTCGGGGCTGTGCCAGGGGGCGAGGCTGCCATCGAGCTTTCGGATCTCGTCGCTTAGGAAAGCGAGCTCCATGGTCTGCCCGCCGCCATACGAGATGCCGGTCACGCCGATCGCGTTCGGCTCCGTGATCCCCTCGTCGGCCAGCAGCCCGAGCAGGTGCTGCGTGTCGCGAGCCTCATAGCGGGTGTCGGCGAGGTGGACGTACCCGTTTCCGCACGCGCCGGCGTGATCGCCGGTCGGGCCGCCGCCGCATGAGTTCCCGAAGCCCCGTGCGGAGTAATTCACCACGGCGTAGCCCTGGTGGGCGTAGTAGAGGTTGTTGTAGTGGTACGTCGTCGAACCGTCGCCGCTGGGGTCGTCGGGCTCGAAGTCCGCCTTGCTGCCACCCCATCCGTGCAGCATCACGATGGTGGGGAAGGGCCCGCTGCCCTGGGCTGGAAGCGTCACGTCGACATCGAGCGGCACGCCGTCGAACGAGGTGACTCGCTGGGCGGAGCTCGTCGTCGGGCAGAAGCGAACGTCGTCGCGCGCCATGCATGGGTGGCCGAATGGCGCTGGGTCCGCCGCCGATGCCGTACCTGCTCCAAGCGCAGCGACGAAGAGGGCCGCCAGCCACGTCGCGCTCGCTGTCCGCCTGCCCATCTTCCCGAGCGCCATCTTGCTCCTAGCCCCAGGCGAAGCGTACCCGCGAGACTAATGTGATTCGCCAGTCGATGATCGACCTGGACCAGTGGCTGCCGGATCCTCAGGTGTGCGGCCGCCACCGCCGCACCGCACGGGCGACGCCGGCGGAGCTCTGGCGCGCGGCGCAGGAGGTGAACATCAAAGACGCGACCGTACTGGGCCGCGCGGTCAGGTGGCGGATCCCCGGGACGGCCGCGGATATGACGTTCCGGGACCTCCTTCGCACCTACCCGTTCGCCGTGCTGAACGAGGGCCGCGGGTGGTCGGTGTCAGGGCTCTGCGGGCGCCTGTGGACGCTGAGACGGGACTACCCCACGCTCCAAGGCCCGGACGACTTCGTGACCTGGCGTGAACCGGGAACGGCCCGCGTCCTGATCGCCCATTGGGTCGAGCCGGATCGCGACGGGCGGAGCGCGGCGCTGTGCAATGAGTCGCGCATCGCCCCGGTGGACGCGGCCGCCGCGGTGCGCCTACGCGCGCTGTGGGCTGTCGTCGGAGGTCTCGAGCGGCTCGTCGGGGGCGAGGCGCTCGGCGCGGCGGCGCGGAGGGCGGAGCTGGCGGGCGCCTGAGCCCGCGCTCGCCATCGCGTCCCTACGAGCAGCTCCTGACGACCAGGCCATTGCCCGATGGGTCACGCGTCCGAAAGCCGCCTTCCGTGTCCTCGATTTCGGCCCCCGCTCCCGCTAGTCGCCCGCGAAGCTCATCGACTGCCGCCGCATCGCGCACGGCGAGCTCGAACCACACGAGGCCGCGCGATCCCTCGGGCGGCGCCGGAGCTGCGGGCCCGGCCCATGTGTTGACGCCGATGTGGTGGTGGTAGCCGCCGGTGGAGAGAAAGAGCGCGCCGGGGTACCCGCGAACGGTGACGTCCAAGCCCAGGAGGCCCGCATAGAAGCGCTCGGCCTCACCAAGATCGTCGACGTTCAGGTGGACATGGCCGATGCGGGTACCGGCCGGCATCCCGCCGTCCGGTGATTCCTGACGATCGAAGCCGCCCAGCAGGTCGTCCAGGTCGAGCGGCAACGTCGACATCTGCAGGCCGCCGCCTTCGTAGCGCCACTCCGACCGGGGCCGATCGCGGTAGATCTCGATGCCGTTTCCCTCCGGGTCGTTGAGGTAGAGGGCCTCGCTCACCAGATGGTCCGAGGCGCCGCTCAGCCGCCAGCGCACGCGTGCGAGACGGGCGAGCGCCTGGCCGAGAGCGGCCCGGGCGGGCACCAGGATCGCCATGTGGAATAGCCCCGTCGTCCGCGGCGGCCGCGGGGCGGCGCCGGGGCTCGAGACGAGCTCCACGATGGGCACTCCATCGACGCCGAGCCGGATGACGCTGGCTTCCCCGCCCAGGTCGCTAAGGCCGATCGCTTGCCGATAGAAGTCTCGCTCGCGATCGAGGTCCGCGACCTTGAGCCGCACCGCGCCGGGCTCCATCTGCGCGTGTCCGGGAAGTCTTCGCCCCCGGTCGTCGGGGGTGGCTGTGGCGCTCTCCAACCCGGATCGAGATTAGCGGCGACTCACGCAAACACGCTCCGTTCTGGCGGCGTCTCGACGCGCCTGGCGGGCGCGCGCCGGCCGCTGCTTCACCGTCGGCGCGCGCTGCCCGTCCGCGAGCGCGACCTGCTCCGCGTCGTGCTCCGTCGACGGGAGCTCGATCCCGATCGCCGGGTCGAGGAGCGGCTGCGCGACCCGGAGGAGCTGCTGGAGCGGCGGCGGGTGCGGCGGCGTCCGTTCGAGCGCTGATCGCTGGGCACCTCCGCGCGAACCACGGCGCGTACGAGCTGTGGAATCAGGCGCTCGAGGTAATTCGCCATCCTCTCCTCCTCGCGCTTGATCCCGCGGGCGAGCTTCGCCGTGTCGCGGTCGGCCACACTCTGCGCAAATGCCTCAATCGCCGAGTAGGTGGCGATCTCCTCGGCCTCCTCGGAGTACTCCGTCTTCGCGTTCTTCAGCTGTCGCTCGTCGTCGCCGGTCCCGCGGAGCGCGTGCACGGGACCCTTAAGCGCCGCGCTCGCCTGCCCCGCGAGGCGCTGCCGCGTCTGTGGGTCTCCACCCAGCTGTTTGATCCTGCGCTCGACGCGCCGGGCGTGATCCTTCGTCTCCCTCAGGTGCTGCTGCAGGCGCTTCTTGTAGGCCGCGCGGCTCGTCATCCCGATGTGCGCCTCGAGGGCCGCTTCGAGCTCCTTCTCCTTGCCGTACGCCTCGTTCAGGTACTGCACCAGCTTGCTGTCACGGTCGGTAAGGGTCGCCATCGCTCACTCCTTCAGTCTCGAAGCTTGTATCTCCCCCGCACAAGCTCCTCCCTTACCCGCGGCCGGGATCGAATAACTGGCCATCGCGCAGGGCCTGAATTTGCCATTTCGTCGCGTTTCCGCACCGCCACGCCGGGAATCGTCATTACGAGATGGAGCTCACAACCGCAACCCAGGAGGACGATCCAATCGACACCTTAGGCAGGGCCGGCGCGGGCGCCATCGAGGGCGCTCGTAGCCCGATCGAGAACCCCGCGATGGATCGAATTCCCGATGATCCGTTGCTGGAGCCGCACCCGGCGGAGCCGGGGGTGGCCTCGGACGGCACCGCCGCGCCGCTTGAGAACCCCGACGACAGCGTCTCGGCGGATCCGTTGATCGACCGGGTCTGACCGCCCCGCCCCGAGGGGCGGTTAGCCTGCCGTCGATGGTCGACGTCAACGCCGCGCTCGGTCGCGTCGGGTTGCCCGAGCCGGTATCGGCGCTGGCGGCGAAGGATTGGGACGCGGTCGTGGTGGGCGGCGGGCACAACGGCCTTACGGCGGCCGCCTATCTCGCGCGAGCCGCAAAGCGGGTCCTGGTGCTCGAGGCCCGCGAGCGGCTGGGCGGAGCGTGCACCCTGGAGCAGCCCTTTGCGGATCCGCGCTACCTCATCAGCCCGTGCGCATACGTCATCGGGTTGCTCGACCCGCTGGTCATTCGCGAGCTCGAGCTCGAGCGCCGCGGCGTTCGCGTCTCCGTCTGCGACCCGCAGCTCTGGTGCCCGCTGCCTGACGGCGGACAGGTAGCGGTCTTCGGTGATCCGCGGCGGACCGCGGAGCACCTGCGGGCCAGGGGATTCGGTGAGCGCGACGTGCGCGGACTGCTCGCCTACGAGGAGGTGTTCGCGCGTCTGCGCCGGCTCCTGCGTCGCGGTCCGCTCGGCGACACCTGGCTTGGCTCGTCGCCCGGCCGACCCGAGCTGGAGGCGGCGCTCGGCCAGGACGGGGAGTTGATCTCGGTGCTGTTTGCGGAGTCGATCGCGGAGACGCTCGACCGCTACGTCGGAGACGAACGCATAAAGCACGCCCTCTTCGGGCAGGGCGTCATCGGTACGTTCGCGGGACCGCGCAACGCGGGGACGGCCTCCATCAAGCTCATGCACCACCAGGGCGATCTGCTGGGACGCGGGGCAGTTTGGGGATACGTCCACGGCGGCATGGGCCGCGTCTCTTTCGCGATCGCGCAGGCCGCGGCCGACGCCGGTGCGGTGCTCGCGACCGGGGTCCCAGTGGGGCGCATCGTCCCGGGTGTCGGCGTTGAGGCCGGAAGCGGGGACCTGATCCGCGCCCGGACCGTGGTGTCGAACGCGGACCCGAAGCGCACGATCACGATGGTCGACCCGCGCGACGTTCCGGCCGAGCTCGCGGAGCGCGTCGCGGACTGGCGCATCGAATCCCCTGTAGTCAAGGTGAACGCCGCGCTGCGATGCCTGCCCGCGTTCGAAGCCGCCAGCGACACCTCGCCGCATCGGGCGATGATCTCGGTCACGCCGGGACTCGATGCCGCACAGGAGGCGGTCGAGGCGGCCCGCCGCGGCGAGCCGCGGATCGGCTACGCCGAGCTCTACTTCCAGACCGCCTACGACTCGTCGATCGCGCCGCCCAAAAGACACGTGATGAGCGTCTTCGCCCAATACGCGCCGTACGAGCTCGCCGCCGGTGACTGGGAGAGGCGGCGCGGGGAGATCGGCGATCTGGTTCTCGATGCGATCGAGGCCTATGCCCCAGGGATCCGTGACTGCGTCGACGCGATGGAGGTGCTCGGTCCGCCCGACGTCGAGCGTCGCATCGGCCTCACCGGCGGGCACATCTTTCAGGGCGAGGCGCTGCCGGACCAGATGTGGGACCGCCGCCTCGATCACCGGACACCGGTAGAGGGCCTCTATCTCTGCGGCGCCGCGACGCACCCCGGGGGGTCGGTCATCGCCCTCAACGGCCGCAACGCGGCGATGGCGGTGATCGATGATCTGGACGGCCACCGAGCGCAGTCCGAAGCCGCGCAATCGACCTTCCTCGAGCGCCCAGCCCGGGCCGGCTGACCAGCCAGCAGCCATTCGTTGCGACCGCCGCAGCGGCCAGGGGTGGTGCCCCGCGCTCGCGGCGATGCGCGAGCAGGCCGGCGGGACCCGTCCACGTCCTCTGACTCCGCCTCATCCGATCGGAGGATGGGGTCACCCACCGATCGCACGGTCTCGGTTCATCCTCGAAAACCTGCGACCGGAGGATTGCGGCTCCGCCCGCCTGCGGCGAGGATGAGCGCAGCCATCCTCCGCACTGGTCGATCGCAGAGGCTGGATTAGCGAGCTGTCAGCCAAGCGATTGACCCGGGAGCGTCGCGCCAGTCCATCCCTAGGCGCGGCGCTCCACGTCTTCTCAAGCCCTTGGTTTTGGCCGGGTTGACGAGCGGTTGCCATTCGCCGCTTCGCGGATGTTGGGCTAGCCTGCGCATGGGATGAGTAGTTCGCGGCGGTTCGGGGTGGCTGGCGAGACAGGGGAGGCAACGCCTTGAGTGCGCGGAGGCCGGATCGGGTGCGCGTGTTCGTCGCCGACGACCACCCCGTCTACCGCGATGGGATGGTCAGAGCGATCAGCGAGCGTCCGGACCTCGAACTCGTCGGGGAGGCCAGTGACGGACGGAAGGCGCTCGAGGCGATCGCCCAGAGGAAGCCGGACATCGCGCTGATCGACATCCGGATGCCCGGCCTCGACGGGCTCGAGGTGCTCAG
The DNA here is from genome assembly GCA_046729615.1 of Actinomycetota bacterium. Taxonomy (GTDB): domain Bacteria; phylum Actinomycetota; class Thermoleophilia; order Solirubrobacterales; family 70-9; genus AC-56. The sequence continues at coordinate 7,295 of JBKPHA010000069.1, forward strand.
CGCCATCCGCCGCGACACCACGGAGACGCAGGTCTTGCTGCTTTCCGCCCACCTGGACAGCGACCTCGCATACAGGGCGGTCGCGGCCGGCGCGAGGGGCTACCTGTCCAAGCAGGCGGCTCGGCAGGAGATCTGCGACGGCATCGTGGCCGTCGCAGGCGGGGGCACGGCGTTCGCACAGGAGGTCCAGACCGGACTCGCGAGCGAGCTCCACGAGCGCGAGCGCGCACAGCGGGGCCCCGTGCTCACCTCGCGCGAACGCGAGGTGCTGAAGCTGGTGGCGGCGGGCCATTCCGCCCCGGAGGTTGCCCAGCGCATCCATCTCAGCCCGGCGACGGTGAAGTCCCACCTGCAGGCGATTTACGACAAGCTCGGGGTGGCGGACCGTGCCGCGGCTGTCGCCGAGGGGATGCGCCGGGGATTCCTCGAGTAGGAGTTCCGTGGGTCTCGAGTCCAGGCGCGAAGAGGCGAACCGCATGAAGGCCGCAATCCTCGACGCGGCGCCGGATCCCGTCGTGGCGATCGACGAGCACCTCCGGATCCTGCAGTTGAACTCGGCTGCGGAGCGGGCCTTCGGATACACGGCCTCGGAGGCGATCGGCTCCGAGCTCGTCGGCCTGATCGCGCCGCCGGAGCTGGGTGAGCGGTACCGAAGGCAGCTTCGCTCGCGATTGGCCGCGGATCCCGACGATGCGCCCGCCCGCCCGGTGGAGCTCGTCGCGATGCGCAGCGATGGGTCCACGTTCCCGGTCGAAGTGACGGTCGCGCCCGTCCCCGCCACAGATCCTGGGGTGTTTGCGGGCTACATCCGGGACGTCACCGGTCAGAAGCGCACCGAGGAGCGTGCGCTCAAGCAGAGTCGCGCCATCGCGGACCTGGCGCAGGCGCGCGGCGAGCTCGTCTCCCAGCTCATGCTCGCCGAGGAACGCACGCGGCAGCGGATCGCGCAGGTGCTCCATGACGATGCGCTCCAGCGCCTGCTCGCCGCGCGCCAGGACCTCCTAGAGGCTTCGGGACCCGGCGGGTTGCAGCGGGTCCAGCGGGCACTGGAAGGGACCATCGAGCGGATCCGCGAGGCGGTCGCTGCGCTGCATCCGGTCACGCACCAGCAGGGCGACCTGCAGACGGCGCTCAGCGCGGTGGCCCGCCAGCATGCGACGGGCGGCGGCTTTCGCTACACGGTGAGGGTCGAGCCGGAGGCCTCCGGCGTCGAGGACGAGCTCGTGCTGTCGGCGGCGCAGGAGCTGCTCGCAAACGTCGCCAAGCATGCGCAGGCGTCTCGCTGCTCGGTCAGCGTCGAGCGCCGCGGGGACCGGATAGAGCTCGAGGTCGCCGACGACGGCGTGGGCATACCCGCCGGCCGCCAGGAGAGAGCGCTTCGCGAGGGGCACATTGGCCTGGCCTCGACGGTCCAACGGATGAAGGCGATCGGCGGCGATGGGGAGGTCTCGAGCGAGGTCGGCAAGGGCACCGTGGTTCGAGCCTCGATCCCGATCGGGCAGCAGGCGCCCACGGCGACGCGCCGGCGCGTGGGCCGTTCCCCCGATCGACTATGAGCTGATCCGCCGATCGGTGGGTGGCGCGGTCATCCGCAGAACGGTCCAAACGGACGATGGTCAGGCGACGGGTCGAGCTTCACCATTGCATCGAGGGGCAGGATCGACGAGAGGCCGCGCTGCAGCAGAGGAACGACGAAACCATCGCGGAGGGGCCGTCAATGAACGGCGCCCGCGCCCGGGAGCCGACCGAGGCCCGAATCACGCTACGGATTCCGGCCGGCCCAACCGCGGTGACGCACGTTAGGGACGCGCTGCGTGAGGTGATCGCTGAAGGAGATCCGGTCGTGCTCGAGCAGGTCTCCGTGCTTGTGGGGGCCTTGACCAGCGGCACGGATCGCCCCGGCGCACCGGCATCAGCGCCGTTCCAGCTCGAGCTCCGCGCCGAGTCCCACCGGGTCGTCGTCGAGCTGTGCGATCCGGACTTCACGACGCATCGCTCCGAGGGCGGGCTGGTAGAGCTCGAGCGGAGCATGTTGAGTGCCTGGCGGCTCAAGCTCGTCGAGCGCCTGGCCGACCGCTGGTCGGTGACCCATGACGAGGCTTTCGTGATGCGCTTCGAGCTCGACTCGCAGCGCGGGATGACGTTCCGCGCGCCGGCATAGCGTTCGGTCGATCGAAGGATCCGGCCAACCTCTGATCGGTGGGCTGCGCATCCTCCGATCGGGGGACGGATGTTCCACCCGAAAATCCGCCGATCGAACGATGGTGCCGCCGAGGGGCGTGGGCGAGAATCAGCGGCGGTGAGCAGGGATAGCTCACCTGTGCCTACCCGCAGTGCAGTACTGCGACCAAGCGAGAGGCTCTCGGTTCGCCTCCCAGTCCCGACGCGTCCGGGAGCCCGTCTCGCTTGCGCAATCGGCGCTAAACCTCGAGTGTTGCTCCGCCCGGCCCCAGGTTGATCACCTCGGTCGGGCCGATCCGCGAGCGCTCGCCCCATGCCTCGTGAATGTGCCCGCATAGCGCGAGGAGAGGCCGCTTCTCCGTAATCGCCTCGAGCACGGCGACGCTTCCGAGGTGACCCCCGCTGCTGGAGGCGTCGACGTGGCCGCGGGGAGGTGAGTGGACGGCCAGCACGCAGGCCTCAGGACAGCCGACGAGCTTCCTTGCTGCCTCCTCCTCGGTTAGGTCGAAGCTCCAATCCCACGGCGTGACGGGCACCCCGGCGCCGAGCCCGAAGAACGGGACGCCGTCGATCTCGGTGCCCTCGCCGTGCAGGACGATCGCGCTCTCCCAGCCCTGGCAGGCTTTACGCAGCGCGTCCTCGGTCTCGTTGTTTCCGGGGACCAGCACCGCCGGCACGACGATCGAGCGCAGGGGCTCGATCGTCTCCTCCAGCCCGGAGTGAACCGCGGCGAAGTCTCCGACGCCGAGGACCACGTCGGCGTCGGCACTCGCCTCCGCGAGATGCCTGGCCTGCTCGATGTCGACGTGGAGGTCGCTGAAGGCGAGCAATCTCATGGGACGGCGTGCTCGGACTGTAAGCGTTCGGCGAGCGCGAGCGTCGCGTCGTCAAGCTGCACCTCGGTGAGGTCATATCGCTCGGCGAGACTCGCGATGATCGCGTCGGCCGCCGCCTCCGGCGTCACCTGTCCCACCTCATCCTCGACGCTCCCCGCGGTCGCGGGGTCCCAGTCGAGGCCCAGGGCCTGGTACGTCGGCAAGAGCGCCTCGCGGACGAGGCCGCTGTCGCCGACGACGATCACCGCGCCGCGGTGCGCCGCTCCCGCGATCAGGCGCTGTCCGGTCCCGGCCAGCTTCCTCACCCCACGCGCGTTGATGCTCCACGCCCCGGGGCAGTACTCGCCGGGTATCTCGCCGATGCGCGCATCGACACCCAGGTCGGAAAGCGCCTCTTTAAGCAGGTCGGCGAGCTCGCGAAACCTAGCCTCCGTGCGCGCGGACGGCCGATGGTCGCGCACGGCCCAGGAGAGAGCCAGGGTCCCCTGGTGGTAGACCGCGGCCCGCCCACCGGCCAGGCGAACGACCGGCTCGAACCCGACCGCCCGCGCCGCCTGCACCGCGTCACCGAATCCCGGGCTGGCTGCGTCCTGCTTGGAGAAGGCCAGGATCCGGCCGGGCCGGTGGAGGCGGAACGTGGGGGGCAGGTCGCCCGCGGCGACGCGCATCAGCAGCGCCCTCGCGACCGCGGTGCTGCGCGCTCCCTGCTCCGGGAAGCCCTGGCGCGACAGCGCAAGCACCTCGGTCATGACTGCATTGACCGCCGTGTTAAGAGCGTGACCACCGTCACACACAAACACCCGTTCGCCTGCCACCCTCCGCGGCCGTTACGGACATTCCCTCGGCCTCGCGCTGCCGAAGGAGCAGTCGCAAGGACCGCCCGGGAGGAGCCCACAACCGGCAGGCCGGAGCACCGCGGGTGCCGCGTATGCAGATCGCCCTCGGCGCGCGGCTCCGCGATGAACGCGGCCAGTGAACCCGTGATTGGAGGTGGTTCATTCCGTGTCCGTGGCAGCGAGAGGCTTGGCGGCCGCCGGCGCGGCCGCGCTTACCCTCGGCATCGTCACACACGAGAGCGGCTCCGCCGCGCAGCCTTCCGGGAACGAGCGAGCCCGGACGGCGAGCGTTCAAGAAACTGGCCCGGCGCGAGCGAGCCTGGACGGCGAGCGGGTGAGAAACCGGGCCTGGCGCCCGTCGGGAACGGGCGCGGCCGGTTTCGAACAGGAGCGGCCGCGGCTGGTTTCGAGCGAGGCAAGTCAGAGCATGTGCACGATCACGTCGCGATCCTCGAGCGCCCGGAGAAGCGCTTCGAGCGATCGATCCGCTTCGGCCGTCGCAAGGTCGAGAGCGCGGACGCGCCGCGAGGCAACATCGCCAGCGCCAAGAAGGACGCACCGCAGAGGGACGGCGGTTTCCCGTCGCCCGAGTCGGTGGGGGTCTCGAGCGCCACGCTCGACGCCATCGCGGCGTGCGAATCCGGCGGGGACCCCACTGCGGTCTCGGTCGACGGGACGTACCGCGGGCTCTACCAGTTCGACTACGGGACGTGGGCGTCGCTCGGCGGGTCCGGAGATCCCGCGGCAGGCTCGCCTGAGGAGCAGACGTACCGCGCGGCCCTGCTGTTCGCGCGCAGCGGCTCCAGTTCCTGGCCGATCCGCGGGTCGTAGCACGCAGCAAGCAGCGCGCACCCTGAGCACTCGCTCGCAATCTGCATGCTCCCCGCTCGTGCTTACGCTGCGGCGCCGTTCTGCTCAGACTCTTCCTCTGGGCCGAGCAACGCGCGCCTGAATACGCGACGTTCGTCTTCGAAGAGGAATCCCCAGAGGTGACGCCGCTCCAGCAGCGTGCGGCGCTTGGTCTCCAGCACCGCCTTGCGTGGCAGGCCGGCGATACGCTCGCCGAGCTCGAGCGCCCGCCCGCCGAGGTCGCCCCGCACGACCTCGCGGACGATGCCGAGCCTATGGGCTTCGTCGGCCTTCACCAGGCGTCCGGTGAGACACAGATCCTGTGCGACCGTCGCGGGCAGGACGGCCCGCGCGGCGGCGTAGCCCGGCGGGATCCCGCGCGGCAGCTCGGGATAGCCGAATACCGCGGTCGGAGCGGCGATCCGCATGTCGCAGAGCAGCGCGAGCGCGAATCCGCCGGCAAGGGCGGGGCCATTGACCGCCGCGACGATCGGGCGCCGGCAGCCGCCAACGGCCTCGAACGCCACGGTGCTCGTCTCGACCAGCTTCCTGCGGTGAGCGAGGTCGCCACCGAATTGGTCGGTGTCCATGCCCGAGCAGAACGCCGGGCCGGCGCCGGTGAGCACGACGCAGCCGACGTCGTTGTCCTCCGAGAGCCGCCCGATCGCGTCGGCTATCTCCATGCGCAGGTCGATCGACAGGGCGTTTCGCTGCTCCGGCCGCCGAAGCGTGACCACCGCGACCTCGCCGCGACGCTCGACCGAAAGCAGCCGGTGCCCCTCCGCCACTGGGGTGACTCTACTGCGCCTCGACCTGCCGCGGGGGAATGATGGCCGCGCCTCTCCGTCAGGCGGCCCGACGCCGATCCCGCCGTCCGCGAGGGCCGCTCGAGGCCCTTGCGGCGGGGCTCTCCGGCTCTGCGCCGCCGGGACGATGGCGGCGGATCTGCGCCTCGAGGCATGCGATGCAGGAGCACTCCGGGATCGTTATTCCAGTACGGGGGCAGATTGCCATGCTCGGCCTGTTCATCGGCACGGTCGCGTCCAGACTAGAGCCGGCACAGGCCGGAAAACTCGCGTAGCCATCCCCTCCACCGTCATTGACGGGGTTAGCGGGGCTCTGGCACCGCCGACCCCGTCAACGCGGCGAGCTTGCCGCCCTGGGCGCCTGAGACACTGATCGCGTGAGCGCTGACCAGACCGAGACCGCGGCCGGTCCCGGTGAGCGAGGCAGGCGGCCCACCGAGATGATCGCCCGCGGGCGGGTGCGCGTACCGACGCGAGGTAACCGCCGGCTCGAGGCGCTGCTGGACGCCGCCGGCTCCGATCCCGAGCTGCGCGCCTGGTGGCACATGGCGCAGGTGACATCGGAGCGGCTCGGAATGTCCGATCACTCCTGGGTGCACGTGCAGATCGTGCTGAACATCGCGCTGCGGATCCTGCGCCTCCTGGCGCGGGCGGGAATCGAGCCGGCGATGGTGACGGATCACGCAATGGGCCGGCGGGATGCGGAGGTCGTGGCCGCGGCCGGAGCGCTGCTCCACGACGTCGGCATGTCCATTCACCGGACGGATCACGAGGCGTACAGCCTGTTCCTGGCCGAGCGCAAGCTTCGCGAGCTGCTCGCCGACGTCTACGACGAGCCCGAGCGAACCGTCGTCGCCTCCGAGGCCCTGCACTCGATCATCGGACACCGCCGTCGTGGCGAGCCGTACACACTCGAGGCCGGCTTGGTACGCGTGGCCGACGCGCTCGACATGGCGCACGGGCGCTCCCGGGTTCCAGTGGAGGGCGGCAGGATGGGCATCCACGCTCTCTCGGCGGCCGCCATCGACGAGGTGGTGATCGAGGCCGGGGAGGAGCGCCCGGTGCGCGTGGAGATCCGGATGAACAACTCGGCGGGGATCTTCCAGGTGGACGACCTGCTGGCGACGAAGCTGCGGGGAACGCCGCTGGAGAGCCACATCGAGGTACTCGCGACCGTGGAGGGTGAAACCGAGAAGCGGCTCCTGCGCGAGTTCCGGCTACCCGGAGGCTGACGCTCGTCAGTCGTCCTTAACGGCGCGGACGATCGCGGAGCCTGCCCAGTCGTGCACGCGGTGGGTCTCTCCGATCTCGATGTCGGTGAAGCCCGCCGCTGCCAGCGCGCGGCGGAATTCGCGCTCGGTGAGCGCCCCGGCGATGCAGCGCGTCCACCGCTCCAGGTCGGCCCGCGTGGCTGCGTCGATGTCCGGATCCGCCACGACGTCCGTGACTGCCAGCCGCCCGCCCGGCCGCAGGACACGCGCCGCCTCGTGAAGAACTCGGGGCTTGTCGGCGGATAGGTTGATCACGCAGTTGGAGATGACCACGTCGACCGAGGCGTCGGGCAGCGGGATCTCCTCGATCGTCCCCGTGAGGAAGTCGGCGTTCTCGACTCCCGCCTCGCGCTGGTTGTGACGGGCGAGCTCCAGCATCTCGTCGGTCATGTCGAGGCCGTATGCCTTCCCGCTCAGTCCGACGCGCTTGGCGGAAAGCAGCACGTCGATTCCGCCTCCCGAGCCCAGGTCCAGCACCACGTCGCCCTCGTGTAGCTCGGCGATCGCAGTCGGGTTCCCGCACCCCAGCGACGCGAGCCTAGCGGCCTCCGGGAGCTCCTCACGTTGGGCTTCGAGGTCCAGTGCCGGCCCGAATCCCCGATCGCCGCAGGCGTCCGGCACGTCGGTCCCGCAGCCGCACGACGCGTCACTTGGCCCGCAGCATCCGGGCTTGCCCTCGCTCACGGAGCGGGCGGCCTGGGCGTATCTCTCCCGGACCGCCTCGCGGGTGTCGCGGACCGTTTGCATCATGCGTCCTCCTTTGTCGCGGTCACGATCTCGGTGGGGAAGGTGGCCTGAGCGATGTACTCGCGCCTCACGTCGGCGAAGCCCAGCTCGCGCAGGACCGGCTCGGCGAGGACCCCCCGGCAGTTCGCGGTCACCGCGACCCCATGCGCATAGAGCCAATCCCAGATCCGCTCGCGCCGGCGCTCGCCCTTGGTCATGTTCGAGAGCACCAGCCGGCCACCGGGACGAAGTACGCGCTTGAACTCCGCCAGCGCGCGCGGGATCTCGGCGCGCGGCAGGAGGTCGAGCATGTAGCCGTTGACAACGAGATCAAACGTCTCGTCCCCGAACGGAAGCTCCAGAGCGCTGCCCTCGATCAGCTCGACGCGATCGCCGAGCCCGGCAGCATCCACCCGGCGGCGCGCCTGGCGAAGCATTCCCGCCGCGGGCTCGAGGCCAACGGTCCGCCCGCGATCGTTCGCCTCCGCGAGGCGAACGAGCTGGACCCCGGTCCCGACCGCGACCTCGAGGACGTCCTCGCCCAGGCGAAGCGAGGCGACCTCAAGGACCCGGCGCCGGGCCCTCGACTCGGTGAGTCGCGCCCACAGCTCGTAAACGGGAGCGAGGCGAGTGTAGATCGCAGGCACGTCCTCGGTCCGCCGCTTGACCTCCAGGACCTCTCGGCGCCAGCCGGTCTCGGCGCCGGCTACGGGGACAGCCACCGGCTCAGCTCCTCGAGCGACCCCGGGTTGACGTAGTAGTAGGCCCACAGGCCGCGGCGCTCCGAGCCGACGATGCCGGCCTCGCGCAGGACCTTCAGATGGTGAGAGACGGTGGGTTGGGAGAGGTCGAACAGCGGCACGAGTTCGCACACGCAGACCTTCCCGGCGTGCTTTCGCAGCACGTCGACGAGCTGCAGCCGGATTGGGTCCCCCAGGGCCTTGGCGATGGCCGCCATCCGATCCGCGTGTCGGCGCTCCACATCGGGGTACGCCACCGGGTCGCAGCAGGGCTCCCCGGCAGGGCGCTTCTGCTTGGGAGCCAGCTCGAGATCGAGAGCCATCTATTTACATATATTAATTGAAGTGATGCCTGTCAATTAAATATGCTGGGGCGGTGAGCGAGACTCGTCCCGAGGTGCTGTTCGTCTGCGTCCACAATGCCGGCCGCAGCCATATGGCCGCGGGCCTGCTCCACGAGCTGGCCGGGGATGCCGTCACGGTTCGTTCCGCCGGCAGTGATCCCGCGGACTCGCTCAACCCGGCGGTCGTCGAGGCCATGGCGGAGATCGGAATCGACCTTGAGCACGAGTTCCCGAAGCCGCTTACGGACGACGCCGTTCGCGCCGCGGACGTCGTGATCACCATGGGCTGCGGCGATGCGTGCCCGATCTACCCCGGGAAGCGCTACGAGGACTGGGAGCTCGAGGATCCTGCGGGCAAGGACATGGATACCGTGCGCCGTATCCGCGACGAGATCGGCGACCGGGTCGGGAGGTTGGTAGCCGAGCTTGCGCCGTCGAGCGGTGACCGCACCGCGGCCTAACATCGCGCGGCGGGCCGCCGCCGAGGGAATTGCGGCCTTCACGCTCGTGTTCGCCGGCTGCGGGGCGGTCGTGGCGAACGCCGGCTACGACGGCGCGTTGGGTGTCGTGGGTATCGCGCTCGCGTTCGGTCTCGTGATCATGGTCATGGTCTACGCGACCGGTCACCTGTCCGGAGCGCACATCAATCCAGCGGTGACCGTGGCATTCACTCTCACCCGGCACTTCCCCCCGCGCGAGGCCGTGGCCTACATCCTCGCCCAGTTCATCGGGGCGGTGACCGCCGCCCTCGCCCTGCTGGCGATCTGGCCGGCGGAGCCCGCCGAGCTGGGGGCGACCGTCCCATCGGTCGGGGTCGGGAGCGCACTCGTCTACGAGGGCCTTCTGAGCGCGTTCCTGATGTTCGTGATCATGGCGGTGGCGACCGACACGCGCGCGGTCGGGCCGGCCGCCGCGATCGCGATCGGAGGCACCATCGGATTGGATGCCCTCTTTGGTGGGCCCGTTACCGGCGCGTCGATGAACCCGGCGCGGTCGCTGGGCCCGGCTCTTCGCAGCCTGGGAGTGGCGCAACGCCTGGATTTACGCCGTCGGCCCCATCACGGGCGCCGCGCTGGGTGGCTTCGCCTACCAGCTGGTGCGCGGGACCGCCGTATCGGGCTAGACACCCGCGCCCTGAGCGCCGCGCCCCTCGCCGGCCGCGAATCGGGCGGCGCCCCGAACTCCCGTCGCGATCGAGGCACGGCCGATCTCGGCCTCCAGCTCGAGGCCATCGGGGAGCGTCAGCCCGGCGCCCTCGATCGCCGCGCGCCGGTCGGAGAGCATCGTCGTCTGCGGGAACCGCGCTAGGGCCTCCGCGATCTGGACCGCCCGCTCCGAGTGCTTGCCCGCGGGGACCACCTCGTTCACGAGCCCCCACTCGAGCGCCTCCTGGGCCTCGAGCACGCGCCCGGTGAGGATCATCTCGAGCGCCCGCCCCATGCCCACGAGCAGGGGCAGGCGCTGGGTGCCCCCGTCGATGAGGGGGACGCCGAACCTGCGCTCGGTGAACCCGAGCTTCGCGGAGTCCGTCGCGATCCGCAGGTCGCACCACAGCGCGAGCTCGAGCCCGCCCGCCAGGCACCAGCCCGAGATCGCGGCGATCGTCGGCTTCGAGGAGCTGAGCCTCGTGAAGCCCATCGGCCCCTCCGTACGATTAGCGACTGATTCGACGACCTCCGTTGGGACATCGGGTCCCGCCGCGGCGATCGCCTTGAGATCGGCGCCGGCACAGAAGGCATCCGGGCCCTCCCCGGTGAGGACCATCGCGCGGGCGCCCTCGTCGGCTTCGAACCTCCGGAAGCCATCGAGCAGCAGGCTCGCGGTCTCCGGGTCGACGGCATTGCGGCGCTCGGGTCGATCGATGGTCAGCACCGCCGCCGCGCCCCCGCGCTCGTAGCGAACTTTTGACACGCGGCCTCGCGAACTACTCGGCGGCCGGCGGGCGCAGCCGCTCGATCTCCTTGCGCAGGCGCTCCTTACGGTTCTCGAGCCGGATCTGGATCAGCGAGAGGACCGTGACGAGGACGGCGAAGAAGATGATGCACCCGAACCCCCAGTAGGTCACGACCTTGTCGTCGGTGGGCCCCCAGAGGCCGACGCCGTCGGCGGCAAGCGCCGGGGGCGCAAACACGAGCGTCGCGAGCGCCGTTGCGAGCGCGACCATCCGGCGGAACGGGAAGCTCACGTCGTGAACTCTACTTTAGGGAGGCAATAGTGCCACTCTCTAGAGTGCCGCGGCCGATGCGCGCCCGATCGCCGGTCACATCAGCCGGTCGCGGCCGGTGCTGAGCTACGTCCAGGCGATCGTCATCGCCCTGGTACAGGGCGTCACCGAGCTATTCCCGGTATCGAGCCTCGGCCATTCGGTGCTGGTCCCAGCCTGGATCGGTGGCAGCTGGGAGACGCTCGTCACCCAGTCGTCACAGGCGAACAGCGAATCCTCGTTCTATCTCGCGTTCCTGGTGGCGCTCCACGTCGCGACGGCGCTGGCGCTCCTCTGGTTCTTCCGGACGGACTGGGTGCGCATCGTCCACGGATTCGTCCGCAGCGTCAGAAGGAGCCTGGGAGCACGCCAGTTGAGCGTCGCCGAGCCGGACGAGCGTCTGGCCTGGCTGATCGTGATCGCCACGATTCCCGTCGGGATCACGGGCGTCGCGCTGGAGCATGTCTTCCGGACCGCCCTCGCGAAGCCGGTGGCGGCGAGCGCGTTCCTGATCGTGAACGGTCTCATCCTTCTGGCCGGCGACCGCGTCGCCCGAAGGCAGCGCTTCGTCGAGCCTCCTCACTTGCCCGAGAGCGAGCCGGAGCCGCCCCCGGCGCGCGCGCTTGCCGTCACGGGAGGCCGTTCCGCAGCGGATGTAGCCGCGGCATACGCCTCCGATGTGCGGATATCCCGGTTGCCGTACGCGGACGGGTTGCGCGTGGGGATCCTGCAGGTGTTCGCCCTCTTCGCCGGCGTCAGCCGCAGCGGGATCACCATGGTCGGCGGGCTCTGGCGCGGCCTCTCGTACGAGGACGCGGCACGGTTCGCGTTTCTCTTGGCGACCCCGGTGATACTCGCTGCCGGCGTCCTGAAGCTGCCGAGCCTGTTCGGCAGAGCCGGGGAGCACATCCACGGGCAGGTCGTTGTCGGCATGCTCGTATGCGGGGTGGCCGCATACCTCTCCGTGCGATTCCTGGTTCGGTACTTCGAGACTCGCAGGCTGATGCCGTTCGCCCTGTACTGCCTGGTGGCGGGCGCTGTGAGCCTCGTGCGCTTCGCGGCGTTCTGAGAATCGCCGCCGGCCAGAACCGCAACCCGGGTCACGGTTACGATCGCGCGCCAATGTCCGCACTCGAGGCGCTTCTGCTGGGGGTCGTCCAGGGGCTGACGGAGTTCCTGCCGATCTCGTCGTCGGGTCACCTGATCCTGGTCCCGTGGCTTCAGCACTACGACTTCCTCGAGAACCACGAGTCGTTCAACAAGACGTTCGACGTCGCGCTCCACGCCGGGACGCTCGTGGCCGTACTGCTCTACTTCCGTGTCGAAATCATTACGCTGCTCACCGCCCTTTGGCGCTCGCTCCGGGCGCGCGCGATCGCGGGGAGCGATGAGCGCCTGGCCTGGGCGATCGTCGTCGCGACGATCCCCGCGGTCATCGCCGGCGGCATCGGCGAGAGCTTCATCGAGGACCACCTGGGCGAGCCGTGGCAGATCGCGATCCTCCTCATCGTCTTCGGGCTTCTGCTCGCCGTCGCGGACCGGCAGCCCGAGCGCGAGCGCTTGGAGCAGGTGGATCTTCGCCAGGGCCTCTACGTGGGCCTCGCGCAGGTGCTTGCGTTGGCCCCGGGAGTCTCGCGCTCCGGGATCACAATCACAGCCGGGCGCTTTCTCGGCATGGACCGCGACTCCGCGGCGCGGTTCTCATTCCTGCTGTTGGCGCCGGTCACCGCCGGGGCCGTCGTCTACAAGGGCTTCCGGGCGATCTCGGAGGGGCTGCCGCACGGCGTCGCGGGGCCGATGATCGTCGGCACCCTGGCGGCCGCGATTTCCGGATACCTTGCGATCGCCGGTCTGCTCGCGCTGGTCCGCCGCCATAGCTACGACGTGTTCGTCGTCTACCGCGTGTTGGTCGGCGTCGTGGTGCTTTTGCTCATCGCGACCGGCGCCTACAGCGCGACGTTCTGACCCCTGACCCCCCGACCGATCGAGAGGTGCGCTATCCGCACCAGACGCGGTTTTGCACTGCTCGATGTTGGCGTCTGCGCAAAGAGAAGGCGCGCGACCCGGGGCAGGAGTGAGGTCGCGCGCCGCACGAGAGAGGACTTCTCGTTTCGCGCGCCAGTCTCGTCGCCGCTCAGATCCCCGGCGTGAAGATTCGGAGAAGTTTTCCGGTCCCTGCGGGGGAAACCGCCGTGGACTTGTGAACCTTCTGTGAAGGCGGGGATGGCCGCCTGTCATCTAACTACCATTGCGACAGCCGTGAGCGCGAAGAGCCCACTCCGCGTAGCCGTGCTCGACGACGACTCCGGATTCGTGCGGGTCCTGGCGAAGCGTCTCGAGGGGGCGGGCGCCCAGTACCGCGTGCTGTCGGGTCCGGCGCCGGCCGAGGAGCTCGCCGCGATGAAGCTGAACGCACTCGTCGTCGATCCCACGCTCCTGGGGCCGCTCGGGTGGGACTTCATCGAGCGCGTCTGCGGAATGATGCCCGACCTCGGCGTCGTCGTCTGCACACAAGGGGCAACGCTTGCCCAGCGGGTCCGAGGCTTGCGGCTTGGCGCCGACGACTGGGTCTCCAAGCCGTGCCATCCAGAGGAGGTCATGGCGAGGATCGAGGCCGTCGTGCGCCGCCACCGTCGCGGCCGCGCTCGCGAAGACTCCGGCCCGCTCGTGGCCGGCGACCTCGAGATCCGGCCCGACCGCTTCCAGGTCTACGTCGCAGGGGACAGCCTCGACCTGACGCGCCGCGAGTTCGAGCTCCTCCAGGTGCTGGCCGACCACGCCGGGAAGGCGCTCGAGCGCGACGACATCTACCGCCGCGTCTGGGGCTACGCGATGACCCACGGCGACCGCTCCGTCGACGTGTTCGTGCGCAAGCTGCGCTCCAAGCTCCACAAGCGATCCCCCGGCTGGGAGTACATCCACACCCACTTCGGCGTCGGGTATCGCTTCGACCCGCAACGCGCCGAGCAGGCGGCGGCGGAGGCGACCGTAGGGCAGCGCGCGACGGCCCCCGAGAGCGCGCCAGCGGATCAACCAGCGGCCGTCGGCACCGACCCGGCCCCGAGCGGCGCCTCCCAGTAGCGCTCTCCGGGCGTCGGGGCCGGATGCGCGTGCAGGAACGCGTGCAGTTTTCCGCAGATTGCGGGAGTTCACCATTTGTTAACGGCTCGGCCACCGACCAGTAACAGGGCCTCCCGGAGCCGCTGGGACGCTCCTTCCGACCAAACGACGAAGGAGACGCAACCAAGTGATTTTTCGCAAGTCGATACTTGCCATTTCCTGCTGCGGAGTGATCGCTCTCGGCGTCGGCGCGTGCGGCGGCTCGAGCAGCGATGACAGCGCCAACGCGAGCGGAGGCAGCCCGAGCGGCCTCTCCGGCTCGATCCGCATCGACGGCTCGAGCACCGTCGGTCCTCTCACTCAGGCCGTCGCCGAGAAGTTCAACGAGGCGAACCCGGACGTGAACGTGAGCGTCGGCGTGGCCGGCACCGGCGGCGGGTTCGAGAAGTTCTGTGTCGGCGAGACCCAGATCAACGATGCCTCGCGCGAGATCGAGCCCGAGGAGGCGGCGATCTGCAAGAAGCACAACATCCCCTACCAGGGCGTCCAGATCGCCAACGACGCGCTCACCGTCGTCGTCAATCCCGCGAACCCGAACGACTGCCTGTCGGTCGACCAGCTGGCCCAGATCTGGGGTCCGGACAACCCGGCGTCCAGCTGGAGCGACGTGAAGGGCGCCGACTCGAGCTTCAACGCGAGCATCGACAGGTTCGGCCCCGGCACGACCTCGGGCACGTTCGACTTCTTCACCGGTGCGATCAACGGTGAGGAGGGCGTCCAGACGAAGGACTACAACAACGTGGGTGAGAACGACAACCAGACGGTCACGGGCGTCGAGGGCTCCGAAGGGGGCATCGGCTACTTCGGATACTCCTACTACAAGGAGAACGCCACTCAGCTGAAGGCGCTCGAGATCAAGAACCCGGACACGGGGAAGTGCGTGGCGCCCTCGCCGGAGACGGTTCAGGACGGCTCCTACGTCCCGCTCGGCCGGCCGCTGTTCATCTACCCGAACACCGACGACGTGACCAAGGACCCGCTGAAGTCGTTCGTGTCCTACTACGTCGATAACGTGAACAGCATCGCGCCCGACGTCGGCTTCATCACCCTCACGGACCAGCAGCTGTCCAAGTCGCAGAGCACCGTGAAGTCCATCGGCGGCTAGGCGGCGCGCCGGGTGGAGGCCAGGGGAATCGCGGCCACCGGCCCCGCGGCGCTGCCGCGGCGGCTGGAGGCCCCGAGCCCGCGCTATGGCGAGAAGGCCATCTTCGGCCTTCTCGCCGCGTGTGCGGTCCTGTCGGTCCTCACGACAACGGCGATCGTGATCTCGCTGGTCGTGCCCTCGATCCAGTTCTTCGGGGACGTGCCGATCGGCGATTTCCTCTTTGGCACCGACTGGGGACCGACGTTCACCCCACCCAGCTTCGGTGTCTTGCCGATCGTCGTCGGCACGCTCAGCGTCACCTTCTGGGCGCTCCTGTTCGCGATCCCGATCGGCCTGGGGTCGGCGATCTACCTAAGCGAGTACGCGAGCAGGCGGGTCCGCAAGGTCGTCAAGCCCATCCTCGAGGTCCTGGCCGGGATCCCGACCATCGCCTTCGGATTTTTTGCCCTGATCTTCATCACGCCACAGATCCAGAAGATCTGGCCGGGCCACTTCCTTGGCGGCCCCCCGCTGATCTTCAGCGTTCTCGCCGGCGGCCTCGCGATCGGGCTGATGATCGTCCCGATCATCGCCTCGATCTCCGAGGACGCGATGTCGGCGGTGCCGAAGGGTCTTCGTGAGGGTGCCTACGCGCTCGGGGCAACGAAGGCCAAGGTGGCGACCAGGGTCGTGTTTCCCGCTGCCCTGTCGGGGATCGTCGCCTCGATCATCCTTGCGGTCTCTCGCGCGATCGGCGAGACGATGGTCGTGCTGATCGCCGTCGGAAGCACGCCCAACCTGACCTTCTCTCCGGTCAAATCGGTCCAGGCGATGACGGCGTTCATTGGCACAACGGCGACCGGGGACATCCCAACAGGCTCGACGATCTACAAGACGATCTTCGCGGTTGCCCTGCTGTTGTTCCTGATGACGCTGGCGATGAACCTGCTCAGCATCCGCCTGGTGCGCAGGTACCGGCAGGTGTACGACTGATGGCGGCCTTTGATCCGGTCACGGGTCGAGCCGGGATGGCGATGACCGGGGCCCGTGGCGTCACCACGGAACTGCTCTCGGGGCAGCCCCGAAAGGACGTGATCCGCAACACGATCTTCGCCTCGGTGCTCTTCTTGGCGATCGCGCTCGCCCTCGCAGGCCTTTGCCTCTTGATCGGCAAGAACCTCGTCGACGGTTGGAGCCGGCTCAATCTCGACCTGATCACCCACAACAACTCCTCCAACGCGGCCGATGCAGGGCTTCGAAACGGCATCATCGGAACGCTCTGGATCATGTTCTTCGTGATCGTGATGCTGGTCCCGATCGGGGTCGGCGCCGCGATCTTCCTGGAGGAGTACGCCAACAAGGAAAGTCGCCTGACCCGGATGTTCGAGGTCAACATCCAGAACCTCGCCGGGGTGCCGTCGATCATCTACGGGCTCCTCGGCCTCGAGTTCATCGCCAGGGCGCCGCTCAACCTCGGCTACGTCGTGCTGACGGCGTCCATGACGCTGACGCTCTTGGTCCTTCCGGTGGTGATCCTTGCCGCCCGCGAAGCGATCCGAGCGGTGCCCGATTCGATCCGAGAGGGGTCGCTGGCGCTCGGGGCGACCAAGTGGCAAACGATTCGCCGCCAGGTCCTGCCGGCGTCGATTCCTGGAATTGCGACCGGGGTCATCCTGGCGCTGTCCCGCGCGATCGGCGAGACGGCCCCGCTAATCCCTCTCGGCGCCGCCACCTTCTTGACCTTCACACCGGGGCCGTTCACGGATTTCACCGCCATGCCGGTGACGATCTTCAACTGGGTGAAACAACCTCAGCCGGAGTTCCAAACCCTCGCGGCCGCGGGAGTGCTGCTCCTGATCGCGCTCCTGGTGGTCATGAACTCCTTCGCGATCTGGCTACGAAATCGATACGAACAGAGTTGGTAGGTGGTCTACAGTGATCGATCCAGTGACTCAGGAAGAGCGGCGAACTGACGAGCGGGCAACGGCTGCCAGCGGGGACGGCGTCACCGGTACGCACCCGTCGATCGAGGTGCGGCCAGGCTTCCAGCATGCGGCCCCATCGGCGAGCAGGGAGAAGGTCTTCGAGCTGCACGACATCTCGGTCTTCTACGCCGATGTGCCTGCGGTCCGCGACATCACGATGGACGTCTTCCGGAATCAGGTCACGGCGTTGATCGGGCCATCGGGTTGCGGAAAGTCGACCCTGATCAGGTGCCTCAATCGCATGAATGACCTGATCCCGACGGCGAGGGTCGAGGGCGAACTGCTCTACCACGGCGAGGACCTCTACGGGCCGAAGGTCGATTCCATCCAGGTCCGCAAGCTGATCGGCATGGTCTTCCAGAAGCCGAACCCGTTCCCGAAGTCGATCTACGACAACGTCGCATTCGGACCTCGCGTCCTCGGCATGGACGGCGATATGGACGAGATCGTCGAGCGGGCGCTCCGAGGGGCGGCGCTGTGGGACGAGGTGAAGGGCCGTCTGAACGCGAACGCCTACGGGGTGTCCGGCGGCCAGCAGCAGCGACTCTGTATCGCCCGCTGCATCGCGGTTCAGCCTGACGTAATCCTGATGGACGAGCCCTGCTCGGCCCTAGACCCCATCTCAACCGGGAAGATCGAGGACCTGATGGCGGAGCTCAAGCAGGAGTACTCGATCGTGATCGTCACCCACAACATGCAGCAGGCGGCGCGGGTTTCGGACCGGACGGCGTTTCTGATGATGGAGCTCGACGCCGACGAGAAGCACCGATGGGGACGGATCGTGGAGTACGACGAGACCGAGAAGATCTTCACGAATCCCTCGGACTCGCGCACGGAGGACTACGTCACCGGGAAGGTAGGCTGATGAACCCTTCCCGGTCACTGCGCAAGGTGGGGTGATGGCCTCCGACGGAGAGAGCGTCAGGGTCCATTACCAGGAGGAGTTAGAGCGGCTCGAGGCCCGTGCGCTCGACGGGCTCGACCTTGTGGTGTCGGCCGTCGACCGGACGGTGGAGGCCATCCACTACCAGGACATCGAGCTCGCCGAGCTCGTGATCGCCGACGATGACGTGATCGACGGACGGTACCTCGAGATCCACCAGTCGATCTTGACGCTGCTCGCCACCCAGGCACCGGTCGCAACCGATCTTCGGCTGATCGCCGCCCTCCTCCACGTGATGAAGAACATCGAGCGAATGGGCGATCAGTGCGTGAACATCGCGAAGCTGATCCCAATCGCCGGGCACGAGCCGCCCGCGGACGAGCGCATGCTGAAGAACCTCGTCACGATGGGCCAGGGAATCCGCGCGGAGATCAGGCAGGCCAAGCGCGCCTTCCTCGATCGCAACGTAGAGCTGGCGCGCGACCTCGTCCGCCAGGACGACGTCGTCGACAACCTCAACAAGGAGTGCTTCCAGCTCGCCATCGAGATCGGCGACGACCACGACCGCCGCGAATGGGCGATGACGATGCTGCTCGTCGCCCGCGCGCTTGAGCGCATCGGCGACAACGCGGTTGACATCGGCGAGCAGGTCGCGTTCGTGGTGACCGGACTGTTCCGCGAGTTCGAGGACGCGTCGCATCCGGGCGAGACGGTCGTCGAGCCAGAGCCCTCGCCGTAGTCCCGCGGTCACGACTCCGGGGCGCATCCGCGCGGTCTGACAAGATCGCACCCAAGGCGCTCCTGATGCTCTGCGCGGCGATTGACATCGGCTCCAACACAACCAGGGTGCTAGTGGCCGAGCCTCAGAAAGGGCAGCTCCGCAAGGTCATGGAGCAGCGGGCGTACACACGCATCGACAAGGCGTCGCAGCACGAGGGCGCCGTTGATGGGGCGAAGATCGCGGAGGTCGCCGAGGTCGTCGCCACCCAGGTCCGGCTCGCGCAGGAGATCGGGGCCCAGGCGATCAGGACGGTCGCGACCGCGGCAATCCGGGAGGCGGCGAACCGCGAGGAGATCGTCGGCGAGATCAAGCGGGTGGCGGGCGTTGACGTGGTGGTGCTGAGCGATCACGAGGAGGGGCGCCTCGCGTTCATCGGCGCAACGAAGACGCTTGGGCATCCGGTCGAGGGCGAGGTCGCGGTCGTCGACGTGGGCGGCGGCTCATCCGAGGTCGTTGTGGGAACCGTTCCGGATGGCGTCACGTCGGTGCAGTCGTTCAAGGTCGGCTCGGGCTTGCTGGCCGACGAGCTGCTCTCCTCCGATCCGCCGTCGCCGTCCGAGATCCGCGCAGTGCGCGATGCGATCGCCGACTACTTCGAGGGCGTCGAGTTTGACCGCCCGGACCAGGCGGTGGCCGTCGGCGGCAGCGCGACCTCGCTCCGCTCGCTCGTGGGGTCGGTGCTGGAGTACGAGACGCTCGAGCGAGCCATTCGCGTCCTCACGGGCGCGCCGATCGCCGACGTCGCGAAGCGCTTCGAGCTCGACCCACGCCGCGTGCGGATCCTGCCGACGGGGGTGCTCCTGCTTGAGAAGCTCTCCGAGCTCCTGGGGCAGCGTCTTCAGATTGGCAAGGGCGGGCTGCGCGAGGGCGTGATCCTGACGCTCCTTAACGGGGCGACCGACGGAGCGCCGCAAGCTCTCGCCGCCTAGCGGCTATTTCACAGCTTGTTCACCGCGTCCGGTGGCACGACGTGACACTGCTCACATGGCGCGTAGGTCCAACGGCAGGGGCTTGTGGCGCCGCCGGGGAGGCGTCGCGGTGTTGTCGCGGGGAAGCGAATTCTTCGAGCTCTTGGCCCAGGCCGGCGCCAATCTGCAGACGACGGGTGAGCTCGTCCACGAGCTCCTTGACTCGTGGCCCGACCAGCCGACCCTTCGCAAGGGGATCACTCGCTGCGAGCAGGAGGGCGATCGCATCACCCGGCAGATCATCGAGCGGCTTTATCACGGGCGACCGACACCGTTCGATCGCCGCGACGTATACGCCCTGGCCGAGGCGATCGACGACGTCGTCGACGAAATCGAGGAGGTGTCCGAGCAGATGGCGGTCTACGACATCGACGCCCCCATGGAGCGGGCGCAGGATCTCGCGGCCGTCGTCAGGGATTCGGGCAGGGCCGTCCGCCGCGCGCTCGACGGGCTGCCCCATGCCGCCGACCTGAGCCCGGAAGCCCGTGAGGTGCGCGAATTGGAGCACGAGGGCGATCGCATCTATCGCGAGGCGATCGCCTCGCTCTTCGACGGCGGGATCGACCCCATGGTGATCCTGCGGTGGAAGGACGTGTTCCAGTGGCTCGAGGACGCGGTCGACCGGTCCCGCTCCCTCATGGACATGCTGGCGGGCCTGGCCGCCCGGCGTTCCTAGCGGGCGTCAAGTGCTCGCGTTCACGGGTCGTTTACGACCGCGCTTCGCCCGGATGACATGCTCCCTACCCTGGGGGTTGAGGTGAGCACCCAGCTGATTCCGCGGCATTCTGTGCCGAATCGGGCCCTGGGCGCTCGCGCGGGCGGCGCGGGATCGGCGCGTGCTGGCCGGGGCGGCGGCGACGGCAGGGGCCGCGCTCGCGGCTGGCGTCGCTCGCGAGCTCAGGACCTCCGATGACGATGCCGGGGCGGGAAGCTACGGTCCGTACCGGATCAAGGACAAGGAGAGCGCGGCCGCCGCCGTCGTGCGCATCGCGCAGGCGTGCCTCGACCATGCTCTCGAGCAGGTGCGGGGTGACGTTCTCGAGGAGGATGCCGCGACCGCGATCCACGAGGCCCGCAAGGACCTCAAGAAGACGCGGGCGGTGCTGCGCCTGGTCCGGGACCAGCTCGGCAAGGAGCGCTACGGGCGCGAGAACGCGCGCCTGCGGGAGGCGTCGCGGGCGCTGTCGGGCTCGCGCGACGCGACGGTCAAGGCCGACACACTGGAGCGCTTGCCGAGCGCTACGGCGACGAGCTTCCGGGCGCACTGCGGGAGCTTCGACGGGCGCTGAAGGGGGAGCAGCGCGGCCTGGAGGGCGGCATCGACGAGCGCGACTCCGAGATTCGGCTGGCTGTCCAGCGGGCGTCGGACGTCATCGCCGGGGCCAAGCAGGACATCGACGAGTGGGCGTCCTCGAAGTCCGGGTTCAAGCTGTTCGCGGCCGGGCTCGAGCGCACCTATGGCCGGGGGCACAAGCGGTTTGCGGACGTTCGCGGCGACCCTACGCCCGAGAACGTCCACGAGTGGCGAAAGCGCGTGAAGGACCTCTGGTACGACCTCCGGCTCCTTCGCGGCACCTGGCCTCCGATCCTCGGCGGGATGGCCGATGAGGCGCACGAGCTCTCCGACCTTCTCGGCGACCACACGACCTGACCGTAGTGAGCGAGGATCTGGAGCGCCGCCCCGAGATCGACGGCGACGAGGCGTCGACGGCACACGCGCTCGTCGAGGGACGCCAGGAGGAGCTGCTGGAGGCCGCCGTGCCGATCGGCGAGCGGCTCCGTGCCGAGTCTCCAAAGACGTTCGTCAAGTGCCTGCACGCGTACTGGCGCGCCCGGGACGCGGGCTGAATTCCGCCAGTTCGCCCTGCGGCTTCAACGGCGTTAAGGTGCCACTCGATGGCGAAGGCGCGGCCCGTTGAGGGGCTCAAATCGGACGACGCCTACGCCGCGGCCGCGGCCAAGATCGTCGCCGTGCGTGCCCGGGAGGTTGCCGATCACTCCCAGAACGTGCTGGATGTAACCGACATCGAGCGGGTGCACGATATGCGCGTCGCGACGCGCCGGCTCCGCGCCACGCTCGAGATCTTCGAGCCGTGCTTCCCAGCGTCGCGGTACCGGGAGACGTTGAGGGAGGTGAAGGCGGTGGCCGATGCGCTCGGTGAGCGTCGCGACGCCGACGTCGCGATCGCAGCGATGGAGCGGTTCGCGGCGGACCTGCCGGCCCCAGACCGCCCCGGCATCGCGAGCATCGTCAAGGAGATCCGCGGCGAGCAGGCGGAGGCAAACATCAGGCTCGATCCGTGTGTGCGGCCGCGGCGCCTTGCCGCCCTGAGCGAGCGGCTGTCCGAGTTGGTTGTCGAGGCCGAGGCCCTTGCGGCGGTCGAGCGTGAATGAAGGCGCGCCGGGTCAAGAAGCTCGACCCTCGAGGGCCGCTGGCGGAGAACGCGGCGCGCATCGTCAGCGTCAGGGCCGACGAGATGCGGTCGTTCGCGCCGAAGGCGCTCAAGCCGGGGCGGCTTCGGCAGCAGCACGACATGCGGATCGCGGCGAAGCGGCTGCGCTACGTGCTCGAGGCGACCGAGTTCTGCTTCGGCCGACCGGGGCAGGTTGCGCGGCGCCGCGCTCGAGACCTCCAGGACATCCTCGGCGAGCTCCACGACTGCGACGTGATGCTGCCGCGCGCCGAGCGGCACCTCGCCCTGCTGCGAGACGCCGATGCCGCGGCGGTTCGCAAGCGCGCCGGCGATGCGGCCGACCTCGACCCGGGATTCGCGGCCCGGGTGCCGCATCGCACCTCGTACCGTGGATTGGAGATCCTGATGGTCTACCTCCAGGCACGCCGCGAGCTGCTGTTCGAGCGCTTCCGAGAGTTCTGGACCGAGCAGGAGCGCGCAGGCACCTGGGACCGGCTGGATCGGGCGGCGGAGCGGCTGCTGGGGGAGGCGCGAGAGCGGCGGCGCGCCGCGAGGCGCGCCGAGAAGGCGCGGCGCGCTCTTGAATCGGCCGAGCGGCGGGAACGCGAGGCGGCACGGGCCGCCGCAGCCGGCGCGGAGCTCTACCAGGCACCGGCTTCGTCCCGGGACGAGCGCCAAACAGGGTCCCCCCGCCCGGCCCCGTCATCCGGTTCAGGCGGCCGGTGAAGAGACGGCGCACGGGCCGGACCGCTAGTCGAGCTCGTCGTTAGCCTTACGGCCCAGTGAAGGCGCCAGTTGCCTCCAGGTTCGGGTCCGCCCGCGCGGAGGAGCTTGGCGATCGCTTCGTGGACGCGCTCGGATATGCAACCCGCGTCCACAAAGGCCAGCTCCGCGGCAGCGACGATCAGCCCTACATCGCGCACCTCCTGCGGGTGACCGGCCTCGTGATCCAGGACGGGGGCTCGGAGGACGAGGCGATCGCCGCCCTGCTCCACGACGCCGTCGAGGACCAGGGCGGGCTGGAGCGCCTGGCCGACATTCGCGGGCGCTACGGCAACGTCGTGGCGGACATCGTCGATGAGTGCACCGACAGCTACGGCGACCCCAAGCCGCCGTGGCGCCGCCGCAAGGAGGACTACATCCGCAGCCTCGATCGCGCATCCGATGGGGCGCTAGTGGTGTCGATTGCGGACAAGCTCGACAACACGCGAAGCATGATTCGCGGCTATCGGCTTCGCGGCGCGGAGCAGTGGTCGCGAACGGGCAAGACCGCCGACGACGTGCGGTGGTACTACGGGACGCTCGCGTCTCGGTTCCGCGAATTGCGCCCGGGCCCGCTCGCCGACGAGCTCGCCAGGACCGTCTCCGTACTCGACCGGGTGCTCGACGGCGACCCTTCCCACGCCGGCCTCTGATGAGCATGCGTCTGGTCGCTGCCGCGCTTGCCGGCGTCGCGATCGTGTCCGTCTTCGCGGTCGCTGCAGCGACCGGCGAGGCGACCTTCGTCAAGGGCTCCGCGGGCGGCGGCGACCCGTACTTCCCGAAGGCGGGCAACGGCGGCTACGACGTGCAGCGCTACAACCTTCGCCTTCGCTACAAGCCGAGCCTGAATCGCCTTCGGGCCACCGCCACTATTCACGCGCGCGCCACCAGGTCGCTCGCGCGCTTCGATCTCGACTTCCGCCGCCTGCACATCCGGCGGCTGACGGTCAACCGCGGGCGAGCACGTCATTCGCGCCACGGCCAGGAGCTCAAGGTCAGGCCGCGCCATGGCCTTAGAAAGGGCAGTCGCTTCAGCGTTCGGGTCCGCTATCGCGGTCACCCACAGCCGGTCATCGACCCCGACGGGGCGCTGGACGGCTGGATCCCCACCGACGACGGCGCCTTCGTCGCCGCCGAGCCGCAGGGGGCGCCCACCTGGTTCCCCTGCAACGACGAGCTGACCGACAAGGCCGCATACCACATCAGCGTTACGGTGCCGAAGGGAACAGCCGCGATCTCGAATGGCTCGCTGGTCAAGCGCGACGTCCACGGGACCCGCAAAACGTTCGTCTGGGACGAGAGGGCGCCGATGGCCACCTACCTCGCCACCGTGACCACCGGCAAGTTCCACGTCCAGGAATCGCTCGTGGACGGCATCCCGTCCGTCGTCGCCGTCGACCCGCGGGAATCGCAGGCGGCCGGCGCGCTGGCGAAGATGGCCGCCATCCTGCGGCTCTTCGGCCCGCGCTTCGGCGCCTATCCCTTCGGGACGACCGGCGGCGCCGTCGATCATGCCCCCTCTGTCGGCTACGCACTCGAGACCCAGACGAGGCCCATCTACGATCGGGCGCCGAGCGGCGCCACCGTCGCGCACGAGCTCGCCCATCAGTGGTTCGGGGATTCGGTGTCGCTGAACCGGTGGCGCCAGATCTGGCTGAACGAGGGCTTCGCCACGTGGGCGGAGTGGCTGTGGCTGCAGAACGAGGGCGGTGAGAGCGTTCATCGACGCTTCGACGACCTCTACGCCGGCCACAGCGCCCGCGACACCGAGTTCTGGAACCCGCCACCGGGCGACCCGGGTGGGCCCGAGAACCTGTTCGACCCCACGATCTACGTTCGGGGTGGCATGACGCTCCAGGCTCTGCGCGAGGAGGTGGGTTCGCCGACGTTCTTCCGCATCCTCCGCGACTGGGCGCATGATCACGCCTACGGCAACGCCGGGACCGGCGAGTTCATCGACCTCGCCCAGGCGGACAGCGGCCGCGACCTCGGCCACTTCTTCGATGTCTGGCTCTATCAGCCGGGCAAGCCGCGAGGTTGGAGTACGGCGGCCGCCGCGAGGGGGGCCCGTTCTCCGCTCGGTCTCAGCGGCCTTCGCCTCGCCCGCTGATCCGAGAGCCTTCGCGCTTTGGCGTCGATCGTTTCGCTTACGGGCACACCGGCCGCCCGCGCAGGTCGCCGCCTGAGGTTGCGGCGATAGCATGGACGGCGTTCGCGCATGGAGCCGCCCGATGCAGAGCACGCCGCCGCCGAGACGGTCGAACGGGTAGCGCCGCGCGCCGAGCCCGCGGCGATCGATCTCGACGACTCCTCCCTCTACTGCAACCGCGAGCTCTCATGGCTCGACTTCAACGACCGCGTTCTCCAGCTGGCAGAGGACCCGTCGGTGCCGCTGCTCGAGCGGGTCAAGTTCTGCGCGATCTGGGAGTCGAACCTCGATGAGTTCTACATGGTGCGGGTCGCCAACCTGCACGACCAGCTCGAGGCGGGGATGGATGCACGAGGTGCCGACGGGATGGGGTCCTCGGAGCAGATCGATGCCATCCGCGAGCGCGTCATCGTCCAGCGCGAGCGCCTGGCGCGATGCTTCGAGCGCGACCTGCGGCCGGCGCTGGCGGAACACGGCATCAGGCTCATCTCTCCGGAGCGCGCCACTCCCGCTGAGCGTGCCGAGCTGGACCGGATCTACGAGTCGAGCATCTTTCCCGTCCTGACCCCGCTGGCGATCGGGCTCGGCCGCCCGTTTCCGTACATCTCCAACCTCTCGCTGAGTCTCGCGGTGAGCCTCCACGACCCCGACCAGGGGACGGAGATCATCGCCCGCGTCAAGGTGCCGAAGGAGCTCCTCGGCAGGTTCGTCGAGATCGGCGACGGCGGCGTCACGCTCGTTCCGCTCGAGGACGTGATCGCGTCGAACCTCTCGTCGCTCTTCCCCGGCATGGAGGTCACCGACTACGCCCTCTTCCGGGTGACGCGGGACACCGACTACGACGTCTCCGACGAGGCCGACGACCTGCTCCAGGCGGTGGAGGAGGAGCTGCGCCGCCGGCGCTTCGGCGAGGTCGTGCGGCTGGAGGTCGAGCACGGGATGAGCTCGCGGCTGCGCGATCAGCTGACCACCGCTTTGCGGATCGAGGAGCGCCAGCTGTACGAGGTCGACGGCCTGCTCGACGTGTCCGACCTCATGGACGTCGTCGGTATCTCCGGCTTCAGCGAGTTGCGCGATGCGGCGTACACCCCGGCGACCAAGTCGAGGCTGCGAGGCGAGGACGACGAGCTCGCGGACCTGTTCGCGACGATGCGCGAGGGTGACGTCCTCGTCCACCACCCCTACGACTCGTTCACGACGTCGGTCGAGCGCTTCGTCAAGCAGGCGGTGAGCGACCCCGACGTCCTCGCGATCAAGCAGACGGTATACCGCACCAGCGCCGACTCGCCGCTCGTTCCGTCGCTGATCGATGGGGCCGCGCGCGGCAAGCAGGCGGTCTGCATGGTCGAGCTCAAGGCGCGATTCGACGAGCGCGCGAACATCCAGTGGGCGAAGAAGCTGGAGGAGGCGGGTGTCCACGTTGTCTACGGGCTCCCTGCGCTGAAGAGCCACGCCAAGTGCATCCTTGTCGTGCGCCGCGAGGGTCGGGGCGTCCGCTACTACGCCCACATCGGCACCGGCAACTACAACCCCAAGACGGCCAAGCTCTACACCGACCTCGGCCTGTTCACGGCCGACCCGGAGATCGGCAACGACATCGCCGAGATGTTCAACTACATGACTGGCTACTCGCGTCCGCGCGACTACCGCAAGGTCCTGGTGGCGCCGTTCAACCTCTTCGAGGGGATTCTGGAGGAGATCGAGCGAACGATCGACTCGCACTCCGAGGATCGCCCGGCGAGGATCCGGATGAAGATGAACTCGCTGCTCGACGCCCCCTGCATCCGAGCGCTCTACCGGGCCTCCCAGGCGGGCGTCGAGGTCCAGCTGAACGTGCGCGGCATCTGCGCGCTGCGCCCCGGCGTCCCGGGGGTCTCCGACAACATCGACGTCGTCTCGGTGGTTGGCAGGTTCCTCGAGCACTCGCGGATCTTCTCCTTCGAGCGCGCGGGCGAGAGGGAGCGTGTGTTCATCGGCTCCGCCGACCTGATGCCGCGAAACCTCTACAACCGCGTCGAGCTCGTCACGCCGATCGAGGACCCGCGTATCCGCGCGCAGCTCCTCGATGTGCTGGACCGCTGCCTGGCCGACAACACCAACGCCTGGCGGCTCAATCAGGAGGGCACCTGGACGCGGTGCGACCCGGACGGCCGGCCCCACAACGTCCAGCGCGAGCTGATGGAGCTCCACGAGGCGCTGGCGGCGGGGGAGCCACGGGCGGCGGGCGAGCCCCGGTGAGCTCGCAACTTTTGCCGACACATGTGTCGGCAAAAGTTGCTCGTGCTCACCGGTCCTCCCCAGCCGCCCGATAGCAGAGAGCTGCTGCAGGGTCTTCCCCGACCAGCACCCGGCGCTCGCTCCGACGTAGCCGGCCGCGCGTGGACGCTCGCTTTCGCCCAGCGAAAGTCGACGTCCATCTCGACCCCTTTTGCGCTTGCGGACCATTGACCCGCTGCCCTACGTGCCCGTCTCCGCGTCGTCAGACTGCAGCGCGATGGCTGACAAGCACACCCGGTACGGCTGGTGGCTCGAGGAGGCCGGATTGCCGGAGCCGCGGCCGCCGCTCGAGGGCCGCGCCGACGCCGACGTGGTCGTCGTCGGGGGCGGCTACACCGGTATGTGGACGGCCTGGTTCATCGGCGAGCTCGAGTCTGACGCTCGCATCGTCCTGCTCGAGTCCGGGCGCTGCGGCACCGGTCCCAGCGGGCGAAACGGCGGCTTCGTCAACTCGATGTGGATCAGCCTCCCCACGCTTCGAAAGCTGTTCGGCGCCGGCGCCGCCCTCGAGATCGCCAGGGCGAGCGAAGCGGCGGTCGACGGGATCGCCGAGTGGTGCCGCGAGCAGGGCGTAGACGCGTGGTATCGCCGCCGCGGTTACCTCCGGGTGTCGACGGCGCCGGCGCACGACTATGTCACGCGTGCGGCGGTGGATGCGGCCGCCGAGCTTGGCGTGCCGGAGGAATGTGTCGCGCAGAGCCCCGAAGACGTGCGGCGCCGCTGCGAATCTCCGGTGTTCAGAGTGGGCGCCTACTACCCGGCCGCGGCGACCGTCCAGCCCGCGCGGCTCGGGCTCGGGCTTCGCGATCGCTTGATCGAGCGCGGCGTGCTGGTCTTCGAGGGCTCGCGAGCACATCGCCTGCGATCGGGGCCCGCCGACGTCGAACTCGAGACGCCGGCGGGGCGCGTGCGGGCGCGCTCCGCCGTTATCGCGGCAGGCGGTCGGCTCGCGGCGCATCCTCCGCTCCGACGTCGCCTGACCGTCGCTTCGAGCCACATGGTGATTACCGAGCCAGTGCCCGACGTCCTCGAGGGGATCGGCTGGACCGGCGGCGAGTCAATCACGGATTCGCGCGCGGCGGTTCAGTACTTCCGAACCACGCCCGACGGCCGGATCGCGTTCGGGTGGGGCGGGGGACGGGTCGTGCCGGGCGCCCATCTCGACGGGCGGGCGGAGGTGGATCCGGACGTCACCGCCGAGGTCGAGCGCCGGCTGGTTCGCGTCTTTTCAGCTTTGCGCGGCAGGCGCATCGAGCACGCCTGGGGCGGTCCGATCGACGTGTCGCCGACCCATCTGCCCGTCGTGGGCAGCCTCGCCGGCGGGCGTGCCCACTACGCCTTCGGCTACACCGGCAACGGCGTCGGCCCGTCGCATCTCGTTGGCCGCCTCCTTGCGTCCCTGTCGCTGGACCGCCGTGACGAGCTGACGCGGCTGGCGCTCGTCGAGCCGCCGCCGGTCCGAGTGCCTCCGGAGCCATTCCGCTATGCCGGCGGGACGATCATCCGCCGCGCGCTGCTTCGGCGCGAGCGGTTGGAGGAGGAAGGCCGGCAGCCCGATCCGCTGACCCGCTTCGTGGCGGGCGTGCCCGAGCGGATCGGCATCCACATCGGCCGCTGAGGCTTCACTCCGCCGGCGGCGTTTGGGGGATTGGGGCTGCCATGGCGTCCTCGATTCCCCAAAGCCTGCCGGCGCCGAGTCGCTACTCGCTCAGGGCGAGGAGGAGCTCCCGGATCGCGCCGGGGTAGCGGTAGGTGAGGCCGCCGTGCTTGCCGTCGAAGAGCTCGAGCGAGTAGTCGATCCCGAGGGCGTCGAGCTCCCGCGCGAAGGCCGTCGCGCCGAGGTCGAGGAAGTACTCGTCCTTCTTGCCCGCGTCCAGGTAGATGCGCCGCATGCTTCGCAGCGCATCCGCACAGCGAGGCGCCATCCGTACCGGATCGAGCTCGAGCCACCGCTCCCACACGTCCTCGACCAGCCTCGCCGTCTCGATCTCGAACGGCAGGAGCGCCTTCCCGGGTTGGTCGGGGTCGGGGGAGTAGGAGGCGGCGCAGCCGTACCACATGATCGGGTCGCCGAACTTCTCGAACGGCTTGGCGTCGGCCTCCGCGAAACGCTCGAAGAAGACGTCGTATGAGCCCTCGAACTCGTCGCGAAGCGTCCGGACGGTCCCCGCGATGCTGGGGAGGTACGAAGCCTCGAACAGCGCGTCGCCCGCGTGCGAGGCAAGGGCGCCGAAGATGTCCGGTCGCATCATCGGCACGACCATCGCGCCGTACCCGCCGGATGACTTGCCGGCTATGCCGCGGCGCTCGCGGTCGCGCGCGGTCGGGTAGCGCTCGTCCACGAACGGAACGACCTCGTCGCAGAGGTACGACTGGTAGGGGCCGGTGGAGGTCGAATCCACGAACTGCGAACCGCCGTACGAGGTCCAGGCGTCGACGAAGACGATGATGCCGTCGGGGCAGTCGCCCCCGGCGAACATCGCGTCGAGCCGCTCGAACATCGTCGGCTCGAACGCCGTGCGGTTCGCCCACATGTCGAGCTGACCGGTGTAGCCCTGGATCACATAGACGGCGGGGAGTGGGCGCGGATGGTCGAGCTCCACCCCCGGGGGCCTGTAGACGTACAGCGGGCGCTGCGGCGGGTCGCCGAGCGGATTGCCGGCGAGCAGCTCGGACTCCACCACCAGCCGGTCGAGCGTGCCGGCGAGCGGACGCTCCCAGGGCGCGCCGGCGGAGCCCTCCGCCGCCCTCAGCGCCATCGCGACGTGACGACCTTCTTGCGGGTATAGAGGTCGACCGCGTCGCGTCCGTTCGCGTGCAGATCGCCTTCCAGCGAGTCCTTCCACCCGGAGAAGGGAAACCAGGCGACCGGCGCCGCGACCCCGACGTTGACGCCGATCATCCCGGCTTCGACGCCGTAGCGGTACTCCCGTGCGGCGCCGCCCGACGCCGTGAAGATCGATCCGGCGTTGCCGTAGCGGGATGCGTTCACGAACTCGAGCGCATCCGGCAGGTCGCGAGCCCTGATGAGGGTGAGGAGCGGGCCGAACAGCTCCTCGCGGGCCAGCTCCGACCCGCGATCAGCCGTCTCGACCATCGTCGGGCCGAACACGGTCCCGGCGGGGCCGGGATCAGCCTCGCGCCCGTCGAGAAGCACCTCCGCTCCGTCCGCCTCCGCGCGCTCAAGCGCGCCGGCCAGCCGCTCGCGCGCCTCGGGCGCGACGAGCGGACAAACGTCGGTGGCCTCGTCGGCGCCGGGGCCCACCCGCAGCCGGGACGCCGCGGCCACCAGGGCGTCACGAACCTCGTCCTGCCGAGATGCGTCGCCGACCAGCACGGCCACCGAGCCCGCGAGGCAGCGCTGGCCGGCGGCTCCGAAGGCCGATCCCATGATTCCCTGAACCGTATTCTCGAGATCGGCGTCCGGCATCACCACGAGCGAGTTCTTCGCTCCCCCCAGCGCCTGGCAGCGCTTGCCCGATGCCGCCGAGCGCTCCGCAATGTAGCGCGCGGTCGAGGCCTGCCCGACGAATGAGATCGCATCGACGTCCGGATGGTCGAGCAGCGCGTTGACCGCGTCGCGGGCGCCGTGAACAAGGTTGCAGATCCCCGGCGGGATCTCCGCGATTCCGTCGATCAGCTCGAAGATGAGCTCCGCCGGGCGTGGATCGCGCTCCGATGGCTTCAGCACGACGCCGTTGCCGCACGCGAGCGCAAAGGGCAGGAACCAGAGCGGGATCATGGCCGGGAAGTTGAAGGGCGTGATGGCGGCGACGACGCCGACCGGCTGGCGGACGAGCTCGACGTCGACGCCCGCCGCGACCCCCTCCAGGTTCTCCCCTTTCAGCAGATGCGGTATCGCGCAAGCCGCCTCCACCGACTCGATCCCGCGCGTCACCTCCCCGCGCGCGTCCCCGAGCGTCTTGCCCATGTCCTCGGTGACGAGGAGGGCGAGCTGCTCGCGCCGGTCGACCAGCTCGCTTCGGAGGCGCATGATTGCCTGCGCCCGGCGCTGCGGCGGGACCCCCCGCCACTCCGCCTGTGCCGCGCACGCCGCGCCGACCGCTGCATCGACCTCGGCGGCCCCGCTTAGCGGCACGAGGGCGCGCACGTCGCCGCTCGCCGGATCACGGTCCTCGAGCACATCGGCTCCCGCCGCCGGCTGCCACCTGCCGGCGAGGTAGTTGTGAAGCGTCCGGGCGTGAGTCTCGGCCGCGGCCGGCTGAGTCTCCGATGCGGTCGTAATCGGCTTCATCTCGCCTCCTTTGTCGATGCTACCTGGGCCTCATGGGACCCTTCGGCTGGGCATGAAAAACTTGTAGCCGTGGCTCCTCCCACGACAGCACGCTCGCCATGAGCGACGAGTGGCGCGTAGAGGTGCATCTCGAGGACGAGGGCCATGGCCTGACGCTTGGCGACCGCCTGCGCTCGCTCGACCTCGACGACGAGGCCCGCGCGCGGCTCGGCGAGCGCGTGGTCGTCACTCGCGACGGCGCCCGGATGTTCCTGTACACGCCCAGCGAGGCAACCGCCCGTGAGGCCGAACGGGTCGCGAAGGAGCTGGCTGCAGAGGACCGCCTCGACGCGACGACCCGCATCACGCGGTGGGACCCCGAAGCCGAGGAGTGGGTCGCCCCGTCAGCGACCGCAGCCGGGGCGGCTGCGCAGCGCGAGCGTGAGTCCCGGGCGTCGGCAGCGGGCGGCGCGGACTGGGAGCTTCGAGTGGATCTGGCGTCGCTCGGCGACACGCGCGAGCTGTCGTCGCGCCTCGACGCGAGCGGAATCCCCCACCACCGCCGCTGGAGGCACGTGCTG
The DNA here is from genome assembly GCA_046729615.1 of Actinomycetota bacterium. GTDB lineage: Bacteria > Actinomycetota > Thermoleophilia > Solirubrobacterales > 70-9 > AC-56. Next base: position 39,325 of record JBKPHA010000069.1, read on the forward strand.
ATCCCGGCGGCGACCGAGGAAGGGGCGGCGCAGCTTGCCGACCGCGTCCGGGAGCTGGCCCCCACCGAGCCGGTGATCCACGTCGAGCCCGCTCCCGGCAGCCTGCCGCACCCGGCGTTCGTCGTGATCGGCGGGCGGGCGCCCGGCATCGCGCGCGACCTCGGCCTCTAGCGCTCGGCCGGGCTCAACCCGCGGCGCCCCCCCGGAGGGGGCGGCACCGGCGCCGTTCCCATCACATCCTCGCCCTCCTGCGGCGGGCGCACCGACGCCATCCGCTCCGCGCGGCGCTGCTGAAGGACGGTAGCCGCCATCGCGATCAGGGTCACCACGAACAGGATCGTCGCCACCGCGTTCACCTCAACCGGTATCCCGCGCTGCGCCGCCCCGAAGATATAGAGCGGGAAGGTGACGGTGGTACCCGAGTTGAAGTTGGAGACGACGAAGTCGTCGATCGACAGGGCGAAGGCCAGCAGTGCGCCCGCGAGGATGCCGGGGAAGATCAGCGGGAAGGTGACCCGCCAGAAGGTCTGAAACGGATTCGCGCCCAGGTCCTGCGCCGCCTCCTCGAGGTTTCGGTCGAAGCCGATCAGCCGCGAGCGCACGACCACGACGACGAAGCTGATGCAGAACATGACGTGCGCGATCAGGAGCGTGCTGAAGCCGAGCGTCGGCGTCCCCAGGATCAGGAAGAAGGACAGGAGGGATGCGCCCATCACGATCTCCGGCGTCGCCATCGGGACGACGATCAGGAAGTTCGTCGTACGCCGGCCGAAGAACTCGTAGCGCACGAGCGCCAGCGCCATCAGCGTGCCGATGGCGGTGGAGATAAGCGTCGCATACAGCGCCAGCTGCAGACTCGTCACCAGCGCCGAGTTCAGGTCCGGGAGGCTGAAGACGTGTTCCCAGTGGTACAGCGTGAACCCTTCCCACGTGAAGTTGTACTTCCCAGCCGGGTTGTTGAACGAGAACCAGATGATCACCGCGATCGGGATCAGGAGGTACGCGATCGCGAGCGCGGCATAGATGTTGATCGCGTGCGCGCGGACCCAGTCCCACAGCCTGCGCCCCAATGACTCGCGGCGAACGTACGCTGGCGTCGGCGCCGTGGTCGCTTCCATGTCAGCCCCTCTCCCCGCTCATCGGGCCGTCGCCTCCTCGCCCATCAGCGACTCCGAGCCTGCGAACCGGATGTAGATGAAGACGATGATCATGATCACCGCCAGCAGCACGAACGAGAGCGCGGCGGCCGCCGGATAGTCGCGCTGGGTCAGGTACAGGCCCTGGATGACGTTGCCGATCATGTGGTTGTTCGTGCTGCCGAGGAAGAACGCGTTGATGTAGTCGCCGCAGGCGGGGATGAAGGTGAGCAGCGTCCCGGCCACCACGCCGGGAGCGGAAAGCGGAAGCGTCACCTTCCAGAAGGCCGCCCGCGAGGAGGCATAGAGGTCCTTCGCCGCCTCGATCAACCCCGGGTCGATCCGCTCGAGGCTCGCGTAGATCGGCAGGACCATGAAGGGCAGGAAGTTGTAGGTGATGCCGGCGATTACGGCCCCCGCGGTCGCGAGGACGCGGCCGCCGGGAGCGAGCCCCACGGAGTTGAGCACGTCGACGACCGGGCTCTGGTCCGACAGGATCGTCTGCCAGGCGTAGGTCCGGATCAGGTACGTCGTGAAGAACGGCGCGATGACCGCGAACAGCATCGCGTTCTTCCACCTGCCGCCACGAAAGGCGATCGCGTACGCCAGGGGATAGCCGATCAGGAGCGCGATCACGGTTGCTACGCCCGCGTACTCGAAAGCGCGGACGAATGGACCCTCATAGAGCGACAGCGCGTCGCTGTAGTTCGACCACTGCCAGTTGAAGCGAAAGCCGGTTTCGAGCGTCCCCGTATCGAGGGAGAGCCGCGCCATGTAGTACATGGGCACGACGAAGAAGACGATCAGCCAAAACGTCCCCGGGAAGAGGAGGAAGTACGGCGTCAGGCGGCGACGGACGGCAGCCATGCTCAGATGAGCTCCATCCGTCGCCGCCTCCCCAGGATCAGCCGCTAACCACCGCGTTGAACGCCTGGGTGACCGTCTGCTCCTCGTCGCCCGTCAGCGTCGGGGCCGTGTCGCACTTGGCGGTGAACTGCTTGCTCGGGAAGACGAGCTCGCTCTTGGCGGCGGGCGAACCCTGCTTCTCGAGGATCTGCTTCACGCCCTCGACGGGGCTGACGTAGTAGTTGTAGTCAGTGATCTGCGCCTGGTTCTTGGGATCGTAGACGTAGTTCATCCACGCCTCCGCCGCCGTCGGGTTGGGCGCGCCGACCGGGATGACCATGTTGTCGGACCACAGCATGCAGCCCTCGGTGGGCATCACGAACTTGATGTCCGGGTTGTCGGCCTGGAGCTGGATCGCGTCGCCGGACCAGCCGATCACGGCCGCCGCGTCGCCGGACGTGAGGTCGCGCGCGTAGTCGTTGCCGGTGAAGCGGCGGATCTGGCCGCTGTCGGCGGCCTGCTCGATCTTGTCGATCGCGTTGAGCCAGTCCTCCTCGGTCGCGTTGGCGACGTCGATCCCCATGCACTTCATCACGAGGGGCACGGTGTCCCGCATCTCGGTGAGCATCTCGACCTTGCCCTTGTACTTCGGGTCGAAGAGGTCGCAGATCGACTTGACGTCCGGCGCGAGGTCCTCCCGGACGATCAACCCCGTCATCCCGCTCTGCCACGGGACGGCGAAGTCGTTGTTCGGGTCGAACGGACGGTTCCGCAGCGACGCCACCAGGTTCTTCTCGACATTCGGGATCGCCGCCTTATCGAGGTTCTGGAGGTAACCCAGGTCGTACATCTTCTTGGCCATCCAGTCGGTGACAACGAAGATCGACCGGCCGCCCGACTCGCCCTTGTCGAGCAGCGGCTGCACCTTCGCGAAGAACTCCTGGTTGTCGTTGACGTCCTCGATGTACTTCACTTGGACGCCCGTCGCCTTCTCGAAATCGGGCACGGTCTGCTTGTCGATGTAGAGCGGCCAATTCGAGATCGTGAGGTCGCCGCTCGGCTTCCCGGATACCGTCACGGTCTCGACGCTGCCGCTTTCGCCACCGCCGCCCTCGACGCCACCGCCACCGCAGGCGGCGATCGCGAGGCTCGCCGCCAGCGCCAGCGCCGCCGCCAGCAGCAGCCTCAGTCCGCGCACCCGCCGCTTCTGCGGCGAAGCGCCATCCGTCCTACCCCATGCATTCATTTGCCGCTTTCGCCTCCTCGGCACCTCACGCCGTTGGTCTTGATTGCAAATCCGTTCACGCCGGCACGGTCTCCTTTACATCCGCCGGGCGGATCTCCGACTCGCGGACGACGTGCATGTGCTCGGGCTCCCAGCTCAGCCGCACGGGCGCCCCGCCTCCGGGCAGGTGCGCGCGCTCGGCCTCGCTCGCGTTCGGGACGAGCACGGTCATCGTGACGTCCCCGGGCAGGCCGACGGCGATCTGGGTCGCCGTGCCCAGGTAGATAGAGCTCTGGACGACGCCCTCGACCCCCGGCAGCCCGTCGGGCGATCCCGCTGACGCCGGCGAGATCCGGAGCTTCTCGGGCCGTACCACCGCGTGGCAGCGCTCGCCTGTCTGGATCCCGTCGAGGCTCGTGTCGACTTCGAGCCCGGTGTCGAGCTTGACCTTGCCGCGGCCGCCGCTGCTGGCGGTGACCGTGCCCGGCATCAGGTTCGACACCCCGATGAACCCGGCGACGAAGGTGGTGCGGGGACGCTCGTAGACGTTCTCGGGCGTATCGACCTGCTCGACGACGCCGTTCGACATGACCGCGATGCGGTCCGACATCGTGAGCGCCTCCTCCTGGTCGTGGGTCACGTAGACGAACGTGATGCCCACGTCGCGCTGGATGCGCTTGAGCTCGAGCTGAAGGCCCTTCCGGAGCTTGAGGTCCAGCGCCCCCAGCGGCTCGTCGAGCAACAGGACCTTCGGCAAGTTGACGAGGGCGCGGGCGAGGGCGACACGCTGCTGCTGGCCGCCGGAGAGCTGGTTGGGCTTGCGGTTGGTCTCCGCCGCGAGCCCCACTCGCTCGAGCTCGGCCTGCACGCGCCGCTTGACCTCGTCCTTCGGGACCTTCTTGCGTCGCAGCCCGAACGCGACGTTCTCGCGCACGCTCAGGTGCGGAAAGAGCGCGTAGCTCTGGAAGACGGTGTTCGTTGGGCGTCTGTAGGACGGTAGGCCGGCCACGTCCTCGCTCTCGATCAGGATGCGCCCGGCCGTGGGCTGCTCGAACCCCGCGATCATCCGCAGCGTCGTCGTCTTGCCGCAGCCGCTGGGGCCGAGGAGCGTGAAGAACTCGCCCCGGCCGATGTCGAGGTCGAGATCCCGCACGGCGACCAGGTCACCGAAGTGCTTGCTCACGCGCTCAAGCCGGACCGTCGGGCGCGCGCCGTCTGCGCCTTGCTCTTCCGGCACCCGCTCAGGGGCTGCGAGCGTTGCGGGTCCCTGACCTTCGCTGCCCGCGCCGGAATCCAACTTCGTCATCCTCCTCCGTCCCGTTGAGGGTACTGCCGCCATGTAGTGGCGACGGCCCGAAAACTGACCGCTCAGGCCAAGGAGCCTACCGGAGCGGCGGGTACTGGCAAGGGGCGGAATCCCCAAAACGTCCAAAAGTCATTGTGCAGTTCGTACAGACGGCCGTTAGCATATTTGACCCTAGTCTCGGTGTGCAGTCGGCGCGGGCCAGATACGGTTATACGGAACGTCGATAGAGGGTGGACACCCAGTCGCAGGACGGAGGAGGAGGAGCAGATGGCAACCACGACCGCGACGGTGACGGCGAGGGAGACCGGTCTTCAGGACCTGGCCAAGCGTCACCTCTGGATGCACGTCACGCGCCACGGCGCGTACCAGGAGGCCGACGTCCCGATCATCGTCCGCGGCGAAGGTCCCTACGTGTGGGACGAGAAGGGCAACCGCTACCTCGACGGGCTCTCCGCCCTCTTCTGCGTCAACGCCGGGCACGGCCGCACCGAGCTCGGCGATGCCGCCGCGCGCCAAGTCGCCGAGCTTGACTTCTACACGCTGTGGAGCTATGCCCATCCGGGAGCGATCGAGCTTGCGTCGAGGGTCGCCTCGCTCGCGCCGGGCGACCTCAACCGCGTCTTCTTCACCAACAGCGGCTCGGAGGCGGTCGAATCCGCGATCAAGCTCGCCCGCGCCTATCACGAGCGCACCGGCAACCCACGCAAGACCAAGTTCATCACCCGCGAGATCGCCTACCACGGCACGACCCTCGGGGCGCTCGCGGCCACCGGCATCACCGCGCTTCGCCAGGAGTTCGAGCCGCTCGTCCCCGGCGGCCACCAGGTCCCGAACACGAACAGCTACCGCTGGCCGCCGGATCGCGATCCGCTCTGGGCCGCGGACCAAATCGAGGAGAGGATCCTCTACGAGCATCCCGACACCGTGGCCGCCGTCATCCTCGAGCCGTTGCAGAACGCGGGCGGCTGCATTCCGCCTCAACCGGGCTACTTCGATCGGGTGCGCGAGATCTGCGACCGCTACAACGTGCTTCTCGTCTCCGACGAGGTGATCTGCGCCTGGGGGCGCCTCGGTCACTGGTTCGGTTGCCAGCGGTACGGCTATCAGCCGGACATCATCACGGTCGCAAAGGCGATCACGTCCGCCTACGTGCCGATGGGCGGCATGATCGTCACGGACCGCGTCGCCGAGCCGTTCATGCACGGAAAGGAGATGTTCGCCCACGGATCGACGTTCGCTGGTCACCCGGTGGCGTCGGCCGTCGCGATGGCGAACCTCGACGTCTTCGAGCGCGAGGACCTGAACGGCCACGTCCGGCGCAAGGAGGGCGAGTTCCGCGCCATGCTCGACTCGCTTCGGGACATCCCGATCGTCGGCGACGTCCGCGGCGACGGCTACTTCCATGCGATCGAGCTCGTCAAGGACCAGGCGACGAAGGAGGGCTTCTCCGACTCCGAATCCGAGTGGCTCCTGCGCGGGTTCCTCTCGGGCGAGCTGTTCCGCCGCGGGCTCATCTGTCGGGCGGATGACCGCGGTGATCCGGTGATCCAGCTCTCGCCGCCGCTCATCTGCGACACCGAGCAGTTCGAGGAGATCGAGAGCGTGTTGCGCGCGGTCTTGACGGAGGCCTGCGAGCGGCTCGAGAGGCGACCGTGATCCGAGCAGGGACCAGGGAGCAGGTAGAGGGGAGCGACTAGATGCGGCGTCGACTTTCTCCCTGCTGCCTCCCACATGCTCGGGAGGGGCGATGCTGACCGTCGGCTCACTGGTCTCCGACTGCGGCGTCGCGCTGATCGGTGAGGTCGAGGAGGCCGAGCGCCCGATCAGGTGGGTGCACATCTCGGAGCTTGAGGATCCGACGCCGTGGCTGTCGGGCGGTGAGCTCCTGCTGACGACCGGCATCCAGCTGAACTCAGCCGCGCGCCAGCGCCGGTTCGTGAGCCGGCTGGCCGACAAGGGCGTGGCGGGGATCGGGCTCGGCACCGGGTTCGAGCACAAGAAGGTGCCGAAGCCGCTGATCGACGAGGCACGCAAGCGGGGAATGCCCCTGTTCGAGGTCCCGTACGAGATGCCGTTCATCGCGATCACCGAGAGGGCCTTCGCGCGACTGGTGAATGAGCAGTACGCGGTGCTCGAGCGCGGGTCGAAGCTGCATGAGAAGCTCGAGCGGCTGGTCGTCGAGGGCCGGGGGCTCGACGCCGTTGTCGGCTCGCTCGCGAGTGCGATCGGCGGGACCGCCATCGCGCAGGACGTCGGGGGCCGGGAGCTCGCGCGCCAGCCGTCCAGGGGGGGACCGCGGCCGGCCGCGATGTGGGCGCTGGGCGCCGAGATCGCCGCGCGCCAGGCATCCTCCGCTCTCGCGGCGTTTGAGCCGCGCCAGGGCTCGCTCGCACGGCGGGCGCTCGCGGTGCCGGTGCCCGGCAGCAGAGGAGGGGCCCCCGTCGCGTGGCTCGTCGTGATCAACCAGCACGGGCCACTTGGAGACTTCGAGCGGCTGACGGCACGCCAGGGGGCGATCGTGGTTGGGCTCGAGCTCATGCGCGAACGGATCGTCAGGGAGACCGAGCGCAGGCTCGCCGGCGACGTCCTCGCCGAGGCGCTGGGGGGCCGGCTCGACGCCGACGAGCTCCGTGGCCGCCTGAGGCCGTTCGGCATCGGCGCCGAGGCTGCGATGCTGGTGTTCGACCTGGAGGACATGGACGCCGGGGCGCAGGCCCTGGAGCGCGAGCTGCAAGACGCCGGAATCCCGGCGCTGGTCGCCACGACGTCGGCGTCCGGACGGCCTTTGCTCTGCGCAATGATCGATGGACGTACGGGTGACCCGGTCGAGGTCGCGGCGAACCTCAGGTCCGCCCTCGTCGCCGGCAACGGGCCCGTGCGCGCCGCCGCGAGCCGCCGCAGCCCCGTCGGATCCCTCCGGCGGGCGTTCCACGAGGCCCGGTGCGCTCTCGAGGCGACGTCCCTCGCCGACGGCGACGCTCCCGACGTCGCGAGCTACGAGGACCTCGGAGCCTTCACCCTCCTGCTCTCGCTCCAGGACGAGGACGCGCTTCGCCTCTACAGCGATGGGCTGCTCGAGCCGATTGAGCGCACCGAGGGCGAGTATGGAGGCGAGCTGCTGCGCTCGCTCGAGGCCTACATCGAGCACAACGGCAACTGGGAGCGCGCCGCGCGCGAGCTCTACTGCCACCGCCACACGCTGCGCTACCGGATCCGCAAGATCGAGGAGCTCACGGGCCGTGACCTCTCGCGGGCAACGGACCGGATCGAGCTGTGGCTTGCCCTGCGGGCCAGGGAGCTGGTGGCATGAGGGTCGCGGTGCTCGGAGCCGCCGGGACGATCGCGCCGGCGATCGTCCGCGACCTCGCCGAGTCGGACGCGGTCGACGAGCTCCTCCTTCTGGACATCGGCGAGGAGCGCGCTGGCGCGGTCGCCCAAGCTCACGGCGGTGGCAAGGCGCGGGCCGCGCGCGCGGACGCCAGAGCGGCTCCCGAGGCGCACGGCTCGCTGGCGCGGGCGCTCGAGGGGTCGGACGTTCTGGTCAACTCCGCGAGCTATCGGGTGAACCTGGACGCGATGGCAGCCTGTCTGCGCGCCGGCTGCCATTACCTCGACCTGGGCGGCCTGTACTGGATGACGGAGCTTCAGCTCGAGCTCGACCGCCAGTTCGACCGCGAAGGGCTGCTCGGTCTGCTCGGCATGGGCTCCGCTCCCGGCAAGACGAATCTGATGGCGCGGATGGCCGCGCGCGAGCTGTCCATCGGGGACCCCGCCGCCCCCGGACGCGGAGCGGAGGAGGCGGCGGGCATTGAGTCGATCCAGGTGGCGGCGGCCGGCCGCGACCTCGACCCGCCCGACGGGTTCAGCGTCCCGT
>JBKPHA010000070.1:0-50417 GCA_046729615.1 Actinomycetota bacterium
CTGGCACATGAACATGGCGGCGATCGAGCCGGCGATCACGCTCCCGTACAAGTTCTTCGAAAGCGTCATGATGCGCAGCGCCCTCCATATGAGCAGGGCGAAAAGGGATAGGACGAAGGCCGCACCGACGAAGCCGAAGCGCTCCCCCACCACGGAGAAGATGAAGTCGGTGGTGCGGTCGGGCACGAAGCCGTGCTCCGTCTGCGTGGAGTTGTCTCCGCGCCCGGTCTTTTGGCCGGACCCGATCGCGATCAGCGACTGATCGATCTGATACGTCGCGTCGCGCGGGTCCGAGCTGGGATTCAAAAACGATGTCAGCCGCTCCTGCTGGTAGCCCTTCAGCACGGGGTGTCCGATCGCGGGCGCGATCACCAGCACCGCCGTCACGGCGGCGGCCAGCAGCGTGCCCAGGAGGGCGAAATGCGTCCACCTGACCCCCACGACGAACAGCGTCGCGAGCGTGATCACGATGTACACGATCCCGGTTCCGAGGTCCGGCTGCATGATCACGATCAGCGCCGGCACAAAGCCCAGCAGGAGTAAGCGCGCCGTCCGCTGCCGCTCGCCGATGCGACGCCCGCGGTCGATCGCGAACCCGGCCAGCGCCGCGATCAGCAGCACCTTGCCGAGCTCGGACGGCTGGAACGTGAAGAAGGGAAGCTCTATCCATCGTCTCGAACCGCGCGTGGCCTCGCCCAAGAGCAGCACGAGGACGATGCTCGCCATCATCGCCGTGTAGAGGCCGACGCGCAGCTCTCTGAAACGAGAGTAGTCGACGCGGGCGATGGCGAGCATGAACGCGATCCCCAGTACCGCGTACATCGCCTGGCGGATCACGTAGAAGTGCGGGTTGTGCGGGATCTCCTGGCCCGTCGTGGCATTGAGCGTGAAAAGGCCGAAGGCGATCAGCCCCAGCGCCGCCAGCAGCAGCAGCGGGTCCATCGCGAGCAGGCCGCCGCGCTCCGCAAGCGACGCCCTGCGGCGCTCCTCGAACGGGCGGGGATATGCGTCGGAGACCATCAGTTCGGGCTGCTCACCACGGCGTAGTTCGTCTGGATCGGCGTCGCCTTAGGCGGCTTCCCGCCGGCCGCCTTCGCCTCGTCCGGATGCTCGTTGTAGTACGCCGTCAGGATCTGGCGCGCGACCGGCGCCCCGGCCTGAACGCCGAACCCGCCCTGCTCGATCGTCGCCGCGACCACGATCTTCGGGTTGGGATACGGAGCGACGCACACGTACCACGACTGGTCCTGATACGGCGGGCGCTCGGCGGTGCCCGTCTTGCCCGCCATCGGGACCGGGAAGTCACCGAAGACGTCGTACGACGTACCGCTGGGCTCCTGCGCAGCCGCGTGGAGGCCCTCGAGGATCGTCTTGCTGTACTCGGGGTTGATGTCGAGGTGGCGGATCGGCGCGGGATCGATCTCCTGCACGACGCTCCCGTTCGGCGCCTGCACCCGCAGGCCCACGTGCGGGCGGACGACGTCCCCGCCATTCGCGATCGCCGCGTACGCGGTGGCCATCTGCAGCGGATTCGTCTGAACATCACCCTGGCCGACCGCGAGGTTGACGTTGTCGCCCATGGTCCATGGCCGGTCGGTCTCGCCCTTCTTGTAGAGCTCGTCTCGCCAGGCCGGCGTCGGCAGGAGGCCCGCGACCTCGCCCGGCAGGTCGATTCCGGTCGGATGGCCGATGCCCAGTTCTGATGCCCACTTGTCCTGCTGGTCGGTGTCGTCGCTCCTGTAGAGCATCGCGCCGACGTTGTAGAAGAAGACGTCGGAGGAGACCTGGAGCGCGTGAGCGAGCTGCAGCGCTCCGTACGCGGCGCCGCCGGCGTTCTGCAGCGTCTGGCCGCCGCCGAGGTTGAACGTGCCGCCGTCGTAGATCGTGGTACTCGGCGTGAGCACTCCGCTCTCGAGCGCCGCGATCGAGGTGATCGGCTTGAACGTCGAGCCGGTCGGGTAGAGGCCCTGGATCGCGCGATCCGAGAGCGGCGCCCCGTTATCGGGGCTCGTCAGTGACGTGTACGTCGAGGTCGGGATCACCTGCTTCGCGAAGACCGACGGGTCGAAAGTCGGCGAGGAGCCGAGCCCGAGGATCTCGCCGTTGTGCACATTCATCGCCACGAACGCCCCGGGTAGCGGGAGGAAGGACTCGATCGCGGACTCGCCCGCCTGCTGGACCTTGCGGTCGATCGAGATCACGAGGTTGTCGCCCGGCTGCGGCGGGGTGTTGCTGAGCGTCCTGCCGGTCGGGTTGCCGGCGGCGTCGACCTGGACCTTGATCAGGCCGTTCGTCCCGCGGAGGACGTTGTCGTAGGTGTTCTCAACACCTGACTGGCCCACCTGGTCACCGGGCTGGAGCCCCTGGTAGCGGGCCTCCTTGAGCTGGTCCTTGGTGACCTCGCGGACGTAGCCGTAGATGTGGGCGGCGAGCGTGCCGGCGGGATAGTTGCGGACGTACACCCTCCGCACGGTCACGCCCGGGTACTGCCTCTGGTTCTCGCGCAGGTAGTAGACCATGTCGTTGGCGACGTCCTGCTTCAGCGTCACCGGGTTCGCGGGTAGATCCTTCGTCTGCTTTCTGATCTGCTTGCTGATCTCCTTCGGTGACATCTCGACCACGTGGCCGAGCCGCTCGAACTCCTGCTGACGCTTGTACTTCTTCCGAGGGAGCTCGGTGGGGAGGATCTGAAGCGCCAGGGACGCACGGTTGTCCACGAGGACGTTTCCGTCGCGGTCGAGGATCTCGCCACGCGGCGCGTAAACGGTGATGTCGCGAACCTGGTTGTTCTGCGCCTCCTTCAGGTACTTGTCGCCGGACAGCACCTGCAGGTACCAGAGGCGGAAGAAGATGATCGAGAACATCACGAGCGCGAATCCGCTGAGCACGGCGACTCGCAGCGCAAACTGCGCCGGCATGAGCGGACGCTCGCGCTCGTTGAACATCAGCGGCTCACCCGCTCGATGTCAGTCCGGTTCCGCGTCATGACACCCCTGTTGCGCGACGCATTCGCGGTGTGCGCCGACGGGAGAGCCGGCGCCGCGAACGTTGGGCGCCGGCGGTGATCGGCCCGCGCATGCGCCGTCCGGCGACGACGTCGTCGACGATCGCGGGGCGCAGGATGCGCCGGATCACCGGATAGAACGGGATCGCGAGCACGAACGCGAGGAGTCCCTGGACGAAGATCTCCCGCAGCACGAGCAGGCTGACCGGCACGTCGATCCCCAGCATGAGCTGGATCGCCGCGAACCCCGCCGAGGCCGCCATCGTCAATACGCCGATCATAAGCGGCGGCATGAGGGTGTTTGAGATCTCCGTGCCCTCGCGGTAGCGGCCGGCGAGGTATCCGACCGCGAGCAGCATCAGGGAGGAGACGCCGAGCGTCGCAAGGAGGACCGAATCGAGGATCAATCCCAGGACGAACCCGCAGATCGCGCCGACCATTGCCCCGCCGAGCAGTCCGAGCGAGACGGCGACCAGCGGGATGATGTCCGGCGTCGTCCCGAACAGCGTCAGGTAGGAGAAGAACGAGACCTGCAGCACGACCGCCACGACCATGATTAGCGCGACGCGGAGCCCGATCCGCCACGTGACGATCATCCGGGAACCCCCGGTCGCGCCGGGCCGCCGGTGGCGACCTGTAGGTAGTCGAGGTTCTGCATGTTCGCGAACGGCTTCATATGGACGTGGTCGTAGGTCTCCTGCTGGCCCGTCGTCGTCTGGGTCACCTCGCCAATCGGAATGTTGGGCGGATACGCCGATGAGATCATGCCGTTGCTCCAGCCGGCGGTCACCACGAGCTGTCCTTTGTTGATGGGCACGTTCTTGTCGATGAAGTCGAGCAGCATCACGCTCGGATCGCCGGCCTCCGGCTCGGCGACACCCTGAGGACCGTTAGGAAGGACCTTCGCGGACACGGCGCTTTGGGAGTCGGTGATGAGGGTGACCTTCGAGGTCCAGTGGGTCACGTCGGTCACCCGACCGACGAGCCCGTCGCCGTTGATCACCGGATCGTTGACCGCCACCCCGTCGCCCGAGCCGGCGTCGATGGTGACCGTCGAGTACCAGACGGTCGGCGGGCGCCCGATCACGCGCGCGGTCACCGGCTTGTAGCCGCCGAGCGTGCCCTTGCGGTCGAGGTTGAGCAGCTTTTTGAGCTGCTCGTTCTCGCCCACTGCAGCCTGTGCCTTCGCGAGCCGGCCGCGAAGCTTCTGCACGTCGGTCTTCAGCTTGCTGTTCTCGCCGCGGGCGTTGAAGGTCTCCGAGACCCAATGCACGAAGTCGCGCGCCGGCTTGAGCGCCCGCGTCGCGCCCTCCTCCAGCGGCGAGAAGACCGACGCGACCCCCTGCTGGACGGTCTGAAGCGGCCCGCCGCTCGATCCCGAGAACGTCGCCGAGATCAGGACCAGCGCGACCACCACCAAGAGCACGAGAACCGCGCGGCGCCTCCGGACTTGCTTGCGGTACATCTGCGCCCGCCCCGGCGCCTACCCGGTCGTTACCGGGCGACGGTGGGAGTTACGGCTCATCCGGTGAATGACCTCGAACTCCTCCAGCGAGCGGCCCGAGCCCACCGCCACGCAGGTGAGCGGCGACTCTGTGACCTGAGCCGGCATCTGACACTCGTCGCGAAGTCGTTGGTCCATTCCCTGGAGGAGCGAGCCGCCGCCTGCGAGGATGATCCCGCGGTCCATAATGTCCCCCGCGAGCTCGGGCGGCGTGCGGTCCAGGGTGTCCTTCACCGCCGCGACGATCTGGCTGATGGGCTCCTCGATTGCGCCGCGGACGTCGCCCGACGTCAGCACGATCGTCTTCGGCAGCCCGGTGACCATGTCGCGGCCCCGGATCTCCGTCGTGACCTCCTCCGGGAGGTCCGACGCGGACCCGATCTCCAGCTTGACCTCCTCCGCGGTCTGCTGGCCGATCAGGAGCTTGTGCTCGTGCTTGCAGTAGTTGATGATCGCCTCGTCCTGCTCGTCGCCGCCGACCCGGATCGACTCCGAGACGACGATCCCACCGAGCGAAATGACCGCGACCTCGCTGGTGCCGCCCCCGATGTCCAGGACCATGCTCCCGGTGGGCTCGGCGACGGGCAAGCCGGCGCCGATCGCGGCGGCCATCGGCTCCTCGATGAGGTAGGCCTGGCGCGCCCCGGCGGAGAGACACGCTTCCTCGACCGCGCGCTTCTCGACGCCGGTAACGCCCGATGGAACGCAGACGACCACTCGGGGATGCGCGAAGCGATTCTGGTGGACCCGTTGGATGAAGTGCCGCAGCATCTCCTCCGTGACGTCGAAGTCGGCGATGACACCATCCTTGAGCGGTCGGATGGCACGGATGGTCCCGGGCGTCCGGCCGAGCATGCGCTTGGCCTCGACGCCGACCGCGTGCACCTCGCCGGTGCGGGCGTCGACGGCGACGACCGACGGCTCCGAGAGGACGATGCCGCGGCCGCGGACGTAGACAAGCGTGTTCGCCGTCCCCAGATCGACGGCCATGTCGCGGCCGCCAAAGCCGGTCAGGTTGCGAAGAAGGCCCATTGGTGCGTTATCGGTGAAGCCTATGGAGGGTGGACAGTTCGATGCTTAGCGCGGAATCGAGTTTCGCAGCCAGGCCGGTCTGTGCTCCTCCGTCCCGAAGATCAACGAGCCGAGCAGCGACAGCGACCGCACCGCGCGGCGAGTGTAGCGAACCTCGGAGCAGTCTCAACGCCGGCCTGAGACCAGATTTCGACGCTCGATCTAGACCTGAGATTGAGTCCCGAACCCGCCACGCGAGCCGGAATCTCCTGCGTTGTCCGCCAACTCCGGGAGGAGCTCGAGGAACAGGTTCACCGGCAGCCCGATCACGTTCGACAGGTCGCCTTCCACACGCTCGACCAGGCTCGATCCTAGCCCCTGAACAGCGTACGCGCCGGCGCGATCGCGCCACTCGCCGGACGCGAGGTAGGCGTTGATCAGGCGCTCCGAGAGCTGGCGAAAAGTCACCTGCGAGTGCTCGATGCCCGAACGCTCCTCCGGACGGGCATCGGGCACCGAGGCTGCGGCCTCGGCGCCGGGACTGGACTTTGTTTCCTCTGGGGGAACAAACTGCAACCTCGAGGCGCCCGGGGCCGCCATGACTACCACCCCGCTCAGCACCTCGTGCGTGCGGCCCGACAGCGACTCGAGCCGCTCGCGCGCCTCGCTCTCGTCGTGCGCCTTGCCGAGCAGCTGGCCATCCAGGACCACCTCGGTGTCGACCCCCAGCACGAGATCTCCCTCCCCCGCCGCCATCTCCAGGCCCGCTCGCGCCTTACGGCGCGCGTTCTCGACGACCGCCGCCTCCGGCTCGCCCTCGGTGAGTTCTTCGACCTCAGGCACCGCCACTTCGAATGGAATCCCAAGGGCGGTCAAGATCTCGCGCCGCCGCGGGGAGGCGGAAGCGAGGATCAGGCGAGCTCCGGAAACCAGAGCTGGATCTCGCGCTCGGCCGACTCCTCGGAGTCGGAGCCGTGGACGAGGTTGAACGTCACCTCGAGGGCGAAGTCGCCCCGGATTGACCCGGGCGCCGCCTCGAGCGGATTGGTCGCGCCGATGAGCTGCCGTACGGCGGCGACCGCGTCCCGCCCCTCGAAGACCGCCGCGACCAGGGGCCCGCCCGTGATGAAGTCGACCAGCTCGCCGAAGAACGGCTGCTCGGTGTGCTCCTCGTAGTGTTGCGCGGCGAACTCCTCCTCGATCGTGAGTTGCCGAAGCCCGACGAGCCGCAGCCCCTTGCGCTCGAACCGCGCGAGCACCTCGCCGGTCAACCCGCGCTCGAAGGCGTCGGGCTTCACGAGGACCAGCGTTCTGGAGACCTCAGCCACGGCGCGAGAATCTACCGAGTGGCCGGCAAGACTCCCGGGTCGCGTGAATCCGCTCCCAGGTTTCCGGGACTGAATTCACGTGACCCGGCCATGTCGCCAATGCTGGGCTGCCTTGGGTGACCTATCTACACCGCTTCGTGTCGAACCACAGCGCCGAGAGGGCAACGAACGGTCCTGGGCGGTCGTAGACGCCGGGAAAGCGGGGCTGGGGAAGGCGGGAGTAGAGCGGAACGACTGAACGCGCTAGGAGGCCGTCGCCGGGCGCGGGCGGTCCTCCGGACCGGCGTCGCGGCCCTGGCCCGAGGTGGAGCTGCTTCGCGAGGGGGGCTGTCGCCCCTTCGTCGCCGCCGGCCTCGGGCTGGACTGGGTGCGCGCCGTCCGCGTCGGCCGCGGGCGCGTCTGCATCGCTGTCTGCGTGCGAGAGGTGGGCCGTGCCGCCGGGCGTTTCGTGGTGCGCGGCGCTGAGCGTGGGACTCGCTCCTCCCGTGGCCGTGCCTCGCGCGCGACCCGGCGCGGCGGCTCCGGCGCGCGGCGTTGCGGCGTCTCGCAGTACGGGCAGACCACCCACCGCGGATCGATCGGCTTCCCGCAGTTCTCGCACGGGTCCTTGACCCGAGCCCGGCACTTGGGGCAGCGCAGGTAGGTCCGCTCGATCGGATAGCTGCAGTTGGGACAGGACTGCTCCTCGAGCTGCCTCACCCGTAGCTCGGCGGCGCGGATCTCGAGCTCGCGCTCCTTTGCATCGTCCAGGAATTCGGGCGGCCTGAGGATCGAGTAGACGATCGAGCCGACGAAGGGAAACAGCGACGCCCCCGTGGCGCACGCCACGAGCACGGGGTCCTCGATGCGGCGGCGGGCATCGAGGTACGTCCAAGCGATCAGCGCGATCCAGACGACGACGAGGAAGAGGACCACGAGGTTCACGAACAGGTTGAGACCGCTGTTCGTGATGCCGAAAAGCGCTAGGACGGGCATGGCTTCGGGCGCATGGACGGAGGGTGAGTCTACTTCGTTGACTACGGCCCAATCCCTGGTACGGGTCCGGGGCCGCCCCGTTCCGTCGCGGCGCAGCTAAAGGAACAGCCGACCGAACAGGTACCCGAGAGCGAAGAACACAAGGATCACGATCGCCACCACCGCGGCGACCAGGCCCATCATCTGCAGGAGCTCTGAGCGGGCCTGTCGATCCATAACGTGTGGGAGTTGCTCTCAGCCGGAAGGCCGGGCGCTACTGACTGCGCCCACAGCGTATCTGAGGAGGTAGTGAGAGCCGCTCACCAGTGCCGCGCCCCCCCGCTCTTGCGCCTCGGCGACGGCCCGCTGCACCGCCCAACCGGGCTCCCACACGACCTCCGCCTCGACGCCCGATTCTCGGGCCGCCTCCACCAGCTCCCCGGCGTCGAGCGATCGCGCCGCGGGGCGCCCAGCGCGAGCGAGCTGATCTGCGGGAAGCTCGGTGCACACCGCCATCTCGACCACCGGTGCTAGCTCGCGCACTACGCCCGCCGCGTCCTTGTCCGCGAGCAGCGCAAGGCAGGCCACCACGGGGACTCCGTCGACGGCTTCGGGCAGCGCCTCGGCCAGCGCCGCCGCTCCGGGCGGGTTGTGGGCTGCGTCCAGCACCAGTGGGGGGTCGCCGTCGAGCACCTGCATCCTGCCCGGCAACTCGATCCCCATGGCCACTGCGTGCACGCGATCCGCATCGAGCGGCCCCAGCACCGCCGTCGCGGCGGCAATCGCCACCGCGAAGTTGCGGCGCGCGTAGGCGCCGGGAACAGCGAGCTCGATGTCGGGATCGTGCTCCGCCGCCTCGACCAGTCGCGCGCTTCGCTCGCGCGCCGTCCCCTGTGCGAGCTCCCTCACCCCAGGACTCACCTCGCCGACGACGAGGACGGAGTGGTCACGCAGCACCGCCAGCTTCTCGGCGGCGATCTCCTCCTCCGTGTCACCGAGCCATTCCGTGTGCTCGAGTCCCACGGAGGTCAGCGCGGTGGCGCGCGAGGGAAGGACGTTGGTTGCGTCGAGCCGGCCGCCCAGTCCAGCCTCGATCACTCCGAAGCCGACCCGTGCCTGGGCCAGCGCCACGAACGCCGCGGCGGTCGCGGCCTCGAACTCAGTGACCGATTCGCCCTCCTCCAGCGAGCGGTTCACGACCTCGATCGACTGCGCCACCCGTTCCACCGCCACGGCGAACTCACGAGCGCCGATCTCTGCCCCCCCGATCCGCACCCGCTCCGACCATCGCTCCGTGTGCGGGGAGACGTAGGCGCCTGAGCTCTCGCCGTGGGCCTCGAGCAGCGCCGCGATCATCTCGGTCACCGACGACTTCCCGTTCGTACCGACGACGTGGATCGACGCGAACCGGTGCTGCGGCATCCCGAGCACCGAGACCAGCCGCCGGATCCGGTCGAGGCCGAACCGCATCCCGAGCGGTTCGAGGGACAGCAGGAACTGCTCGGCTCGTTCGTAGCTCCAGGGCATGGGCAGCAGGCGGTGGGCAGTAGCAGCAAGCGGACGGGCTCGACCAGGTCCGCTTACCACGAACTGCTTACCGCTTGCTCAACTCCTCCAGCTCGGCTTGGTATCGCGACAGCTTTCGACGCTCCGACTCGACGACATCAGGCGGCGCCTTGCTCACGAAGCCGGCGTTCGCGAGCTTCCCCTCCGCCCGGGCCACCTCCGTCCGCAGCGTCTCGCGGCGCTCGGCGATGCGCCGTCGAGCCTGCTCGACATCTACCTCGTCGGAGGCCAGGATCTCGACCGGACCGATCGTGGTCAGCGCCTCCCCCTCGGCGCCGTCGAACGACAGCCGGGCGAGCCGGGCGACGAGCTCATGCGGATCGCCGTTCCCAGGGGCGACTCGCGCCGGCAGCACGCTCCCGGCCGCCACGCCGACCAGGTCACGCCACCGCCGGATCCGGCGTGTCACGTCAATCCACGTCTCGACCTCGCGTTCGGCGTCGGTGTCTACCAGGGCCGGGTCGAACTCGGGAAACGCATGGATGACCAGCATCTCCGGCGATCGGTTCCCCAGCTCCTCCCGCAGATAGGAGTAGATCTGCTCGGTGACGAACGGCATCACGGGGTGAATGAGGGCAAGCGTCTGCTCGAGCACCCACCGAAGCGTCGCCGCGGCATCGGGATCGCCGTCGTAGAGGCGCGGCTTGACGATCTCGAGGTACCAGTCACAGAGCTCGGACCAGAAGTAGTCGTAGAGCCGGAGCGAGGCGTGCGCGAAGTCGTAGGCGTCGATCTGCGCCGTCGTCGTCTCGATCACCCGCTGTAGTCGCGACACGATCCAGCGATCCTCCATGCGCTCCCGCGTGGGCCGCGTCTCGCCCGGCGCCGCGTTGAGCAAGACCAATCGCGACGCGTTCCACATCTTGTTGGCGAGGTCCTGTCCCTGCTGGATGCGCGCCGCGTTGTAGCGGACGTCCTGCGTCGAGGACATGGCCAGGAGGCCGAACCGAACGCCGTCGGCGCCGTGCGCGTCGATCTCGTCCAGCGGATCGATGCCGGTACCGAGGCTCTTCGACATCCGCCGACCGTCGGGCGCCTGGATCACGGGGTGGACATAGACATCACGGAAAGGGATGGCACCGGTGAACTCGATCCCCATCATCACCATCCGGGCGACCCACAGGAACAGGATCTCTCGGGCGGTCGTCAGGAAGCTGGTCGGATAGAAGGCCGCGAACTCGCGCGTCTCATCGGGCCAGCCGAGGACGGCGAACGGCCACAAGGCGGAACTGAACCAGGTGTCGAGCACGTCTTCCTCCTGGCGCGGCTCGCCTCCACAGACGCCGCAGCGCTCGGGCGCGGTCTCCGCCACATAGATCTCCCCGCACACATCGCAGTACCAGACGGGGAGTCGGTGCCCCCACCAGAGCTGGCGCGAAATCGCCCATGGCCGAATCTTCCGCATCCAGTCGAGGTAGACCCGCTTGTAGTTCTCGGGCACGATTCGGACCTCGTCGCGCTCGACGACCTCGATCGCCGGACGGGCGAGCTCATCCATCCGCATGAACCACTGGAGGCTGATGAGTGGCTCGATTCGCGCGCCGGATCGATCGGAGAACGGAACCGAGTGCGTGTACTCCTCCTCGGATCGAATCCGACCCTCCGCCCGGAGCGCCTCGACAACCGCGTCATGCGCCTCGGCCACCGTTAGGCCAGCGAACCTCTCCCCCGCCTCCTCGGTCATCCGGCCGTACTCGCCGATGACGGTGACCTCCTCCAGCCCGTGGGCCCGGCCGATCTCGAAGTCGTTCGGATCATGGCCCGGCGTGATCTTGAGCGCGCCGGTACCGAACTCGGGGTCCACTTGCTCGTCGGCGATCACGGGCAGGCGCCGCCCGACCAGCGGCAGGATGCAGTGCCGGCCGACGAGGTCCCGGTAGCGCTCGTCCTGGGGATTCACCGCGACCGCCGTGTCCGCGAGCATCGTCTCGGGTCGGACGGTGGCGACCGTAAGCACTCGATCCGATCCCTCGACCGGATAATCGACGTAGTAGAGCGTGTCTGTGACCTCCCGGTTGACCACCTCGAGGTCCGAGATCGCCGAGTGCGATCCGGGGTCCCAGTTGACCATGTAGTTGTCGCGGTAGACGTAGCCCTTCTCGTACAGGGCTACGAACACCCGGCAGACCGCCCGCACGTAGCGCTCGTCGAACGTGAAGCGCTCGCGCTCGTAATCGCAGGACGCCCCGAGGCGCTCGTACTGCTCGATGATCCGCGAGCCGTACTTCTCGCGCCACTGCCACACGTGCTCGACGAATGCCTCGCGGCCCAGCTCCTGCCGCGAGGTCCCCTCCTCGCGAAGCTCGCGCTCGACCACCGCCTGCGTTGCGATCCCCGCGTGGTCGGTGCCCAGCGCCCAGAGCGTGTTGCGGCCCCGCATCCGATTAACGCGCGTGAGCGCGTCCTGCACGGTGCCGTTCAGGGCGTGGCCCATGTGCAGCGCGCCGGTGACGTTCGGCGGCGGGATCGCGATCGAGTAGTTCTCCTCCGGCTTGCCCTCCGCCGGAGGGTGGAAGTACCCGCCCTCTAGCCAGCGCTCGAGGATCGGCTCCTCGACCTGCGAGGGCTCGTACCGTGTCGTGTCCTCGAGGCGCTTGCGGCGCTGCCCGTCCATCGCGGCGAGTTTAGTTGCGGCCCGGAGCACGGCCGAGCCGCGCCACCCGTCGAGGCTCGGCTATGCCGGCCGAGGACCGACAGTGTTCGGTCTCATTGGAGGATCGCCCTTTCGGCGTCCCGCCCGAGCCTTCTAGGCCGATTCCTCCTCGAGGCGCTCGAGCTCGGCGACGGGTTCGTCCGGCGCCGCCTCGGTCACGAGCGTGGGCTTCATGGAGCGCTGGATCGTTTCCCTCGTGATCACGCACTTGCGCACGTCGCGCCGCGACGGAAGCTCGAACTGGACGTCGAGAAGGGTCTCCTCGAGGATGGATCGAAGCCCCCGTGCGCCCACCTCTCGGTCCAGCGCCTTGTCGGCGATCGCGCCGAGGGAGTCGGGCGCGAACACCAGCTCGATGTCGTCGAACTGGAAGAAACGCTGGAACTGGCGCGTGAGCGCGTTGCGCGGCTCGGTCAGGATCTTGATCAGGTCATCGCGGGTGAGCTGGTGGATTGCCGCGACCACCGGAAGGCGCCCGATGAACTCGGGGATGAGGCCGTACTCCATGAGGTCCTCGGGTAGCACCTGCTCGAAGAGCTCACCGGTATCGCGCTGATCGCGTGTCAGGACCTGGGCGCCGAAGCCAACCCCCTGCCGCCCGATCCGCCGCTCGATCACCTTGTCGAGCTGGGCGAACGACCCGCCGCAGATGAAGAGGATGTTCGTGGTGTCGATGGTGAGGAATTCCTGGTGGGGGTGCTTGCGGCCGCCCTGCGGGGGGACCGAGGCGGTCGTCCCCTCCAGGATCTTCAGGAGCGCCTGCTGGACCCCCTCGCCGGAGACGTCGCGCGTGATCGACGGGTTGTCTGCCTTGCGGGCGATCTTGTCGACCTCGTCGATGTAGATGATCCCGGTCTCCGCCTTCTTGACGTCGAAGTCGGCCGCCTGGATCAGCTTCAAGAGGATGTTCTCCACGTCCTCGCCCACGTAGCCGGCCTCGGTCAGGGCCGTCGCGTCGGCGATCGCGAACGGCACGTTCAGGGTCCGGGCGAGCGTCTGCGCCAGCAGGGTCTTGCCGCAGCCCGTGGGACCGAGAAGGAGGATGTTCGACTTCTGGAGCTCGACCTCCTCGTCGTCGGACTGCGACATCTGCACGCGCTTGTAGTGGTTGTAGACGGCGACCGAGAGGGCGCGCTTCGCGGTCTCTTGGCCGACCACGTACTCGTTCAGGACCGCGTGGATCTCCCTGGGCTTGGGGAGGTTCTCGAGCTCGAAGGAGGGCGGCGCGGCGAGCTCCTCGTCGATGATCTCGTTGCAGAGATCGATGCACTCGTCGCAGATGTAGACCCCAGGTCCCGCGATCAGCTTCTTGACCTGGCGCTGGGATTTTCCGCAGAAGCTGCAGAGAAGCTGCTCGTTGGAATCGGTTGGGCGTGCCAAGCGCTCTCCCCTTTCGATTACGCGGCCCGGCGCCTCGCACTCAGGTTACGACACGTGGGCCGTTGGCTCGACCCATGCTTGTTACTCGGCTGACGCGGCCGTCCCTTCAACCGCCGGATGCCTTGCAAGCAGCCAAACTGCGGTGAATTGGGTGACGTTGACTGCCGGGCCCCGAAGGCGTAGGGTCGCTGCGTGCGGCGACGCAGGGGCATGGACGCCGTCAAGCGCGTGACGCTGATCGTGGTGGCGGTGGCGCTGCTGGCGCTGCCGGCCGGAGCCGATGCCAGCGCCTTCTTCAAGGGTCCCGTGAACGGGGGCGCCAACAACGCCGGCGTCGAGTTCCGGGTCAAGTTCCATCACGGCGACCCCCGCAAGCTGCTGGAGTTCCGGTGGTTCAACGTGCCGGTGCCGCCGCAGTGCTACGACTCCTTCGAGGGAACCCGGTTCGCGATGAAGGTTCACGCCACGGGTCGGTTCCGCGGGGACTACGACGTCCCCAACACCGATCACGTCGCCAAGGTCCGGGGGAGGTTCAAGCACGGTGGGAAGAAGGCTGTCGGCCGGCTCGAGCTCGAGGGATCGTTCGCCGGCGGCTGCGTGAGCGCCGACACCGGATGGCTGCACTGGGTCGCCCGCAGGCCGAACGGCTGACAGCGCGGCTCCCCGCCGCAGGGCGGTGCGCGCAGATGATCGCTAGTGGTGCTCGATGACGCGGTCGACGATGCTGTAGTCGCGGGCTTCCTCGGCACTCATGAAGTAGTCGCGCTCGGTGTCCTTCTGGACCTTCTCCATGGGCTGGCCCGTGTGCTTCGCGATGATCTCGTCGAGCCGCCTGCGCACGTCGATGATCTCGCGCGCGTGGATCTCGATGTCGGTGGCCTGGCCCTGGAAGCCGCCGGTCACCTGGTGGATCAGGATCTTCGAGTTGGGGGTCGCCATGCGCTTGCCATCCGCGCCGCCGGCCAGGAGCAGGGCGCCCATGCTCATCGCAACGCCGACGCAGATCGTCTGGACGTCGGGCTTGATGTACTGCATCGTGTCGTAGATCGCGAGCCCCGCGTAGACGGACCCGCCGGGGGAGTTGACGTAGATCGACACGTCCTTGTCCGGGTCCTCGGACTCCAGGTGGATCAGCTGGGCCACCACCAGGTTCGCGATGTCCTCGGTCACCGGGGTACCGAGGAAGATGATTCGCTCGTTCAGCAGCCGCGAGTAGATGTCGAAGGCGCGCTCGCCGCGCGACGTCTGCTCGACGACCATTGGGACCAGCGGGCTCACGGGGCGATGAGTCTATAAAAGCGGCTTTCGTTTCCCGGCGCTCTAATCCCGTCGCTCCTCCCGCCGAGAGGTGCGAAATCCGCGCATACCGCGGGAAACGCACCGGTCGAAGGGTTGGGACTCGTGCATCATCCAACACCCCCGGACGACTCGGCTTCGGGTCACTCGGAGCCCGGCGTCCAGATGCCGGCCGGCTCCGACTCCGGGCGCTCCTTCTCCGGCGTCCAGAGCCTCTCGCGAGCAGCTGCCTGCTCGGCGGGGATCGGCTTCGCCGAGTCCGCGATCACGTCGGCTGCCTTGCGCAGCCGGATCTCGGAGCGAAGCAGCGAGTCGCGGCCGGTGTTTCGAAGGTTCGCCAGGAGGTTCTCTGGCGACTCGTCCCCCTCGCCGGGTCCGAGCGCCTCGATGAGATCGGTGTCGCTCACCTCGATGCCCTCGGCATCGGCGACGGCAGCCAGGGTGGCCTCGCGGCGCAGGGCCCGCTCGGCCTCAGCCTCCATCTCGGTCACGAGCTCCTCCCGGGACTTGTCCTGCATCCGGAGGTAGGACCCTGGGTCGATGCCGCGCGAGCGCAGCGAACGCTCGAACCGCTCCCACATGTCGTGCGCCCGTGCGTGGACCAGCTCCTTGGGCAGGTCGATGGTCGCGTTCGCGGCGGCGGTGTCCACGGCGGCGGCGCGGAACTCGTCCTCGGCGCGATGCTCTAGCGCGGCGGCGATGCGCCCGCGGACCTCGGCGCGCAGCTCCTCCAGCGTGTCGAACTCCGAGGCCTCGGCGGCGAATTCGTCGTCCAGGTCCGGGAGGTTCTTCTCCCTGACCTCCTTGACCGTGACCTTGAACTTCGCGCGCTTGCCCGCGAGGTCCTCCGGCCGGTGATCCTCGGGAAACGTCACCTCGACCTCGACGTCGTCGCCGGCCGAGCCGCCCGTGAGCGCCTCGTCGAACTCCGGCAGCAGGGCCTCGGCGCCCAGCTCGACCGTCAGGTCCGTTGCCTCCGAGCCCTCGAACGGCTCGCCGTCCACGGTGCCCGAGTAGTCGATGACGAGGACGTCTCCGGTAGCCGCGGGACGATCGACGGGGTTGAGCGCGGCAAAGCCCTCCCGCAGCCGGCCGAGCTCTGCCTGAACGGCATCCTCAGGGACCTCGGGCGCGACCCTGCCGACCTCCAGCCCCTTGTACCGGCCGAGCTTCGCCCTCGGGCGCACGGCGACCTCGATCGCGAACTCAAGCTCCTCCCCAGGGCCGGGCAGCGACTCGACGCTCAGCTCCGGATCGCCGATGGGTGTGATGCCCGTGTCGAGCAGGGCACGCTCGTACCACTCGGCGAGCGACTCCCGCAGCGCCTGCTCGACGACCGCCTCCCGCCCGACCCGCTGGATCACCAGCTCGGCGGGCACCTTGCCCTTGCGAAAGCCGGGCACGCGCATGTCGCCGGCGAGCTGCCGGGCGGCCCGCTCGACGCGCTGCTGGACCGCGCCGGGCTCGACGCCGACGTCGACCCGCACGCGCGAGTTACCAAGCTCGGTGACGGAGGTTCTCATCGTCGCACTACCTTAGTGCCGACTCACGCAGGGCCACTTGTTGATTGCCCCCTTCACGACGGCCACGGTGAGGTCCGCGACGAACGCCGCGAAGCGTCCGACCGGGCCGGTCACGAGCCACGCGCCGAGCCTCTCTCCGAGCGCTTCCCGGCGGAGGCACGATCGTGGCTTGGCGAGGTCGGATCGGTGGCTGGCAAGGAACAGGGCGCAGGCTTTGCTGGCGGCAAAGCCAAGCCCGATGACGCCGCCAGGCGCCGATCCGGGCCGCCAAACGCGGTTGTGCCTCCGGCGGGGAGCGCTAGGCGTCACCGGCGGGAGGTTAGGGGGATAGCGACATGACCTCCCGGCACCGCGTCCGGCGCGGTGCCCGGAGGTGAACGCCACCGTGGTTACGCGAGGCGCCGCTAGCTGAAGCTGACCTGGACCGGCTCGCGGTCGCGGGCGTCCTCGATCTCGAAAAACTCCCGCGGAGTGAAGCCGCGCGCGTTCGCGAGCATTGAGTTCGGGAAGACCTGGATCTTCGTGTTGTAGGCCTGGACGTTCGAGTTGTAGATGCGGCGCGAGGCCTGGATCTCGTCCTCGGTCTCCGTCAGCTCGTTCTGGAGCTTCTGGAAGTTCTCGGTCGCCCTGAGCTCGGGATAGTTCTCGGCGACCGCCCGGAGGTCGGTGAGCGCGGCAGTGAGCTGCCCCTCCTTCTGGGCAGCCTCGGCGGGGGTATGCGCCTTGGTTGCCTCAGCGCGCGCCGCGGTCACCCTCTCGAAGACCTCGCGCTCGTGGCTTGCGTATCCCTTCACCGTCTCGACGAGGTTCGGCACGAGGTCGTGGCGGCGCTTGAGCTGGACGTCGATGCCCGACCAGGACTCGTCGACCCGGTTGCGGGCGGCGATCATCGAGTTGTTGAGCCCGATGAAAACGAGCGCCAGCACGACCAGCAGGACGACGATGACGGCGATGACGATGATGGCTACCAGCATCGCGCGAGCAGCTTACAGCGCTCGCCGCTCTGGGGCGTTCGCTACAACGCCTGCTCGTGCTCGAGCAGGAAGCGCTTCAGCTCCGGCCCGCCACCGTAGTTGCCGATCTCGCCGCCCGAGCGAACGACGCGGTGGCAGGGAACGACGATGGGGATCGGGTTCGACCCCAGCGCCGACCCGGCGGCCCGGAACGCTCGCGGGCTCCCCGCGCGCCTGGCGGCGTCGCTGTAGGTGATGACCCTGCCGAACGGCACCTTCGCGGTGGTGCGCAGCACACGGCGATAGAAGCCGGGATGAGTGAGCCGCCAGTCAAGCGGGAGCTCGAAGCGCTGTCGCTTGCCCTCGAAGTACTGCTCGAGCTCGCGCCGCGCCTCGTCGACCCGCCTCGGGAAGGCGAGGACGCGCGGCGAGACGCCCTTGGCGAGGTGCTCCAGCACGTGGTCCAGGTCCTCGCCCGGGAGGGCCACCCGGACGAGCCCACGATCGGTGCCGGCCACGACCATCTGGCCGACCGGGGTGTCCAGGGTCGCGTAGGCCACGTCCAGAAGCCCCTCTTCCGAGGCCCGAGCGGCCAATCGCTCGACGAAGTCATTCATCTCGTCATCTCCTTCAGCTCGGCTGCGCTTCGCCGCAGCTTCTTCAAGCCCTCGTGGACGTTTCGCCGCGCCCCCTCCTCGGAGGTGCCCAGCGCCTCACCAACCTCGCGGTAACGGAGGTCGGCGGCGAATCGCAGCACCACCGCGGCGCGCTGGCCCGGTGGCAACTCCGCCACCGCCGCCCAGATGGCGCTGTCGCGGGGGCTCATCCCGAGCCCCGCGTCGGCGGGCGGCGCGCTGCCGGTGCGGTCAACCGCCTGTGTGACGTCCGCCACCGGTCGCTCCCTACGGGCGACGCGGTGGTG
The DNA here is from genome assembly GCA_046729615.1 of Actinomycetota bacterium. Taxonomy (GTDB): domain Bacteria; phylum Actinomycetota; class Thermoleophilia; order Solirubrobacterales; family 70-9; genus AC-56. The sequence continues at coordinate 18,095 of JBKPHA010000070.1, forward strand.
GTCGATCGCCTTGCGATGCGCGATCGTGAAGATCCAGGATCGAAGATTGCCGGCATGGGCGCGCGGATAGGCGCGCAGCGCCGCGATGAACGTCTCCTGAAGACAGTCCTCCGCGGCGTCCGGTCCCACCATCCCGCGCAGGAACGCCCGGACGGGGTTGAGGTGCTCGTCCACGAACACCTGGAACGGGGGCAATGCTTGGTAGATCGTACTCACGCAACTACAGAACGTACGATGGCGCCCAATCGTGATGCGACGCCGCCGTCAGCCGGCGGCGCCTCGCAGGCGGGGCGGGGGTGCCACGCCAGCCGAACCTAGGTCGGCGTAGGTCTTACTCCTAGCCCCTGATCCACGCCACGCCGAGCTTTACCGCGCGGCGGATCGGGATGTCGACGCCGCCCCCGCCCCACGGCTCTCCTCGTTCCCGATCCGCGGCCCGTCGCCTGCCGTGCTTGACGCGCCCGGTCAGCCCTTGAGCAACGCGGGGTAGCGCACGACCTGGAGGGCGCAGCTACCCGGCGAGCACGGCGCGATCCGGACGGCGTCGCCGGGCTGCGGCGTGGCCCGTTTCGCCTGGGTGCCAACGACCAGGTTCACGTAGAGCTTCTTGGCGTCCCCGGTCATCCTGATCACCCCGGCCTTCTGCGTCTGGCAGGGCGAATCCCACCATGACTGCGAGATCGTCTTGTCGTGGTGGGTGCAGTTGAAGCCGTTTGCCTCGGTGATCTGGCCCTGCGAGGTCGACACATCCTTCGCGAGGGCGCTGATCTTCGTTGACGTCGGGCTGCCGGTCAAGATCAGCGACGAGTGGATGAGGACGTTGTAGGGGAGGTAGTTCGGCGCGGCGGGGTCCTGGTCCTGGCCGATGTCGGTGTCGAGGTTCGCGGCCACCTCCAGCTGCTCGTTCCTCTTTAGGTTGTCGAGCCGCTGGGAGAAGACGACCGTGTTGGCGATGGAATCGTTCCCGATCGGCAGGCTAGTGGTCAGCGGGCTCGCCGTGGACAGCGTCCCGGTGCCGCCGCTCGCATCGGGGCGCAGGCGGACCGCGTTTACCCGCCCTTTGTCCTCGACGATGCTGCCGTCAGGCTCATCCTCACCGACGATGAGCCTGTCTCCCGGCTGCGCGTCGCCATGTGGATTCCACGCGCTCGCCACCAGGTTCACGTAGAGCCCGGAGGCGTCGGCGGGAACGTCGAAGGTGGTCGAGGGAAACACGGGGACGCAATGGTGATGCCGGTATGGGAGCTGCTGTCGGCACCGCTGTTCGAGAAGGCCCGTGAGCGGCGTGCCGGTCGTGGCGTCGGGGCTCGAGGAGAGTACGAGCTGGGTGTCGACGAGCGGGTTGTAGTCGTAGGGGTGTCCGACCGCGCCGTCGGAGTAGTGGCTGCAGTGGCCGGCAGAATCGATGCAATCGGTCGTCACCTCTAGCTCTGAGCTCACCTTGAGGCGGTCCCCCGCCTGCACCCGCGAGAGCGGCAGCGACATGACCGCCTTCGGGGCCGCTCCCTGCGCGTTGGTGATGTCGAGGTGGTCGGTGCGCTCGGACTTGTCGCCCGACGTCGAGACGAGCGCCTTGTACGGCTCGCTGAACGCGCCCGCGGTCGCCGCGATCGCCACCAGGAGCGCCACGGCACAGGCGAACGCGATAGCCATCCGACCGCTCAGACGTCGCGACCTGCCTCGCACCCGATCTTCATGGGGGCTCGGGCTCACCCGGCCGACGATAGAGCACTCCAACCGGTGCCGCAAGGGTTTCGGCCGCGGCCGTGGGCCGAATGTCAGCTGCCGACTCCCCAAGGCGCTGCCGGCTCGCCTTTTCTTACTGAGCAGGTACGGCTGATCAAGCGGGACGGCGGTCCGTGGCCCGGACGATCGACTCAACGCCCTGGACCCGCACCCGGTCACCCTGGGGGAGGCTCACGTACAGTGCCCCGTCGCGCTCGAGCCGCTCCCGCGGATTCATCACGATCATTCCCACGAAGCGGTCCCTGCTGTCGAACCGCAGGTAGTCCGACTCCGGCGTCTCGACCCGCCTCCCCGGGCGGGGGCGGCCGATCGACGCGTACAGGACGTCGCTCGGCGGATCGTAGGTAACGTGGGAGAAGGTGTACGGGCCGGCTCGCAGGCTCACCCAGTCGAGCTTAGTGGCGGCGGTTGCGCTCCCGCCACGCCTGCGCCATCTCGATCCTCTGGATGATGCTCGGATGGTCGCCGAACAGGAATTGATCCCACCCGGGAGGATCTGGCTGGGCGCTGGCGAGCCTGCCGAAGCGCTGGAAGAGGTCCGTCATCGCGCCGGGGGCGTGGGTCGTCTTGAGCGCGACCCAGTCGGCCTCCGACTCCAGCCGGCGGGTGAATGCTGTCTGCAGCGGGAGCGTCACCAACAGGAGCGCCGCAACGACGAAGATCGCGAGCGGGACGGCCGTGGGCTGGTAGAGGCCGCCGCGGCGGCGCGTCACCAGCGCCACGATCAGGGCAATCGGCAACCCCAGCAGCGCCATGAACGCGAACCCCTTCCACTGGTGATCGCGCGACAGGTGCGCGAACTCATGCGCCAGCACCACGCGCACCTCTGGGCGCGGAAACCGATCCAGGAGCGTGTCCCACACGATCACCCTCTGCGTCGGGCCGAGCCCGGTCGCCTCGGCGTTCGGGGAGCCACCGAGGTTGTGAGTGTCCTGCACCCGAACCGTCGTCCCAGGAATCCCCTCGGCGGCAGCGAGCTCCTCGGCGTCGGCGGCGATCGCGCGGTTGTGGACGGGGTGCTGGCCGGGGATGAGGTAGGGCTGCACGAACCCGAATGCGAGCAGGACGGCGACCAGGGCCGGCGCCGCGGCGATCCACCAGGCGCGCCGCCACACGCCGGTCAACGCCATCACGATCAGCATCGCGAGCGAGATGAAGAGGAACTCGCCTCCAGCCGCCAGGAAGTAGTTGAGGATCCAGTCGAGGTACCCCTGATCGGACACGTCGTGCTGGCGCTCCCACCACAGCTCGGCTATCCCGAAGGGGAACTGCGCGAGCCACACGAACCCGAGACCCAGCATCCCGAGCAGCATCCCCGTGCCGATCCGCCCCGCTGCCGACTCCCGCGCGAACCCCGGCCCCTTCACCGCGTAGATGCCGAGGGCCACGAGCTGCGCCACCAGCGCGAGAACGGCGTCTCCCCGCAGGAAGGCCTGATAGCTCGCCGCCCGGTCGAGCTCCGCCTGCGTGAAGTAGCGCCCCGGGTCGAGGCTCGGCAGCGAGAGATCGCTTGGGACGCTCGTCTGCCAGAGCTGCAGCAGGGCGAAGATCCAGGCGGCGATCAACCCCGCCGCAGCTGCGCCGAGGACGAGGAGCCCCCAGCGCTCAGGCCTGATCGCTCGGATCAAGCCCGGGTGGGCGCCGGGACCGGCGCGGGCGCGACCAGCTCGAGCGAGGGGCCGCTGAACGGATAGCGATCCGTGAGCAGCGCCATGTAGGCGAAGGTCTGTCCGGTGTAGCGCAACGCGAACACGCCCAGGTTTCGGAGGCCCAGCGGCATCTCAGCCTTGATCAGACCGACGAACCAGGCGAGCAGCGCAACGATCCCGAGCACGGAGTTGAGCGCGGAGTTCACGATGAGGGCCGGCAAGCCGAGAATGAGCCGGAAGCCGGTCTTCCACCGGTTCTGGCGCTGCGGCCCGGCGATCCGGAGGTCCACGGGATAGCTGCCGGGCCCACCGGTGAACCCGGGGAAGGGATTGGCGACGAGGTACACGTACGCATAGTTGTGCGTGAGGTATCGCGCGTACGCCGAGTTGAACCGGTGAAGCGCCTCGGCGGGGCTCCGGCCGATCAGGGTCACGAACCAGTTGGCGATCACCGTGAAGAACACGACGATCCCCCACAGCAGCAGCCATACGAGGTGGGGCAGCCACAGCAGGAATCGGAAGAAGACCGTCAGGCGCGACCGGCGAAGGTCGCCGTCCACCGAGATGCGGACCGGGTGGTCGTCGGGCCGCTCGTCGCCGTAGTCCGAGTAGAGCGGATCGCTGGTCGGATAGCGATCGGTGATCAGCAGGAAGTACGCACCCAGCTGGACGCCGTAGTTGAGGCAGTAGGCGACTAGGTCGCGAAAGCCGCGAGGCATCCGCCCGCGCGCCAGGATGGCGAACCAGCCAAGGAAAGCGGCTGTGGCGAGTACGCCGATGCCGGTGAAGGCGAACGAGTAGTAGTTCCCATAGGAGCCGCCGAGGCTGCCGATGACGCCCAGGGCGCTCCCGATCATGAGGGCCGGGATGATCAGAACGAAGCGGAAGCCGGTCCTCCAGCGGTTGTGGCGCTCCTCCTCCGGCGGAATCTCGACGTCGATCGGATAGCTCCCCGCCTCGCCTTCGAATCCCGGGTAGGGGTTCCCGGCCAAGTAGACGTAGGCGTAGACGTGCGTCCAGTAGCGCAGGTAGCGCACCTGCATCCCGTAGCCGACCGACCTGCCGGTGAACAGGATCGAGAACCAGCTGACGATCGCGAGAACGAATGCGAGCAGGCCGAAGAGCACGAGCACGATGAAGTGCGGAATCGCCAGGATGAGCCGGAAGAAGACCGTTAGCCGCGAGCGCTCGAGATCGTCGCGGACGACGATCCGGGCGCGGTCAGCCGGCGTCCCGGCGGCGGGTGGCACCGGTGGTCCGCCGGGGGGTTGTGCGGGCGGCTCAGCCGGCGGCGGCGTGGGGGGTTCCGACCGCGGCGGCTGCGGCGGTCCCTCGCCGGTCATGGGCGGGCGACGGTCATGCGCGCGCAACATACCTTTCCCGGCCGACGCCGCTCTGCACGGCCGCAATCGCTGCCCCCACCAGGATCACAGCCACCGCGAGGCACGGCAGCGCGTCACCGGCAGCGCTCGCGCCGGCGCCGCCGCCAATGCTCCCCAGGACCTGACCCGCCGCCCAGGCGACGTTGATCAAGCCCGCGGCGAGCCCCTGGTGCAGGCCGCTCGCCTCCGCGCTGTCGCTCAGCATCGCGAGCGCCGGGGTGAAGCAGATCCCGGCCCCGACCGATAGCGCGACCAGCAGCGCCAGGACGAACCCGAGCGTCTCGGGGACCGGAAGGACGACCAAGGCCGCGGCGCAGAAGACCATCCCGCCGAAGTACGGCCGCGTCCTGCCCACGCGATCCGAGATGCGCCCCACCCATGCCGACAGGGCCGCCTCGAACCCTGCGCCCGCCATGAACCCGCCGGCGACCACGCCGGCGCCGCCGCCCAGGTCGTGGATCCGGAGCGGGATCAGCACCGCCATCACGCCGAACAGCATCGACGGCGCCATCACGAACGCCGTCGCGCGGACCACCGCCGGCTGCGCCATCGCGGTGACGGTCTCGCGAAGCTCCAGGCGCTCGCCGTGGCCGGGCAGCGGCAAGCGCAGGGCCAGGATCGAGAGGGCGATCGCCACCGCGAGAACCGACGAGAAGACCGGCCCGGTCCCGACCGCGTGCGCCAGTGCGCCCACCGCCGGGCCGAGCAGCGCCCCGACGATCGCGATGGCCAGCACGTCGCCGATGACGGCGCCGCGACGGGAGGCGGGCGCGGTCACCATGAGCCAGGTGATGGCCCCCGCCCAAGCGAGGGCGCCTGCGACGCCCTGCGCGAAGCGCGCCGCGTCGAGCAGTGCGATGTTGCGGCCGAACCCGAAGGCGAGGCTCGCCGCTCCGAGCAGCGCGAGGCCCGAGAGGAGCGTGCGCCTCGGGCCGATGCGAGCCGCCATGAACCCCGCCGGGAGCGACGCGACGAGGGTGCCCGCGGCGTACGCGCCCGACAGCACCCCGGCCGAGGTCTTCGACAGCCCCAGGTCGTCCACGTAGCCCGGGAGCAGCGGCGTGATCGCCGCGTAGAAGACGACGTCCAGGAAGACGACGGCGGAGCCGATGAGGAGCAGGCGGCGCATCGGTCCATCCTGCCAGGCCACATCCACGCGAGGCCAGCACAATTGGCGCGTGCCCCCACTCGCATTCACCGGTTCGACCGGCGAGCTCGGCGGCCGGCGTCGCGCGGATCGTCTGCTGGGTCACCTCCTACGTCGCGATCGCCGATGGTTCGCTCGAGATACTCACCGACGATGTCGAGCGGCTGACGGGCATCCGCCGCAATCGCTCGAGCAGTGCCTGGATGCACACCCCGAGCTGCTGGATCAGACGGCCTGACCAAAGGAGCCCGCGGCGATTGACGCCATGCGGGAGCCCGAACCAGCGCTCTTACCTCTGGACAGCCGCGACGACGACTGCCACGACAGCCACGCCGACGAATACCCACGCGAGCCAGAGCCCCTCGATCGCCGCCACCACGACCGCGAGCAGAAATAGCGCGCCGATGATCTCGAGGACGACGTCCACGGGGCGGGAAACCTACCGTTCACCTGCGAAGAGAAGGTCGGCGGTGAGCCGTCTCCGTGATCCACCGGGGCGCGGGAACGCGACGTTGCACTGCCGGTCTGGGGCGCGATGGGCGACGACACAACCACCGCGGCGTCTCGCGCCGCTGGATCATGCGCGAGGTCGAGAACTCGCTGCGCAGGCTCGGCACCGACTGGATCGACCGCTACCAGATCCACCGCCACGAGGTGACACCGCCATCCGCCACCTGAGCGAGCGCTTCCGCGGCCTCGAGCTTTCGCTGCTGGATCGAATCGCTGCCGCTACGCGCCACTCGACCGCGCAGGGGAACCAGCGCCGGGGGAGGGCAACCCGCGGCTACTCGATCCGGGCGACGAGCTCGTGGGTTGAGGGCTGAAAGTCTTCGCAGTGGCTGCGAACGCGCATGATCCGGTCGCGAAACTCCGGCTGCTCCTTCCAGGCCCGCTGAGACTCGAAGCTCTCCCAGGGCGCGAAGCTGAGGTAGGTGTTCGGATGCTCCAGGTCCCGTACGAGGCGGAACGTGCCTGACCCGGCGAAGCTGCTCGCCCAGGCGACGAAGTCGCTCCACTCTTCGATGAAGGCCTCTTCCTCGCCTGGTTTCACGATCCAGGTACCGCTTGTGAATGTCTCCGCCACGCCGGCTCAGTCTATGCGGAGTGGCCGAACCAGCGGGCATGGCGGGTGGAGCCGAAGCGCTTCTTCTCCATGGCCAGGTCCTCCGACGGCGCTGAAGCGTCCCGCTGGGACCGGGGGCGAGAGGAAGTCGACGTCGACGCTGCGGTGGCCGATGTTGAGCTGGTCGTTGTGGGTGGGGGCATCGGTGCCAACGGCGATCTCCTTCGGACGCCCGTTCGCGCGCGCCTCGAGGAGTTGCTGCCTTACCCGCCGCTGGTGGAAGTCTCCAGCCTCGGTGATGCCGCCGTCCTCTCAGGAGCCCTCGCTATCGGGCGCGAGGCAGCCTTGGACGGCGTGTTCGAGAACCGCCGGACGGTGGACGGGCGCCAGCCACCACAGCCCGCGAATCGCCACCAGTCGCAGCGAAGGTAACGCGAGGATGTCGCGCGAGAGCCTCGAGCGACTGAATACACGGCGAGGTTCGGATGGGTGGATGCGCTCATCCGGGAATCGGTCATAAGACGTTCCTCGCGCCACCTACCGGTTTCCTGGGACAGTGACGTTCGACCGCCGCGAGGGCAGTGATCGCATCGAGCTCCGCGGAGAGCTATGCGATTACCCATGGCATCCGCTCGTGCTCGGAAAACCGGCTGGCTCCATCCCGCGACGGGTATGGGTCTCCCGGTAGCGGCCCAGGGAACCGGCCTTTGGAATTCGGCCCGAGGATCTGATTGGCGACGGCTGCCTCCGCTCGATCTCGAACCATGACCTGCGCGCGTCCTTGGACGCGATCGGTGCAACCGAGGTTGGCGCTGACGGGGGAGTCTGCGGACTTGCGTCACAGCTTCCGACGCTCCCCCGCCAGGCCGCTTTTCAGGCAGGGGGAGGAGGAAACCGGAGGCCCTTCTCGCAGACGGCGCCTACAACTACCGGCACCTGGATGTTCCCCTCGTTGCGCACAAAGACAGCCCATCTACGCATGGTGATCGGCGCATCGGTGGCGGTGACGACCTCATTCGAATCGGTGCCGAACAGGCCCGAAACCGGATGCCACTTCTTCCCCGGGCACCTGATCGCGCCACCGTTCGTCTCGCCCGGTGCGACGTTGATCTCGGCAAAGAGGTAGACGAGCCCGAACTTCGAGCGCCTCGCCGACGCCTTGACGCCCAGAGCTTTGCTTTGGGCCGTCGTCATTCGGTGGGCGTCGAGCGTCTTCGCCTCACCTGGGAGCTGTGCTTGGATCGTGCTTCCGGAGCCGGTGTTCGCCAAGCTGACGGCCGTAATGACCGCCGCTCCGACGACCACGGCGAGGATGAGAAATTTCCGCACGTCGAACCTCCCTTTCACTAGCTGTAGGTGCAAGCCGATCCTAGTTCTGCGGCTCCTCGGGCGTCAATAGTCCGCGCCGTGCGCCCCGCAACGCCCACATTGGACCCCGAATGGACCCAGCATGGGCCGGGGTAGGGACAGCGAGCGAGGCTCTACCGCTTGCTAGCGCGGGATGCGGGAGGGTGAGAGGGGACTCGAACCCCCGACCGCCTGGACCACAACCAGAATCAGACCGGAACGCAAGGCCACGTCCGGCCAGTTTGCCCTGCAAGGGACGGGTATCGCGTAGCCACAACAGGCCGCGCTTTACGGCTTGGGTGTTCGGAAAATGTTCGCAGCGCCAGCTGCATAACGGCGTGGAATCGCAGACGCGGAAGGTTGAGGTCCTTGTGAGCTTTTCTAGGCTCGTGGAGGTTCGACTCCACTCAGGCGCACTGGCCTGCCCTGCAAATGCGGGCCGCCTTGGTTTGCGTGGCCAACAGCTCTCCAAAGCGCGTGACGAAGGCCGCGAAGGTCTGCTGCTTGGGCGTCGTGCCCTGACGCGGCTCTAGTAGCTGAAGGGCCTGGCGCCGACCCGACGCCGCCCCCTCGCCGCGTTACTCCGACCCCCAGGCCGGGAGCGATACGAAGTCCGACACCCAAGACCTACCCCCTGACCGTAGGCCGTGGGGTCGCAGACATTCCGGCGGGGCGACCGGCGGGCCAACCCAGCAGCCCTTGACGACCAAGCTGGAAAGTGGTTGGGTCGCCTCGCGGCGCTTTCACCCGCGGGAACAGCAGTGTCCTCTGTTTGGAACAAGATCGACCCAGGCCTCGGCGAGATCTACTCCGACTACCTTCGGGCGCGCGAGGGGGGTCCCGGGAAGAGTCACCGCCTCCATCGCGTCGTCGAGGCCGGCGGACGCCCACACGTCTTCGTGTACTTCACCGCCGAGCTCGAGGAACTCGAGGCGCTGGGGTTCGAATGCGCTTGGCGGGAGGACGAGAACCGGGCGCTGGGAACCATTGACCTCGCGGACCTGGAGCGGCTTGCCGCGCACCCCGGCGTCCACCGGATCGTGTTCGGCCGCGAGCGGAAGCCTCTCCTCGACATCAGCGTTCCGGATATTCGAGCGAACCTCCTCCGGACACGCACGGGCGACGTGTTCAGCCCCGGGACAGGCGCGGGCGCCGGGGCGATCGTGGGGATCATCGACACCGGGATCATGTTCAGCCACCCGTTCTTCCTCGCGGCGGGCTCCTCCAACACCACCCGCATCCGCCGCATCTGGGACCAGGGCCTCACCCCGACGGGCAGCGAGAAGAGCCCTGACCCGGCGCTGCTCGGCGGTGGGCCCGGGAGCTACGGCGTCGAGTACACGGATGCCGACATCAACGCGGTGTTTAAGGGAACCGCGGGCGCGCCGCCGGTCCGCCATCTCGACTACCACGGCCATGGGACGCACGTCGCCTCGATCGCAGCGGGAGACGGGCGGAAGGATTTCAAGTTCGTCGGAGTTGCACCACGCGCGGAGCTCGTCGTCGTGAAGATCGATGATCTGGAGTCGGAGCCCAAGATCAACGGCAATCCCGTGTCGGAGTCGCAGAGGTTCCGCGATGCCGTCGAGTACATCTTGAACGTCCGGAGCCAGCTCGCGACGCCCGCTCCCCCGGTGGTGATCAACTACAGCTTCGGGGACCACGTTGGCCCCCACGATGGGCTCACCGACGACGAGGACTGGCTGGCCAGCAGGTTCGTGGGCGCCACGGGGAGGGTCTTCGTCGGATCCGCGGGCAACAACGCGAGCGCGCGCCAGCATGCCCGGATCGAGCTGCCCGCCGCAACGGAAGTCAACGTCCCGCTCGACCTCACAGACAAGCGCACGGACAAAAGCACGTACCGCGCAGGCAAGGAGGTCGACGGCTCCGAGAGCCTCTCCGTGCATCTCTGGTACCGAAGCGGCGGGCCGACACTCGCCGCGAAGCTGGAACTCCCCTACCTCGTGCAGGACGCTGACGCCCCCGCGCTCGGGGATCCTGTCACGTCCGACAGCTTCGGCTTCCTCGGGCGGCGGACCTACAAGGTCGGGCACTCGGTGGAGAGCATGCCGCTGCGGTTGGGCGGGACGGTGGCCCGCAACCACTTCTTCCTCGAGGTCCTACCTCGCGGGGACTCCCACGAGACCGGCACCTACACGCTCAAACTGACCGCGAGCGCGGCTCTGACTGTTCACCTGTGGTGCAGTCAGCCCGAGCCAGGACAGCGGTTCGAGGTCGGCACCCCGACGCCTCCCGAGGTCCACGTAGAGGATCGCTTCCTGGTCACCGATCCAGGGGGCGCCCGACACATCATCACCGTGGCGGCGACCGACGCGAAGCCGCCAGGCGGAAGGCCGATCGCGTACTTCTCGTCGCGAGGCCCGCTGGCGTCGTACGGGGGCGTCCTGACTCCGCCATCGAAGCCGGACCTCGCCGCGCCGGGCTACCAGATCGAAGCAGCGAAGAGCGCGTACCGGAAGCCGCCGTCATCGGGGCCCACGGTCCGCATGAACGGCACGAGCATGTCCGCGCCCTTCGTGACGGGCACGGTGGCCCTGATGCTTGCCAAGAAGCCGACGCTGACGGCGGCTGATGCCGCGAGCATCCTGTGCCTCGAGGCCGCCGTTTCGGACGTGGTCGACAACGCGCCGCCGGTCGCCGCGGACAGTGGCGCTGGCAGGCTCAACGCCGAGAGGGCCTTCAAGGCCGTCCCGCCGTAGGCGATCCGAATGGCCGACGAGCCCGACTACGCGGTCAGGCTTACCGCCTGGCTGGCCGAGGCGCTGGGAGACAGCGCCCCGCTCTTCGAGGATTTCTCGACCGAGGAATTGGGGCTCGTCCTGCCCGCGGCGGTGGTCCAGGCGCCCGACGTCGTGACCGCGCTGCAGGAGGCCGCGAGCAAGGCAGGTGACGTCGGCGGCGCGGGGGCCGACCTCGAGACGGCCGCGGGCTCCGGCGACGACACCGAGATCCTGGCAGCCTACTTCGCCCTCGGCGTCTCGCTCACCGGCTTCTACCTGGCCCTCAACGACCTCACCGAAGCGGTGAACGACAACGTGACGACGACGACGGTGCCGAACGCGGCGGAGCGCGCCGACGCCGCGGCTTTCGCCCAAGCGCTCGCCGAGCGGATCAGCGACTACGTGCTCGCCTCCGCGATCACCCGCCGGACGTCGCAGTTTGCATTCGTGCTGCGCATCCTCGGCCTCCTCGACTGGCGCTACGTTCCGGCAAGCGGCGGGCTCAGCCGCGACCACGTGCGAAAGACGCTCGAGCTCGACCGGGTCAAGGACCTGATCAACGATCCGGCCACGCACTACCGCCAGGCACTCGGGTGGGGAGATACGGCCTTCGACCCGCTGGACATCTTCCGGCTGGCGAGCGACTTCTTCCAACCGGAGGACGACGTGGAGGCGGGCGTCCAGGCGGGAGAGCCCTTCCTGCGGATCGGCGCCCTCCTCATCCGCCGCGATTCGACCGTCACCCCGCCCTGCCTGCGACTGACGCTCGTCGCTGCGTTCGACGCAGACCGAAACGCCCGCGTCAAGGTGAACGAGCACTGGGGAGCCGGCGTCTCCTCGGACCTTCGGATGACGGGGACGATCTCGGCGGAGCTCACCCCGCCGCTTGCCCTGGCGCTCCAGCCGCCGACCGGCGACATCAAGGGTCGCCTGGAGGCCCGCTTCGACCGCAACAAGGACGCGCAGCCCTTCGAGGTCCTCGGCGGCACCGGGATGCTCACGGTCACGGCCACGAACGCGACTCTCGGGCTGGCGCTGGAGGCGGATTGGGATGTGGTCGACGGGGTCGCGAGGGTCGACCCACTCGTCTTCGCGAAGATCGACGGCCTCACGCTGAAGCTCGGCACGACCGACGCCGACAGCTTCATCGGCAGCCTGCTGAGCGGCGCCGAGATCGAGGGCGCCTTCGACCTCGGCCTCGAGTGGCGGGCGACGACCGGGCTTCTCGTCACCGGGAGCGGGGGGATCGAGCTCGCGCTTCCCCTGCACCGCCAGCTCGGCCCGGTGGAGGTGCAGATCATCTATGTCGCGCTGCGGATCCTTGACGACGGGACGCTCTCGCTGGAGACGTCGACCGCGCTGGGCGCGAAGCTCGGGCCGGTACGCGCGACGGTCGATCGCCTCGGCGCGCGGCTCGACCTGGGCTTCGCCGCGGGGACGGATGCTCGCTTCGGGCCGTTCGACCTCGCCCTGCGGTTCAAACCCCCCACCGGCCTCGGGCTGGCGGTCGACGCCGGGCCGGTGGTCGGCGGGGGCTTCATCTCCTATGAGCCCGACAAGGGCCGCTACACCGGCGTCCTCCAGCTCGCCGTCGCCCAGATCCAGATCAAGGCGATCGGGCTGCTGGACACGAAGCTCCCCGGCGGTCAGCCCGGCTACTCGTTCCTCCTCATCGTCTCGGCCGAGTTCCCCCCGATCCAGCTCGGGATGGGGTTCACGCTGAACGGGGTCGGGGGCCTCGCCGGGATCCAGCGGACGATGGTGGTCGAGGCGCTTCAGGCGGGGATCCGCTCCCACGCCGTCGACCACATCCTCTTCCCCGCCGACCCGGTCGCCAACGCCCCCCAGATCGTCTCCGACCTCCAGACCTTCTTCCCTCCGGCTCAGGGCCGCTACGTCTTCGGGCCGATGGCCCTGCTCGCCTACGGCTCGGGGCCCGCCACCTTGGTCGAGGCAGAGCTCGGGGTCTTGATCGAGCTCCCCGCGCCGGTCCGGCTCGTCCTTCTGGGCCAGATCTCAGCCCACCTGCCGTCCAAGGAGGCGGCGGTCTGCGAGCTTCACCTCGACCTGATCGGGGTCCTCGACTTCGCCAAGCGAACGGTGGCGATCGACGCCACCCTCCACGACTCCCGCCTCTCCGACTTCCCGCTCACCGGCGACATGGCGCTCAGGCTCTCCTACGGCGACCAACCGCAGTTCGCCCTCGCCCTCGGCGGCTTCAATCCGCGCTTTACCCCGCCGCCCGCCTTTCCCGCCCTCGGGCGGCTCACCTTGACCGTGGCCAAGGACGACGGAAACCCGACCGTCGTCTTGAGCTCCTACTTCGCCCTTACCTCCAACACGGTCCAGTTCGGAGCCCGCGCCGACCTCTCGGCCACCGCGCTCGGGTTTTCGATCTCCGGCTGGGCGGGCCTCGACGTCTTGGTCTCGATCCCGCCGTTTTCCTTCATCGCCGACCTTTCGGCGGGGGTCGAGGTGAAGAAGGGGTCGGTGAAGATCGCCTCGGTCTCCCTCACCGCGCAGCTCTCGGGCCCCGCCCCCTGGCACCTCTCGGGAAAGGCGGCCTTTGACTTCATCGTCCACTACGAGGTTCCGGTCGAGGCGACGATCGGCGAGGCGGTGACGGCGGAGCTGCCGCCCGCCGATCCCTGGCCCGAGCTAAAGGCGGCGCTCCAGGAGACCCGAAACTGGCGCGCCGTGCCCGGGCCCGCGGCGGCCGCCGTTATCAGCCGGCGCTCCCTCCCCGAGGGTCAGGAGCCCTTCCTTGATCCGCTCGGCGGCGCCGCCCTCCACGAGAAGGCCCTGCCCCTCAACCGCCGCCTCGAGAAGTTCGGCGAGGCCAAGGTCGATCCCGCGCAAAGCTTCGACCTCGCCCCGGGCGCGGTCACGGTCGGCGCCGTCCCGGCCAAGACCAAAATGGTCCAGGACTACTTCGCCCCCGCCCAGTTCGCCGAGCTCTCAGACGCGGAGAAGCTCTCGCGGCCGGGCTTTGAGCTGATGGACTCGGGGTTTGAGCTCGAAAGCGAGGCCCTCGCTTTGGGCTCGGCGCTCGGGGAGCAGGTCGAGCTCGAGACCCTGATCGTCGATGACCCGACCTACTCCCCGCCCGCCTACGTGCTCTCGGCCGAGGGCCAGGCGGCGGCGCTCTCTGCGAGCGCCTCCGCGCGCTCAGGCCTGAACTCCACGGGCGAGGAGCGCTTCTCGGGACCGCCGGGGAAGAAGCCCCCCGTCTCCCTGGCTGAGGAGCGCTACTTGATCGTCGATTCCCAGAGCCTGAAGCGCCCCAGCCCCGACCCCAACCCCAAGGACGGCACCGCCGGCAAGGGGGCGGCGCTCGAGGAGCTCGAGGACTACCTCGCCGCCCACCCGGACGGGCGTGCCGAGGTGGTGCCGGTGGTGGAGGCGGCGTGAGCGGGGCCTACTCCTTCGCCGCGTGGCTTCGGCGGGGCATCTCCTCGCAGATCGCGATCGAGGACCAAAGCCAGACCACGGAGACCTACGCGTCGGTGACGGTCGAGATGTCGATCAACCGGGGAGCGCTTAGCGCAGAGAAGACGCTCCACCTCGCCGGTCCCGGCGAGGTGACGGGGATCGACCCGCGGACGGTGCTCCGCGTCTGGCCGCAGCCCGGCGCGTACGACGCCGGCGCCAATTACCTCCCGCTGATCGAGTTCGACCAGCCCGATCTCCCGTGGCGCTACACACCGGCTCATCCGGACTCCAAGGGGCGCCTTCGCCCGTGGATCTGCCTAATCGCGCTGAAGCAGGATGAGTACGAGCTTCGACAGCCCGACGCGGACCACCCGCTTCCGGTCGTCACCGTCGCCAAGGAGGCGCCGCTTCCGCACCCCAAGCAGACCTGGGCCTGGGCGCACGTGCAGATCGACGGGCTGAGCCAGGTGAGCACGGGGGACGTCGAGACACTCTTGGAGAAGGAACCGAACCGGCTCTTGGCGCGGCTTCTGTGCCCACGCAAGCTCGAGGCGCGGACCCATTACGCGGTGTTCTGCGTCCCGACCTTCGAGCGGGGCCGCCGCGCCGGGCTCGGCCAGCCGGTCCCCGACAGCCTCCACGCCCTCGATGAGGCATGGACCCAGCCTCAGCCGCCGCGCTCCGCCACCCTCGAGCTTCCCGTCTATCACTCGTGGGAGTTCACGTCGGGCTCCGGCGAGGACTTCGAGGCGCTCGTTCGCCGGCTCGAGAAGAAGGCGATCACGGAGGGCGGGATGCGCCCGATGGACGTGAGCGACCCCGGGCTCGACCTCGGGGCTGCCTCGACGACCCCGCTCGGAGTCGAGGGCGCGATGCGGGCGCCGGCCGCGAAGAGCACGCCGTGGGATGCGACCGAGCGCGACGCCTGGATCGGCGATCTGAAGGCGCTCGTCGACACGCCGACCACGCTCATGACCTCTGCGGGAGCCGGGCGGCGGCTCGCGCCGCCGCTCTACGGTCGCTGGCACGCGGCCCACGACGTCCTGGGCGTCCACCCGGCCTCGGGGGCTTGGTCATGGTTCGATGAGCTGAACGCCGACCCCCGCCTTCGGGTGGCCGCGGCGATCGGGGTAGCGGTCGTCCAAAGCCAGCAGGATCAGCTGGTGGCGGGGGCATGGCGCCAGGTCGAGGGCATTCGCGAGCTGAACGCCGAGCTTCGCCAGGCGCAGGCGGCGCGGGAGCTCGCCCGCCGGGTCCACGAGCGGCACCTCTCCTCGGAGGATCCCCAAGTGGCCCTTCAGCTGACGGCGCCGGCGCACGGCCGGATCGTCCGCGATGCGACGACGATGACCCTGCCGAGCTACTTCGCCGGGGCCGCCGGGGCCGGCACCGCGATCCGGCCCGGGATCCTCGCGCCGCAGTGGCGGCGGATAGCGCGGCGCACCGGACCCGTAGCCCGCCGCCTTGGCGCCCTGACGGAATCCCCCAAGGCGTCGACCCTGCTCGAGCGCCTGGTCAAGGGCGAGCTTCACATCGCCCCCGCGCCACCGACGCCACCGGGGATGGCGAACCTGAGCGCGCTCGCGATCCAGCTGCTGGGAGATCCCTCCACCGCCCCGGGCGGCGGCCCGACCTTCCAGCCCCGCGAGGTGCCGCCGCCCGGTCCGCGCGCCGACCGCGACCACGAAGGGCGAATCGAGGGGTTGAACGGCGCCCCGGACGTCCCGCCCGACGGCCCCGACAGCGACCCCGGAGCCGAGTTCCGCGCGGCGGTGGTGGCGTCCTGGCCCACGTTGACCGCGCCGGATCCCCCGCCGGTGAAGCTCGCCGCGGTCGACCTCGAGGACGTGAGCGAGCAGGTCCTCCGCGAGCTCGACCCGGAGTCGACGATCACCGCTCTGTATGAGGCCCGGATGAGCATCGATCCGGGATTCGCCTGGGACCCGGCCGACAAGCTCGAGGCCGTGATGGCGGCGCCGACCTTCCCCAACCCGATGTTCGAGCCGCTCCGGGAGCTCTCGCAGGAGTGGGTCTTCCCGGGGCTGGACAAGGTGCCGCCGAACACGATGTCCCTGCTCGAGATCAACCGCCGCTTCGTCTACGCCTACATGGTGGGGCTCAACCACGAGATGGCGAGCGCCCTGCTTTGGAACGGCTACCCGACCGATCTGCGCGGCACCTACTTCAAGCACTTCTGGGATCCGGCGAGCTACTACGTCCCGGCGGGGCAGACGCTCGACCCGAAGAAGCTCGAGGACATCGACGCGATCACCGACTGGCCCACCACCGGGGCGAGCTCCGCGCTCGCGAAGGCCGGAAAGAAGAGCCCTCTGAGCGCCGATCCGCTGGTCCTCCTGCTGCGCGGCGACCTCCTCGCGAGGTATCCGAACCTCCTCGTCTACGCGACCAAGGCGAAGCTCCGGTCGGGCGGCACGGACCCACAGGACCCCACGGACCGCGAGCCCGACGACACGCACGAGGAGCCGCCGATCTTCGGCGGCACGCTCAAGCCGGACGTGAGCTTCTTCGCCTTCGCCGACCTGACCAAGGCGAAGGTCACGGGCGGCGCGAGTGACCCCGGCTGGTACTTCATCCTCCAAGAGCAGCCGTCGGAGACGCGCTTCAACCTCAACGCCGACGTCGCGCAGACCTTCTCGAGCTGGGAGGACCTGGCCTGGGGCGACCTCGGCGGCGCTGCGAGCGTCGGTTACATCGACGTCGACCTGAACAAGCCGGCTAAGGCACCCGCGCAGAGTCCCGCCACCTGGCCGACCACCACGGGGGCCGGCAGCGCCGCGGACATCGCCTACATCACGCTGCAAAAGCCGGTACGCCTCGCCGTCCACGGCAGCGACATGGTGGCCTAGGAGCGCGATGCCTCCCTCCCCCGACCTGGCCAGCGCGCGCGTCAGCTACGATGCCGCCCGCTCCGAAAGCGCCGCTCGCCTCAACGAGCTGGCGCTGAGCGAGGCCGAGCTCCAGGAGCTCGTGCGCGGGAAGCCCGCCACCGACCCGGCGGTGGTCGCCGCCAGGGGCGCCCGCGACGCGGCTCGGAAGCTGCTCCGAGACGCGCGCGCCGCCGAGCTAAGAGCGAGGGGCGAGGTCCAGAGCGCACTCGGGAAATGGCTCTCGGGGTTCGTCCCTGTCGACGACATCGCGGAGGCGGGTGATCTTGAGACCGACTATCCGCTGGTGCTCCTCCCGGTGAAGATCCAGACCCGCTTCCTGCCGGTCGGGGCTCCGACGGAGCTCGCGGTGCGCATCTATCCCGACGTCATCTTCAGCGACGCGCACGAGGAGGCGCTCAGCCCCGGGGAGCTCGCGGCGGGGAAGGCGTATTGGACCGACGGATGGCAGCCCGCCCAGGAGGGGGACGCGTGGCGGGCCCTCCTGCGGAGGCTCACGCCTCCACGGGCGGCCTACGTCGTCGCGGCGACGACACCAACCAACGTCTCCACCCGGCCCGCGGGAACGCCGACCTTCCCGACCGTCGACGAGAGGCCCGGCGCCTGGACGCGCGCCGCCGAAGCGCGCCTTCTTCCCGACCGGTGGCTCGTCGTCGCCTATCGGGACGGGCAGGAGGTCCACCGCGCGCTCACGGAGCCGTTGCGCGACCCGCTCAACCTGACGCCCGATCCCGCCGAGGAAGTGAACCTCAAGGACGTCTCGGGCGACGGGCTCATCCTCGACCAGGAGCTCGCCTGGATGGTCGACCTGGCGGCGGCCGAGAAGGCGGGGATGGCGGTCCGGATGCGGGTCGACGCCACGGACGTCGCCGAGGGGTTCGACCAGCTCCTCGCGGTCGGGGTGAAGGCCTCGCTCTTCCCGGACGAGGCCGCCGATCGGCTCGCTCGGCTGGTCCAGGGCCACCACTACGGGCGCGGCTTTGCCTTCGTGCCTCAGGGAACGCCGACCAACAACACCGAGGAGGGCCCCTCGGCGTGGCCTCCGCCCGATCCGGGCGGGAGCGCCAGCTTCGCGCTCGAGCGGCGGGGACTCCAGCTCGACGCCGCGAGCGACGGGAGCCGGTTCGCCGCGGCCCTCGGGCTCGGCACCCAGCTCGCCAACGAGCTGCCCCACCTCGCGAAGGCCGATCGCCGCGACCACCAGGCGGCGCAGCTAATGAACCAGGCGCTTTGGCCCGCGACGCTCGGCTACTACCTCGAGCAGATGCTCGCCCCCGGCTTCGGCCGCGCCGCGATCGCCGACGCGCGCGACCACTTCGTCCGATACGTGCTCGGCCGCGGGCCCTGTCCGGCCTTCAGGGTCGCCGACGTCCCCTACACGCTCCTGCCGACCTCATCGTTCGAGTCCTGGGTGGCCGATGCCGGCGCAGCCGGCGCCGAGGCGAAGCTCCCGCCCGCGCTCGCCGCGCTGAAGCAGCACTGGAGCTCGCGAATCGACGACGTCTCGCGGGTCGGGACGAGCTCCGACCCCGACGCGGAGCTCCTCGAGCTGGTGGCGCTCGATGCGAGCGCGCGCCAGGTTCGCCTGCGGGAGGCCTGGGGAGCCGACTTCATCGCCAACCTGTTCGGCTTCTACGGCACCTCGTTCTTCGGAGTCACACAGCAGCAGTGGGCGGCGTGGAACAAGAGCCGGGGCGATGTCCTCGAAAGGGTGCACGCCCTGCTCCTGTCGGTCGGATGGTCCACAACGACCCCTGATCCGCGCGTCTCCCTCCTCGCGCTGAAGGCCGCCTCCTTTCCGTATCGATATCCGCTCGTCACGCTCGGTCAGCCGTCCGACACGGAACCGTTCGGTGAGCTCCTCAGCCCGCAGATGGTCCCGGCCGGGAACTACATCGACTGGATCCGGAAGGCGCCGATCGCGACGCTGCGAAACCCGCCGGGGCTCGAGACCCCGACGCTGCTGTTCCAACTCCTCCGCCACGCGATGCTTGCCCAGTTCGCGCACACCGCGCTCGACATCCTGAAGGCGACCGAGGCCGACCGGCGAGAGCCGGAGCTCGTCGGCGTCACGGTCGGGGTGCCGGGGACCAAGCGGCCGACGATCTGGGATCGGCTGGCCGGACCAGTCCCCGGCGCCCCCCTCACCACGCTCGAGGCGTACCTCGAGAGGGGCGGCCAGAGCCAGACCAGCGACGTCGACGCCTACCGGAACGTCCTGGACGGGCTCCAGCGCTACAGCGCGCGCGAGCTGGAGCGTCTGCTGGGCGAGACGCTCGACGTCTGCTCCCACCGGATCGACGCCTGGCTGACCTCGCTCGCCACGCGACGGCTCGAGACCATGCGCGCCTCGCAGGCGCCGGGATGCCACCTGGGCGCCTACGGCGTGGTCGAGGTGCTCCGCCCGCTCGACCGGGCGACGATCACGCAAAAGACGCTTCCCGACGGCAGGACGGTCTACACCCAGACCGGCACCGGGGGCTACGTCCACGCCCCCTCGATGGCCCACGCGGCGACGGCGGCGGTCCTTCGCAGCGGCTTTGTGAACCGCGCCGCCGAGGCGGCCAAGCCGTTCGCGCTGAACCTCTCCTCGGCGCGGACGCGCGACGCCCTGGGGCTTCTCGACGCCGTCCGCCAGGGCCTCTCCCTCGGCGCGATCCTCGGCTATCGCTTCGAGCGCGGTCTCCACGAGCGCTCGGTCAGCACCACCCTCGCCCTGGAGCAGTTCATCCAGCCGCTTCGCGACAAGTTCCCGCTGGCGGCGAACAAGGGCGATCAGATCGCCGGGCCGGCGTCGGCCAAGACCGCGCCGCGAAACGTCATCGACGGGCTGTCGCTGTGGCGAGCGAAGGACCAGAAGCCCTTCGACGGCCTCGGCAACCAACAGCAGCGAAAGGCGATGATGGACGAGCTCGAGAGAATCGACGACTCCCTCGACGCCGTCTCCGACCTCCTGCTCGCCGAGTCCGTCCACCAGCTCGTCCGGGGCAACGTGGACGCGTCGGGGGCGAGCGTCGAGGCGATGGCCGACGGCAAGCGTCCACCCGACCCGGAGGTCGCCCTGGCGCCCCGCGGCGGCGCGCTTCTGACGCACCGAGTCCTGCTCGTGCTGGGCGGGAGCCCGCCGACCCTGCCCGCGGGCTGGCCCGCCGCGCCGACGCCGCGGGCCCAAGCGGAGCGGTGGCTCGACGGCTGGACGGGGCAGATACTCGGGGACCCGACAAGCGTCAAGTGCCGCGCGAGCCACCCGGCGCCAACCGCAGCCGATCCGGACAACCGCGTGGAGACGGAGGTCTCGCTGGCGGACCTCGGGCTCCGACCGATCGACGTCCTCGAGCTCGCCGCCGAGGCGCCGGCAACGGCGCAGGCGAGCGAGCTCGACCTGCGGGTAGCCGACTTCGTGATCACCGACGGCAACCTCAGCCTGCAGCCGGGCGAGATCCGGATCACATACGCTCGGTGGCCCGGATTCGACCCGGCGACCGAGCGGACGTTTCTCGACCTCCTGGAGCTCGCCCGCTCGCTGCGGCGAGTGGTCGGCGGAGCGCGGGGGCTCCGACCCGAGGACCTGGTGTCGCCGGAGCGCGGCAGCGACGGGGCGAACCTGAGGCGGGCCGAGGCCCAGTCGCGGGCGACCACCGCGCGGAGCGCCCTGCAGGCCGCGCTCGGCGACCTGAACGCGGCGATCGCGGCGGTCGACGCGGCCCTCAAGGCAAACCAGCAGCCGAACCTGGGGGCGCTTCTGTCGGCGATGCGAAAGGCGTCGCGCTTCGGGGTCCCCGGCGCGTTTCCGTCGACCCGCATGGCCGGCGAGCTGCTCGCGCAGGCGCGGTCGGCCGCGTCCGAGGCGGCGAGCAGCGCCGCGCGCGCCGGCGCCCAGGGGACGCCGCCGGAGGGCGTCGTCGAGGCGGTGTTCGGGCGCGGGTTTGTGTTCCTGGAGCGCTTCGTGCCCGCCCCCGACACCGCCGACGAACTCGATCGCGCGCTCGGGGCGGGGTCGACCCTCGTCGCCAACGATCGGGAGGCCGCGCCGAAGTGGCTCCAGCAGGCGGCGCGGGTGCGCGCGGCGCTGGGGCGGTGGCGAAAGCTCGGCCTCTGCGCCGGGGCCCTCGGCGCCGACATCTCCCGGCTCGAGGTGGCGCAGCTCCCGCACGTCGACGGTGAGCGCTGGGCGGCTCTTCCCTTCGGCGCCGGCCCGCCGGACGGCGCCCGCGTCTCCCTGGTGCTCCATCGGGCGGGTAGCCCCAAGGCCACCGACCCGTGGGTCGGGCTGGTGCTGGACGAGTGGAGCGAGGTGATCCCGCGCTCGACGGAGCAGACCGGCGTCGCCTTCCACTACGACGACGCGGGAAGCGAGGCGCCCCAGACCATCCTCCTGGCGGTTCCCCCCGACCGCTCGAAGAAGACCTGGGACGCGGCGACGGTCGTCGACGTCGTCCGCGAGACGGTCGAGCTCGCGAAGATCCGGGCCGTCGAGGGGGAGCTCCTCGGCGATCTCGGGCAGCTCCTCCCGGCGATCACCCTGGCCTCCAACCCCGAGGGCGAAGCCGTGGAGACCCGGTTTGCCCGAAGCGGCGACCTCACCGCCTGATGCCCGTGCGCCCCGGAGGAAGCTGAGATGAAGCCCTCGATCACCACCTTCACCCGCCTGGAGCCCCGCCCTCGCGCTCCCTCCGTGGCGCCGGGGCTCGCGGCCCGAATCCGCGATCCCCTGTGGACGCTCGCCCAGCAGTGGCGAAGCGGCGAGCTTCGCGGCGAGGACGCCGCCTCGCCCGCCTGGGCGCAGCTCGCCGCCACCACCTCGGCCTTCACCGGGTGGAGCGTGGAGGGGGATCCGACGGTCCGGCCCCTGGGTGTCACCGACCCGCTCGAGGACCTGGTGGAGAGCGAGCCGCTCACGCCGAATCTCGCGTTGCGGGTCGAGCTCGGCCAGGTGCTCGACCGCGAGCTCGCCAGGCGGAAGGTCGCCAGGAGGGTCGTCCGGGCGCTCCACCACGCGTACCCGCTGGCGCCGCTTCCCTCGAACCCCTACGCGATGTCGCTGCTCACCGTCCCGCTCAACCAGCGCACCAAGCTGAACGCCCAGAACGTCACCTCGACGCTTCGGACCGCGTTCGCCGACGGCGGCGTCGCGGTCGGCACCAAGCTGACGATCGACGTCGTGGCCCCGGACGCCGACTGGATCCTCACGGACTCCTCCTACCATCGCCGCTACGCGCTGCGCCTGCGCCCCGGCGACCCCGCGATCTCGGCCTACCTGGTCCCCTCGCCGGAGCTCGAGGGCGATGCCGAGGCGGCCCGCTTTCACGCTCTGTGCTTCGGGCGCGCGATCGACGGGGTGGTCGTCCACCGGGCCGCGTCGGCGGGACTCCAGCTACTCCCCACCGCCTCGCTGGGGACGTCCGGGCCCGCGGTCGAGGCGAGCGGCGACGCCCTGGTCGCCCGGGTCGAGGAGCTCTACGGGCCGATCGGGCTCGGCGATCCGCCCGCCTGGCGCCCGGAGCGACTCGAGTACCGGCTCAGCGCGGTCGCGGACGCCCCAGACCGGGGAACGGCGACCCTGGAGGCCGAGCCCGGAAGGAGCGGCACCTTCGACTGGTTCGCGTTCGACCTCGCGTCCTCGGCCGCGGGCACCAACCCAACGCAGTCGATCGGTTTCAGCATGCTCCCGGGCCACGTCCGCTTCGCCGGCATGCCGAGCCAGCGCTGGTGGGGCTTCGAGTCCGGAAAGGCGCCCTTCGGTGAGATCCAGCCGGACAAGCGCGACGTCGCGAAGCTCGTCCTGATGGACTTCATGCTCGTCCACGGCAACGACTGGTTCGCGATCCCGCTCGACCAGCCGGTGGGGAGCCTGTGCCGGATCGACTCGCTGGTCGTCCACGACGTCTTCGGCGTGGAGACGCTGATCGAGCGCGCCGACGCAGCACCGGCCGCCACCGGCGAGCTCTGGACGCTCTTCTCCACGGCCGTGGCCGGAAAGACGGACGAGGTTGCCGACTTCTTCCTCCTGCCGCCGAGCGCCGCGAGCGCCGCGCAGGTCGGGGCCGCGAGCGAGGAGGTGCGCTTCCTTCGGGACGAGATGGCGAATCTGGTGTGGGGGGTCGAGGAGCTCACCGAGAACGGCGTCGGCGCGCCGTGGCCCGGGCGCGAGCGCGACGAGGCCCGCCGCGCCGCCCGCGGGGAGCGCCCGCCGGTGACGACGAGCGGCGGCACGGACGGGCCGCCGCCGCTTCGCTACCTGATCCAGACCCCGGTGCCGGAGAGCTGGATCCCGTTCCTGCCGGTGCTGATCGATGCGGCCAGCGGTACGGTCCGGCTCGAGCGGAGCTTCATGGAGCGGGAGAACAGCGAGGGCGTCGTCTTGCCCCTCGGGCGCATCCTCCGCCCGACCAACCTCAAGGGCGGCGACCCCTATCGGGTGTTCGAGGAGGAGGTCCCGCGCGAGGGAACGCGGGTGTCGCGGCATTTCGTTCGCTCGCGCTGGACCGATGGCTCGACGCACCTGTGGATCGCGCGCCGCCGAGCATCCGGGGCCGAAGGGGCGAGCGGGCTTCGATTCGATCTCGCGGTGCCGGAGGGGCGCTCGCCGGACGAGGCGTGATCCCGCGGCTTGCCGTCAGCGGGCGGGCGGCGAGCCGACCTCGCCCTCGGGCGCGATCAGGGGCAGCCCCGACTCCGGGTCCCTTCGACGTGCGAGGTGGGCGGGGAGCTCGGTGAGGACGACCTCGCTGGTGGGGCGCTCCACGGCCTCCATCAGGTGGCCGCCCCGAGGCGGAGCCGTCGCGGCGCCCGAGGACGCAGTGGACGTGGAGGTTTCGCTCGCCCTCCTCGTCTGCGTCGGCCGGCAGCGTCACGTGCCCGGCGAGAGGAGCTCGACCTGCGTGCGGATCGCCATCTAGCTCTATCTGGCCCACGTCGAGGGTTTGTCGCTCAGCAAGCCACCTACGGCGGTGCCCGAGGCATACGCGCAAACAGGCCGCTCCGTGGCCCCATTCGAGGTCCCCAAATCGAGCGGAAGTGAGCGAACGGAGCGGACCGGAAATGGCTCTACAAAGCCAAGTAGCGCCTCACATGACCCCATGCAACAAGGTTGAGGGCCTTGTAATCCGCAAGGCGCGTTGTGGAGCTTTGAGTACTTCCAAGCGTGACCGGACTGGCACGGACGACCGCCTGGACAACGTCTAGGAGGGCGTGGTGTTCGGAAATGTTCGGAGTTCGAGGGGAGCCCTCCGGGGAAGTGTTCGAAGTGCCTGCAAATCCGAGGGGTGAGCGAGGGGACTCGAACCCCCGACCGCCTGGACCACAACCAGGAGCTCTACCTGCTGAGCTACGCTCACCGCGCGCTCCCCAATGTACCGGGGGATGAGGAGATGTCGCCGCTTGGCAGCGCTCCTCAACCCCTACGGGGGTGAAGGTCGGGCCTGCCAGCGTTAGCCCGAAAGCGGGTCGGGTAAGGGGGGCGAAGGCGACGATCTAAGGAGGAGAAATGGAAGCTGGCACCCAGGAGACCGGGCAGATCACCGGCACCAAGGACAAGGACTACAACATCATCTGGTTCGTTGAGCAGTGCCTGTCCAACGTCCTGCGTCTGGAGACCTACATCCAGGATGCCGAGCGAGAGGGCGACTCGGAGCTCGCCGACTTCTTCCGCCGCGCGCAGGGCGAGAGCCGCAAGGGCGCCGAGCAGGGGAAGGAGCTGCTGCGCTCCCGGATCGCAAGCTGACGCGGCCTCGACCTCGGCCTCAGGCTGGGGTCAGGTCAATCTGCATCCGGCAGGTGAATGCGGACTGACTTGACCCGGCGCGGGCATCCATCGCATCGTCATCGATGCCGGCGCGGCGGCGCGGCGTCGATCGCGCCACGGACTGGTCGCTGCGGCCGTCGACCACGCCGTTCCGGCCTGAGAATCGCGGGCACCCACGGTGACGAGCGGCAATCCGCATTCCACAGGTGGATGTGGATTGAGTCGACCCGGCGTTCGGGTCACCGGCCGCGCACGCGCCGACCGGAGACCATGAAGCCATACACACTTGCAGGTGGCGTCTCGGTTCCTACGTCCGTCGCTTGCCCTGCCGCAGCAGCTCGAGCGCCTGGGCAATGCGCCGGTGGCGTGTCTCGTCGCGCTTAGCGTCGCGGATCCAGCGGGCGTATTCCTTGCGGTGGGTGTAGGCGAGCCGCTCGAAGCCGGCGCGTGCCTCGGCGTCCTGCGCGAGCGCCTCCGCGAGCGCCTGCGGCAACTCGACCTCTCGGGGCGACTTGTCCAGTTCGAACTCGACTGCGACGTCGTCGCCGGCCTCCACCCCGGCCTCCTGACGCACCCCTCGGTTCAGGCCGACGAGGAACTCACCGCCCATCCGCGTGACGGTGGTGCGCCAGCTGTAGCCATTCACGGTGGCGATAACCGGGAATCGCTTGGCCCCCTCGCCGACCTCGGCTACCTGCTCTTCATCAAGGACAATCGCTGCCGCGGCACCGCGCGGGACCAGCGTTGTGCTCAGTCGTATCGACCCCATCATTCAAAAATCATCGCATCGCTCCGTGGGGGCGACGGCAATCCCTCGTGACGTGGGCCGACGCCCCCGGCAGGATTCGAACCTGCGGCCCTCGGATTAGAAGAATGAGCAAGCAAAGACGCCCAGGCGATGGCCGACGTGGCCAAGGCTCTGGGCGATCCGATCCGGTTGCAGCTAGTGGATGTGCTTCGCAAGCACGCTGGAAAGGTCTGCGTGTGCGAGCTCGTGCCGCTGTTCGACCTCTCCCAGCCCACGGTCTCGCATCATCTGAAGGTCTTGCGCGAGGCGGGCATCGTCGGCTCCGAGCGCCGGGGCCTGTGGGCCTACTACTACGTCAACCCCGATGCATTGAAGGAGCTTTCGTCATGGCTGTCCTGAGACCCCACCTGGCGCTCACCGTCTCCGACGTGGAGCGCTCGATTCCCTTCTACCGGGCGCTGTTCGGCACCGAGCCGGTTAAGGTCCGCTCCGGCTATGCGAAGTTCGAGATCACCGAGCCGGCGCTCAACTTCACGCTCAACGAGGGCGAGCGCTCCGACGGCCTCGGCGCCTTCAACCACGCCGGGATTCAGGTCGCCTCGACCGACGCCGTCCTGCGTGCCAGGGCGCGGCTGGTGGAGGCCGGACTAGCCACCTTCGACAAGATGGACACGACCTGCTGCTACGCGAAGCAGGACAAGATCTGGGTCACCGCGCCGGATGGCGAGTCGTGGGAGGTCTTCGTCACCCATGAGGATGTCGAGATGGATGTCCGCGGGCGGGCTCGAGGCTCCACCTGCTGCGGGTAGCGGTTCGCATACGGCCTGATCGCAGTATCGCTTTCGCGTGAAAGCAGAAGCGCGCACATCAGGCTTGGATGGGCACCTCCAGCGGCGGCAGCCGCGCGCTCTCCTCGAACTCCCTCCTGAACTCCGCGAGGCTCTCAGCGACCGTCGAGGTCGACAAGCTCAGACTAGGCTGACCTGATCACCCGTGCGGATCATGCCTGTCGCCTTCGCGACGGCATAGACGCCGGCGCACGGGTAGCGGGAACCGGCGACGTCGATCCTGTTGTGCTGGGCGAGGGCCTTGAGGACCTGAGGGTCCCTCGGAAGGCCCCCCTGGGGGAGGCTCGGCATGACGCAGCGAGGATCCGGCAAGTCCACGCTCAGCTGTACGTCATCACCGATCGCGAGCGTGTGACCGATCCACTCGTTCTCGACGAAGCCGCGTGCGGGGGTATCGACGATCACGTTCATCCGGAACCGCCGAGTATCGAACCGGCTGTGCGGCTCGAGCTCGCCGAGCTGCTCCAGCGTTGACGTCGTCAGGACGCTGAATGGGTAGAGGTCGAAGAACGAGCCTGCCGGGACTGCGGAGGGAAGTCCGCGTTCGTTGAAGAACGCCGCACCGAGCCGCGCTTCGACGACCTCGTCGCGATGTCCCTCAGGGTCGTAGTTCTCGACGTCGGGGTGGTACTGATCGATCGTATAACCACTGTCCGCCGCCCGCGCCAACCCCACGTCGCGCCCGAAGAAGCGCGACAGGACGGCATCGACGTCCGCCGCGTCGCTCAGCACCGCGCTGCCGTCGGCGAGTTCGATCCGCGCCGCGGGCAGCTCGTCGCCCGGGCGGGGCGGTTCGACGAACGCGGCCCGGCACCCGAGCAGGTTGGGCCACAGCTTCGGATGCTTCGCGCTCGCCACCTTGCCCGTTTCCCGGTCCTGGATCGCGTAGGCGCGATCCCCGATGATCCCTCCCTCGCCCAGGTCGACCGCCTCGAGCTCCTCGCCCAGCATCGACTTGACCGGGAACCGCCACAGCGCCTCGATCGTGCCAACCGGCTCGCTCGAGTTCATTCGTAGCCTCCTGTCTGTCGTGAGCCTCGCCGCTCTCATTGCGAAGCTGCTCGCGCCTGAGCCATCTTCGGCTCGGCGTCTAGCCTAGGCGCGCCGCCCGATCGTTGTCAACGGCCATTTATCGCGGTCGGATCTGCGATGCGAGGCGCCACGGGCGTCGCAGAGACTGCCGATTTCGCGTGAAAGCAGAAGCCGTCTTGTGCGTCTCCCTGAAATCCGATCGGTGGCCCGATTCGTTTCTAGCTACCACGCACGGATCGTCGAGCGCGACGGCTACGCGCTTGACTTCTGCTTCTCGCTGCAAAGCGGGAGCGCTTCTACTCCCGCAGCCCGGCGGCTTCGCGGGCTGCCTCGGGATCGAGGTAGTTCCAGACCCGAATCCCCCTGCCGTTCTTCACGTCGACCACGCTGATCAACGGCGACTCCGTTTCGACTCCGCTCTGCCTATCCCGCATGCGAACGCGGCCGATTCCGACGATTCGGTTGCTCAGGTCGCGGATCTCCGAGTACTCGACGTGGAACTCGGCGAGCGCCTCGTACAGGTCTCGAAGCCCCTCGCGAACGCCCTCGTGTCCCCGATGCGCCCTCGCCTCGCGCCCGAGCGGCATCAGAATCGCGGAACGCCACTCCACCTCGGGGTCGAGTTCCTGCAACAGCGCTTCAACGTCCCGGCGGTTGTACGCGTCAGCGGCGCGCTTGAACGTCTCGACGTTCTCCCGCGACATCCCCTGGAAGTATCTCGCGACAAGAGCCCGCCGAAGCGGGCCCTCGTCGGATACTCGTGACACAGGATCTAAATCGTGCATCCCTCGGGCTCTTCCGCAGGGATCAGCAGCGGTCCCGTTGCCGGTGCCTCGAAGAACGTGGCCACGAGAACCGTCTCACCGGTGGCGAAGGCAGTGTGGACGTGGCCGTGACCTAGGTCAACAAAGGCGGTTCCCGCCGGGTATTCACGTTCCACGCAGTCGTCGGCGCCGACATACGTAAGTTCACCCTGGACGACGTTGACGACGACGGGGCCGCGGTGGGTGTGCCAGGGAAACTGTGCCCCGTCCTGCAGCGTGAACCTCGCCGTCACGGTGCGGGAAGGATCTTTGCTGTTCACGACCTTAGTCGCCTTGCCATCGAGCTTGGTCTTGATCTTGAGGTCGACGTTGTCAGTGAAGACGGCGCGGCCCGTCAAGAACTCGGTGGCGATGGGCGGCGGCGGCGGCGGCTGCGCCGCCGAGGGCAGCACGTTTACCGCGATCAGCAGGACAGCGATCGACGTCGCAGCTGCCAGGACAGCTCCTCGCTTCTTGCTCATATCTCTCCCCTCCGGTCGATCTCTCTTCCGATCGACCGTTTCCGTCGCGAAGGCTAGTCGCCGTTAGCCGATCGCACAAGGGGACCTACCTCCCCACGGCGGGGACCTCGTGCGTTTGCCTTCGCCCGGCACGTCGGTATTCAGATGGAACAGGGTTGCGCGCAGGGAGGGCCGCGCAGCGTGACCGTGGATCTCGCTGACCGCCGAATGGGTCAGCGCGCGCGCTGGCTAAAAATCGACTTTGGGTAACCCATGAGCAACCGAAAACACCACATCAAGGTCTCCCTGAACGACCAGGAGCTTGCCCGCCTTGACGAGATCCGCGGTGATGAGGAGCGGGCCGTGTATTTGCGTCGGCTCCTGCACGAGCCCCCTTCGGGTAACGAGGTAGCGACGAGGACCGAGGCGCTCGCGATCCTGACTCGCCTCGCGCGTGACAGCCGGGTGACCGCCGCGATCGCGCTCGCCAAGGAACTCCGCGGCGACCACCAACCAGCGTCGGAGCTGGAGGAGTTCCTTCGTGGCACCTGACGCGCGCCGCTTCCGACTACTCCTTGCCCTCGATATCGACGATCGCGTTCGCGTTGATCAGGTAGGTCCGACCCTGCACGTCCTCGACCCGCAGGAACGGCGGTAGGTGAGGGTCGAGATCGCTGAGCGCACGTCTGATGTCCTCGAGCCCCATCGGCACCGTGATCGGCGAGCCGATCGTCATGTGGATCACCGAATTCGAGTGGGCCATGAGCATTCGGTGCCTAGTTCGCCGACAACCGAGCTCGAGCGCTTCTGTGGCTTCGACGATCGCATCCTCACCAACGATTACATCGCCTTCTCGCTTAGCCAGTCCGGCCTACTTCGCTCGAACTCGGACTCGCGCTTGATGACGCCAAGAAGGCGATGAACTGATCGCGAACTTTCGAGTGCGCCTTGCTCGCGAGAGCCGGCCGGCTTCGAGGGCCTATCGCCGGATCCAGGCGAATCAGGCGTGCGCTACGACCTCGCGCACCTCCATGTTCTCGACCGTGACCACGTCAGGAGCCATCGAGCGAACCCTCTCGCTCATGGCCTTGGCGGCCTCCTCCGACTCGAACATGACCATGCCCAATCCCGAATCGTCCTTCCGTGCCCAGTACCCGGCCACGAACCCTGGGGCCTGCGATACCTGGGGCACTATCTGCTCGCGCAGATGGCTTTCGGCGACCTCGTGGTCGCTGATCGTGACCGTAACGACGACTGCGTGCATCGAAGCCCTCCTTCCTCGCTGCTTGGGCAAGGCGACTCTATCCGGGAGTCGGCTGCACCGGGAGCGGCTTGTCCTGATTCCCTGACCGCTGACCTACTCCCGCAGCCCGGCGGCTTCGAGGGCCTTCAGCAACAGTCGGATGGCCACATGAACAACGGGAAGGAGAAGGAGAGTGGCGGCAGCCCATCGCGCGGTGCCCTCCCGGTCGGAAAGGCCTTCGCGGGCGAGTGCGCAACGCGCCCAGAGCCAGTACGGGATCACGATCGTCGGCGAGGTTGCCAGACCGGTGGTGTATTGGCGCAGGGCGACGCTCCCCGCGATGTGAAAGAAGCCGTGCAGGCCGAAGCCGAGAAGGGCGCTGCGAAAGAGCCGCGAGCGCCCCCGCGAGCGAACGCCGACCGCGGACACCCCGGCGAAGTAGGCGCCCATCAGCGATATCCCGAGGTTCACGTGCTGCTGCGAGAGGCCGTCCGTTCGCACATCGTCAGCAATCGGAACCCAATCCGGCATCCGGGCCGCGACCACGCGCGAGGTCTCGCGCATCGTGAACAGTTCTGCAAGGTCGTGGCAGGCCCAGGCCGCGAACAGGCCGAGGCTGACGGTCGTCGTTCGCTGCGTCACCTAGCCCATCGTTTCCGCCGCGCCACGGCGATTGGCCGGTTCGGAGACCGACTGGAACAACGCCACGGTCTCCTGCGACATCGCCTACTCCCGCAGCCCGGCGGCTTCGAGGGCCTCGGCTGGATCGGAGAACATGCGCCCGTAGACGATCCGCTCGTTCCGCACGGCTCCGATTACGCCGAGGGGGACATTCAGGTCGAGCCCACTCGTTCGTCCGCGCGCCCGAAAGCGGCCCGCACCGATGACGTGCTCGCCCGCATCTCGAAGCTCGTCGATCTCGAAGCGCACGTCCCTCCACTCCTCGCCTATTTCGGCGACGAACCGGCTCAGCCCCTTGTGCCCGTGATAGGGGCGGCCCTCCAACTAGGCGCGTAGGGGATAGAACTCCGCCTCCTCGCTCCAGAGGCTCAGCAGGCGATCGAGATCCCCGCGATTCCACGCCTCGAAGGCCGCTCGCACGATCTCCACGTTCTCCTGCGACCATCGCCTAGGCAGTATCTCGCTGAGGGGGTGGCCATACCGCTTTCGGTTCGCGGCGCGACAGGTACTGCTGCTTTCGGCACAGCAGAAGCGAGGCGGCGGTAGCTCTTCGACCGCGAGCTCGGCCGCGCTAGCGTCTCCCTGTGAGCTGGCTCACCGATCTCTTCAGCAAGCGCTCCCTCGACGACCGTCTGCTGACGGGTGAACTCTCGCCCGACAGCGGCCAGGGCAAGGCGAGGGCCGAGCAATTGCTGAGCGCGCGCCACCGGGCGCAGAGCGCCAAGGCGCTCAGAGAGCTCGTCGAGGAAGCTCAGCGGCCCCGGGCCTCGCTCTTCAACGCGAACCTCCGCATACAACGGGTGGTGATCCGCGAGAACCAGGCACTGATCCTCACTCTCGCCCGGGAACTCGAGGAGCTGGCAGTGGTCAACCCGCGCGGTGTGATCCTCGCCGATCGGCTGATCACGGACGGCGAGTCACCGGTCTACACGACCGAGTCCGCTATTGAGGAGCGCGGGAAGATCGCCCTCGAGGTGGAGCGGGCCCGCGCGGCACTCAAGGCCTACTGACGGGAGGTGGTTCCCCGCAGCGGCTTCTAGGCCATCCGTCTACCCCCCAAACGGAGAGGTCATCGTGATAAGGGCCGACGGCTCCGATCAGCACGCCGTCATTCCGAATCCGCTTCCCTTCGATGTCAGGGACCCTTCCGAGCCTGCCCTGGGTCAACCAAGCTGGGGCCCGAAGCCCTGAGGGCTACCAGAGGAGGACACGCCTATGGATGGGGGCAATCCCCGCTCTGGTTGAAACCTCTCGCAGCTCAAGCAGCTGCTCAAGGTGGTCGCTGACGATGTACCGACCACTCAGGCCACTTCTGCTTTCGCGTGAAGGCAAGAGCGGCTTCTGCTTTTC